>CAZBRE010000089.1:6763-13577 GCA_964494065.1 uncultured Alphaproteobacteria bacterium
TTACCCACAAGACCTAGTAGGGTCATCCGACGATCTGTCAATATCGAGGGTTGGATTTCCATGCTTCGTCGGATCATCGCGGCGGTCCTGAT
The DNA here is from genome assembly GCA_964494065.1 of uncultured Alphaproteobacteria bacterium. GTDB lineage: Bacteria > Pseudomonadota > Alphaproteobacteria > JAPULJ01 > JAPULJ01 > DATKZM01. The sequence goes on from CAZBRE010000089.1 coordinate 6,856, forward strand.
CCTGGGTTTTGCCGGCTCCCTTGGTGCCTGCAACACGATCGAAGGGATCGGCAAGGACATCACGGCTGCCGGCCGCGCGCTCAACAAAGCAGCGCAATAACACCAAAACGGGCGCGACCACCCGGCCACAAGCGGCGTTTCGCGCGCCGCTCGTCGGCAAGGGCGCGGCGGGATGCCGCTCAAATTTGCGTAAAACTTCCAGATATTTGCGGCTTATCGTCAGAAAATATTAGGGCGGTGGGTGAAGGCTGTCGCCTCATCTGGCGTCCGTTCCCTTGGGGGACGGGCTCTGCATTCGAGGGAGCCACGAATCATGGCCAATATCATCCGTCGCGTCATCGCCCTCACCTTCGTTGCCGCCTTCGGCCTCGGCGTTTCGGCGTGCAACACCTTCGACGGTTTGGGCAAGGACCTCAACGACGCCGGCAAGGCGATCGGCCTGGTTGACGACGACAGCACGAACTAGATCCCGCATCTCGTTACCGTACTGGAAATCCATCCCCTCGCGGTCTGCCCGCGAGGGGATGGTTTCCCCTGCAAACCCGTACCGAACTGCATAACAAACGGTTCAAACAACACGGGTAGGAGGGTGCTATGACGATTACCCGCAGATTTCCCACCATCCTCGCGATCGCCCTCGCGGTCGGGCTTGGCATGGGCATTTCGGCCTGCAACACGGTCGAAGGCATCGGCAAGGACATCTCCGCCGCCGGCCGCGCGCTCGGCGCCGACGGCAACCGCCAGAACTAGCGAAGCGGATATGGGCGGCAGGCGCTAACGCGCGCCGGCCCGCCGGTCCTCGCGAATCATCTCCGACGCCTTCTCCGCGATCATCACGGTCGGCGAGTTGGTGTTGCCCGAGGTGATCCGCGGCATGATCGAGGCATCGACCACGCGGAGCCCCTTTAGGCCGTGGACGCGCAGGCGCGCATCGACCACGGCCGCGCCATCGTCGCCCATCTTGCAGGTACCGACGGGGTGGAAGATGGTCGTGCCGATATCGCCCGCCGCGCGCGCCATGTCGTCGTCGGACTGCACCTGCGGGCCCGGCAGGTATTCGTCCGGCGCGTAGCGCTGAAGCGCCCTTGCCGCGCAGATCTTGCGCGTCAGCTTGAGCGCGTCGACGGCGATGCGGCGGTCGGCCTCGGCGGAGAGATAATTGGGCGCGATCGCGGGATGGGCGGCTGGATCGGCGCTCTTGATCCGCACATGGCCGCGCGAGTCGGGCCGCAGGTTGCAGACCGAGGCGGTGAAGGCCGGGAAGTCGTGCAGCGGGTCGCCGAACTTGTCGAGCGAGAGCGGCTGGATGTGGTACTCGAGATTGGCCGTCTCGAAGCTCGGATCGGACTTTGCGAAGGCGCCGAGTTGCGAGGGCGCCATGGTCAGCGGCCCGCGCTTGAAGAGGGCGTATTCGAGGCCCATGCGGGCTTTGCCGAGCAGAGAATTCGCCTGCTGGTTCAACGTGGTTGCGTTCGAGACTTTATAGATCGTGCGAAGCTGCAGATGGTCTTGCAGGTTCTCCCCCACCCCGGGCAGGTCGTGGACGATCTCGATCCCGTATGATTTCAGGAGATCGGGCGCACCGACGCCCGAGAGCTGGAGGATCTGCGGCGAGCCGATGGCGCCCGTCGAGAGGATCACCTCGCCGCGCGCCGTCGCTATTGCCGGCGCGCCTTTGACCCGCAACCTTATCCCCGTCGCGCGCTTGCCGTCGAAGATGAGGCGCTCGGCCTGGGCGTGGGTGACGACGGTGAGGTTGGGACGGTTCGTCACCGGATGCAGGAAGGCACGCGCGGTGCTGACGCGCACGCCGCGGCGCTGGTTCACCTTGAAATAGCCGCAGCCTTCGTTGTCGCCGCGGTTGAAATCCTCGATCGACCGGATGCCGCATTCGGCCGCGGCGTCGCGGAAGGCATCGAGCAGCTCCCAGGAGAGCCGCGCCTCCTCCACCCGCCACTCGCCGCCGACCCCGTGGAGATCGTCGGGACCGAGGGCGTAGTCCTCCGATTTCTTGAAATAGGGCAGCACGTCGTCCCAGCCCCAGCCGACATTGCCGAGCTGGCGCCAGGTGTCGTAGTCGCGCGCCTGGCCGCGCATGTAGATCATCGCGTTGATTGAGGAGCAGCCGCCCAGCGTGCGCCCGCGCGGATAGCCGAGCGCGCGGCCGTTCAGACCCGGCTCGGGCTCGGTGCGGTAGCGCCAGTCGGTGCGTGGATTGTCGATGGTGAAGAGATAGCCGACCGGGATCTTGATCCAGAAGTAATCGTCCTTGCCGCCCGCCTCGAGCAGCAGGACGGAAACATCGGGATCGGCGGACAGGCGATTGGCCAGCACGCAGCCGGCCGAGCCGGCGCCGACGATCACATAGTCGAAGCTGCCGAGGTCGCGCGCCCCATCCGTTTCTCCTGCCATGACGGATCCCTCCCCATCATTTTGCCGGACTGCGATCCTTTACCCCCAATCGATCGAGCGCTTTGGCGATGGCCGCGACGGCGCCGCGCATCTCCGCCTCGCCCAGGCGGCCGATGCAGCCGACGCGGAAGGTCTCGGCGCGGGTCAGCTTGCCCGGATAGATGAGGTAGCCCTGCGCGGCGACGGCGTCGTAGAAGGCGGTGAAATCGAAGGCCGGATCGGCGGGGGCGTGCACCGTGACGATGATCGGCGCCTGCAGCGCGTCGGGCAGGTAGAGCGAGAGACCAAGGTCTCTCAAGCCCTTTGTCAAAACCGCGCAGTTCCGGGCGTAGCGCCCGCCGCGCCCGGCGACGCCGCCCTCCGCCGCATGCTCGATCAGCGCCTCGTCGAGCGCGGCAAGCACATGGGTCGGCGGCGTGAAGCGCCACTGGCCGTTCGCCTCGAAGCCCCGCCATTGATCGTGGAGATCGAGGCTGAGCGACGGCGCGTTGCCGCCGGCTTTCTCAAGCGCCGCTCGTTCGACAATGGCAAAGCCGATCCCGGGCACGCCCTCGAGGCATTTGTTGGCGGAGGCAAGCACGGCGTCGATCTTCGTCGCGCCGAGGTCGAGCGGCAAAGCGCCGAAAGCGCTCATCGCATCGACGATCAACGAGCGGCCGGCCTCGGCGGTCGCGGCGGCGAGTTCCGCGAGCGGATTCAGAATGCCGCTCGTGGTCTCGCAATGAACCAGCACGACATGGCTCGTCGCCGGATCGGCAGCGAGCCGGCGCGCAACCTCCCCCGGATCGGGCGGTGTGTCCTCGGAGGTTTCGTACACGTCATGCGCACGGCCGAGCACCGTCAGGATCTTGGCGATGCGCGCGCCGTAGGCGCCGTTCACCAGCACCAGCGCCTTGCCGTCTTTCGGGATCAGCGTGCCGAGCCCCGCTTCGACGACGAAGGTACCGCTGCCCTGGAGCGGCACGCAGACATGACTGTCCGCCCCGCCGGCCAGCGCGGTCAGCCGCTCGCGCACCCGCGCGGTCATGGCGATGAAGGCCGGGTCGCGCGAGCCCCAGTCGCGCAGCATGGCCCGCTTCACCCCGTCCGAGGTGGTGAGCGGGCCGGGGGTGAGCAGCCAGGGGTCGCGTTGCCGGTTCGTCATTGCGTGGAGGTCGATTGCCAGACCGATCAGTGGAGGTTCGCGACAATGCGCCGGGACCGAGTGCCGGCACACGCCGCAGATATCCGGCGCAACCTACCGCGATAATGGCTGTGTGTAGAAGAGAAGCGTGCGAACGCGTGCGCCGACGGCGCGGCTACTTGCCCATGATCTGCGCCGCGGCGCGGTCGGGCATCGGCCGCGCAAAGGGCCGGTCCAAGGACGCCGCCAGTCCGCCGGCCACATCGGTCCCCGCCGCTGGCGCTTCGGGCGGCTCGCTGTCGAAGCTCGCCGGCAACACCGAACGCGGCCGGCGCGATTCGATCGTCACGGAAACCGTCACGGTGGCCGAAAACAGCGCGCCCGCATCGTCGGTCAGCGTGTAGTCGAACTGGTCGGTGCCGGCGAAGCCCGGCTCCGGCCGGTAGGTCAGCGTCTGATCGGCGTTGCGTGAGACGGTGCCGTGGGCCGGCTGGACGACGCGTACGAGGCGCAGCGCGCCTTGGTGCGGGCCACCGGCGACCGGACGGATGGTCGCCGCCCCGCCATGTTCGATCGGCGCGATGCCGCCGAACAGTTCCATTTGATGGTCGCGTTCGCTGCGAGCCCGCTTTGGGTTCGCCTCTGCCTTTGGTCCGCTTGGTGTATTCTCTGGAAGAACGCCCGCATTTGAATGGGCGGTTTCGTCGAACTCGGGGCCAAAGGATTCACGGTCCATTTCGTTCACTTTTTTCTTTGGGTACGGGCGCGTGTCACGAAATCTCTTTGGGACCGCATGAATTCGATCTGCCTTCTTAATGATTTTGATCGCAAATATAGGTAACAAAATCAAGTGTCACATTACGGCAATTTTTGGACGAATGCGGCAACAACAGGGAGAGATGAGTGACAATGCCTGGCACCGTCAAGTTCCAGATCGGCGCGCTGGTCCATCACCGTCTGTTCGATTATCGCGGAGTCGTGTTCGACGTCGACGCGACATTCCGCGGCAGCGACGAATGGTACGAGACGATGGCGCGCTCACGGCCGCCGAAAGATGCGCCCTGGTATCACGTGCTGGTGCACGGCGCTGCGCACACAACCTATGTCGCCGAACGCAATCTCGAACCGGATGAGAGCGGCGCGCCGATCCGCCATGCGCTCGTAGATACCTACTTCGATGGATTAGAGAACGGCGTTTACGTATTGCGCCGACGCACGAATTAGACTTCGCCGAACGGGCACGCGCGGCCCTCGCTTGACACGGCGCCTGCGCGCGGGCGATGCTGATGCGTTACAGCGTGAGGCTGGGGTGTCTCCGGGAAACGGAGACTGAGAGTAAACCCATAGAACCTGACCTGGTTCATACCAGCGTAGGGAGCGTCACGCGGGATACGCCAGTAGAGCATCCAGGCGATCGCGCGGCAGCCGCTTCCTAACAACAGGGAGCGAACCGCCATGGCATCGGCCGCAGGAAATAACCGAACCCGCCAATTGTCCCTATTTTTCTGCGCCCGGGCGGCGCTCGCCGCCAGCGCCGTCGCGGTTTTCTGGTCGAGCGGCGCCTGGGCGGAGCGCGTGCGCCTGCCGATCCTGGCACCGACGTCCGGCATTCTGGCGCTCGAAGGGGCGAGCCAGCGCGACGGTGCGTTGCTCGCGCTGAGCCACGCGCCCAAGGGGGTGAGCGTCGAACGGCTGGTGCTCGATACGGGCTCCTCGCCGCAGCGCGCGGTGCAGGCCTTCGAGAAGGCGGTGCGCGGGCCCCTGCCCGTCGCCATCTCCGCACCGATCTTCGGGCCGGAGATGCTGGCGATCATGCCGCTCGCCAAGGAACGCAAGGTGCCGCTTGTGACAATCTCGGGCACCGCCAAGATCACCGAGCTCGGCAACGCATATGTGTTCCGCTTCTTCCCCGGCGATGCGGTCGTGAAGACGGCGCAGGCGCGCTACACGGTCGAGGAGCTCAAGCGCAGGAAGGTCGCGCTCGTCTACCAGACCACCGCCTACGGCCAAAGCGGGCGCACGCACCTTCGAGCGAACTTCAAAAGGCTGGGGGCGACGGTGGTGATGGAGGAAGGCCTGTCGCCGCGGGTCAAGGACATGACGCCGGTGCTGGTGAAGCTGAAGCGCTCGGGCGCGGACGTGCTCGTCCTGCAGCTTCATTCCGGGCCGACCGCGCTGATCGTCAAACAGGCGGCGGGGTTGAGGCTCGGCCTGCCGATCGTTGCCGGCTCGGCGATGCACCAGCCATCGACCGCCGCCCTCCTCCAGCCGTCATCGCTCAAGGGCGTCTGCGCCGAGAGCGGATCCTCGCCGGTGTCGGGCGGCTCGGATCCGATGCGCGCCTTCGCCACCGCGTTTCAGAAACGCTTCGGCCGCGCGCCCGATGCCTTCGCCGCCGCGCAGTATGACGGGGTGACGATGGTGCTGAAGGCCGTCGCCGCCGGCGCCAAGACGGCCGAGGATGTGCGAAAGGCGCTCGCGAGCGGCCGACATGACGGGCTCGCCATGACCTACAAGTCCGACGGCAAGGGCAACATGGCGCACGACGCGGTGATCGTCTGCTATGACGGCAAGACGCGGGTGCCGGCGATCGTCAAGCGCTACCGCAATGTCGACGGCGCTTTGTGAGACGCGGCCGGATCCAAGGTCCTTAAGCCGATGGAGCTCGGCCAACTTCTGCTGAACGCGCTGGTGCTGGGGGCGTCCTATGCGCTGGTGGCGCTCGGCTTCGTGCTGGTGCTGAACGCGACGGCCGCGGTCAACTTCGGCCATGGCGAGCTGGTCATGGCGGGCGGCATGCTGGCGGTGGCGCTCGCCGCAGTGCTGCCGCTGGGCGCGGTGGTGCCGGGTCTCCTCGTCCTGCCGTTGGTGCTGGTCGTCATGGCGGGCGTAGGCCTGCTCTTCTCGCTCGTCGCCTACTTTCCCCTGCGGCGCGGCCCGCCGGTCTCGGTCTTCATCTCGACCATTGCGGTGGGCATCATGCTGCAGCATGCGGTCAAGGCGGCGATGGGTCCGGCCGAACGCGCCGCCCCACCGTTGCTCGCGGGGCCACATCTTGATCTCGCCGGCCTCGTCGTGAGCCGGCAGGCGCTTGCAACCCTCGCGGTGGCGGTGCTGCTGATCGGCGGGACGGCGCTTCTGCTTCGGCGCACGCAGTTCGGACGACGGCTGCGGGCGAGCGCGCAGG
>CAZBRE010000089.1:13677-17427 GCA_964494065.1 uncultured Alphaproteobacteria bacterium
GCGCTTCTGCTTCGGCGCACGCAGTTCGGACGACGGCTGCGGGCGAGCGCGCAGGACCCCGAGATGGCGCGCGCGGTCGGCGTGCCGGTGCGGGCGATGATCGCGGCAAGCTTCGCCCTCGGCACCGCGCTCGCCGGCGCCGCCGGGCTGCTCTTCGCCAACAGCTATTTCGTCTCGCCCGAGTCGGGCGGCAATCTGATGATCAAGGCCTATATCGCCGTCGTCATCGGCGGCTGGGGCAGCGTGCCGGGGGCGCTCGCCGGCGCGCTCATGATTGCGCTCTTCGAGGTCGGGGTCGCGGCGTGGCTGTCGAGCCCGGTCGCCGAGGCGGCGCTCTACGGCGCGCTCCTGCTGACGTTGGTGCTGCGCCCGCAGGGTCTCTTCGGCGAGCCCATTGGTCGGCGCGTGTGAGCGCGGCGCGTATGAGCGCGATGCGCGACATGACCCCGCGGTCCTGGGTACGGCCGGCGGCTTGGGCGGCCGCGGCCCTGGCGCTGGCGGTCTACGCCTTCGGTTTCGCCGACAGCTATGTGCTGCGCGTGCTCACCCTGACCGGGTGCTACGCCATCATGGTCATGGGCTATCAGTTCGTCTTCGGCCATCTGGGGGCGCTGTCGCTGGCGCAGGGGACGTTCTTCGGCGTCGGCGCCTACACGGCGGCACTGCTCGGGCTCAGGGCCGGCACGCCGTACGTATTGAATGTCGCGGCAGCGATTATCGTCGCCGTGGCGCTGGCGGCTCTGATCGCGGTGCCGGTGCGCCACCTCAAGTCCCACTACTTCGCGCTCGCCACGCTCGGCATCGCCGAGGTCATGCTGATCGGCGCGCGCAACTGGGAGGCGCTGACCGGCGGCGGCGACGGGCTTGCGGGCGTGCCGGGCATGGCGCTTTTCGGCCTCAACGTGCCGCGCGGTTGGGGCGAGTTCGCCGTGGTGTGGGGGGCAGCCGGGCTTCTGGCGCTGCTCGCCTGGCGGCTCCAGCGCGGCCTGCCGAAGCGCGTGCACGCGCTCGCCCGCGAGGACCCGATCGCGGCAGCGGCGGCGGGGATCGACACCGACCGGCTCCGCTTCAACGCGTTTCTCTGGAGCGCCGCCTACGGGGCGGTCGCGGGCGCGCTCGCCGTGCCGGTGGTGCGCGTGATCTCGCCCGAAGTCGTCGAGTTCAAGGTCATGGTCGCCTGCCTCGCCATGACCGTGGTCGGCGGGCGCACCGTGATCGCCGGGGCCTTTATCGGCGCGCTGCTGCTTTACCCGCTGCCCGAATGGTTCCGGTTCCTGGAGGACCACTACTTGATTGCCTACGGCGCGGTGCTGCTGGCCGCGGTCATCCTGGCGCCCGACGGGCTCGCGGGACTGCCCGGCCGCCTCGTGCCGAAGTCGGCGGTGCGGCCCTCGGTGCCCGAACCGCAGGGCGATGTTTCGCTCGCCCCGGCCAGCACGAACGTCGACCTCGCAATCGAGACCGTCGGTAAGCGTTTCGGCGGCCTTACGGCGCTCGCGGATGTCTCGTTGCGCGTCGCGCCGGGGGAGATCGTCGGGCTGATCGGCCCCAACGGCGCCGGCAAGACGACGCTCGCCAACATCGTCACCGGGCAATACGCGGCCGATGCGGGGCAGGTTTCACTAGGCGGGCTGACGCTCAGCGGCCTCCCGGCCTTTCGTATCGCGCGGGCGGGGATTGCCCGGACCTTTCAGACACCCGCGCTCGCCCCTGGCCTGTCCGCCCTCGACAATGTCGCCACGGCCTGTGCGACGCCGGGGCGCGGCGGGCCTGAGGCGCGGCTCGCGCGTGCCTATGATCAGGCCATTGCGGCGATGGCCGCGACCGGAGTGCTCGACCGCGCCCATGACGACGTCGCCGCCCTGCCCCATGCGGTGCGGCGGCGGGTCGAACTGGCCCGCGCGCTGGCGCTGCGGCCGCGCTTCATCATTCTGGACGAGCCGGCGGCGGGACTCACGGCCGAGGAGGTCGACGGGCTCGCCGCAACGCTGCGCGGCCTGGCGCGGACCGGTATCGGCTTCCTGATCATCGATCACGACATGGGATTTCTGATGCCGCTGGCGGGGCGGCTCGCCTGTCTGCACGAAGGCCGGCTGATCGCCGAGGGGCCATCTGACGTGGTGAGCAACGATCCCGCCGTGATCGAAGCCTATCTCGGGCCCGATTTTCAGGCCACCGGAGCGGGTAGGCCATGACGCTCCTGAGCCTCTCCGATGTCACGGTGCGCCACGGCGCGATTGCCGCGGTGCGCGGCGCTTCGCTCGCCGTCGAGGCCGGTGAATGCGTGGCGCTGGTCGGCGCCAACGGCGCGGGCAAGTCGACGCTGCTTGCGGCAATCATGGGGCTGCTGCCGGTGGCGGGCGGCGCGATGTCGTTCGACGGCGCGCCGCTCGGTGGCGTGCCGCCCGAACGGCGGGCCGCGCGCGGCATCGGCTATGCGCCCGAGGGACGGCGCGTCTTCGCCGGCATGAGCGTGCGCGAGAACCTTGAAGTCGCCTGCCCGGCCGGCGCGCAGGAACGCGGCCGGCGCATCAACGAGGCCTTCTCGCTGTTCCCGCGCCTGGCCGAGCGCATGCAGACGAATGCCTGGCGGCTTTCCGGCGGCGAGCAGCAGATGCTGGCGATCGCCCGGGCGCTGATGGGCGCGCCCAAGCTCCTGCTGCTTGACGAGCCGGTGCTCGGCCTCGCCGCCGGGCTGCGCGCGGAGCTCGGCGTTAAGCTTCAGGAGATCGCGTCAGCGGGGACGGCGGTGCTGCTCGCCGAGCAGTCCGTCACCTTCGCGCTCGAGGTCAGCACGCGCGCCTATGTCATGCGCACCGGCGCGATCGTCGCCCAGGGTGAAAGCGCCGATTTGTGGAATGACCCGGTGCTGAAGGCCGCCTTCCTAGGTCGATAGCGTTCTCCCGCGACATCATGGATGGTTGGGACTATCCGGCGCTGCCGGTAGACTTCGCCTCCAGACGGGCACCGCCCGGGCGGGCAACGTATCGAACGCGGAGAGAAAGACATGCGGGGATTGACGGGGAAGGTCGCGCTGGTAACGGGCGGCGGCGGGGGGATCGGCACGGCGATCTGCACCCGGCTCGGCGAGGAAGGCTGCGCCGTCGGCGTCTTCGACATCGACGAAACGGCAGCAATACGGACCGCCGAAGCCGTCACCAAGGCGGGCGGCACGGCGCAGGGCGTGGCCTGCGATATCACCGACTACGCGGCGGTCAAATCCGCCGTCGCGGCCTTCGAGGCCGATGCCGGGCCGATCGATATCCTGGTCAACAACGCCGGCTGGGACCGCTTCATCAATTTCCTGGAGACCGAGCCCGATTTCTGGGATCAGGTGATCGCGATCAATTTGCGCGGGCCGATCCATCTGCACCACGCGGTGCTGCCGGGCATGGCCGAGCGCGCTTCGGGCGCGGTGATCAACATCGCCTCGGACGCGGGGCGCGTCGGCTCGTCGGGCGAGGCGGTCTATTCGGCCTGCAAGGGCGGGCTCATTTCCTTCACCAAGACGATCGCGCGCGAGCTGGCGCGTTCGGGCGTACGCGCCAATGCCGTCTGTCCGGGACCGACCGAGACCGCGCTTTTCAAATCCTTCCTCGGCGAGGGGCCGCAGGGCGAGAAGATCCACGAAGCGCTCAGGCGCTCGATCCCGTTGAAGCGGCTCGGCCAGCCGGAAGACATTCCGGGCACGGTCGCGTTCCTGGCCTCCGACGACGCCGCCTTCATCACCGGCCAGACGATCTCCGTCTC
>CAZBRE010000090.1:0-17293 GCA_964494065.1 uncultured Alphaproteobacteria bacterium
TGACCCAAAGCGGACATTCGCTAACTTGTGCGCGAACGTCCGAGATCGGGCCAGAGCGGCAATCAATCGCCGACGCAACCATCCAATGGTGCTAGGATTTGCCGCCTGCATTATTCTAAAAACGTCGAGTCATGATGCTGGATCCCGATATTGTCAGCATAGCCGTCGCGGAGATCGAAGCGGCTTTCTCGGGGTTGAGCCCACCTGGCGACGAAAGATTGCTGCACCCAAAATGCATGGATGATGGCGATGTCGTGGATTTTTATGGCGCGCCCGACCGGCGGCGGCTAGCTGACGACATCATCATCAGCAACTACGCCGCGCCGTCATTCTTCAGTGCGGAAGCATTCCAATACTATATGCCCGCTTTCATGATCTGGTCGCTGAACCACCACGACACGATCGAGTATGCGGCGGAGAGCACGATCCGCGCTTTCGATCCAACGAACGAGGATCCTGGGTTGTACGAATTCCAGATCTCCAAATTTGCCCTGTTCACCAGACCGCAAAGGGCTGCCGTCATCCAGTTTCTCCAAGCCTTCTCACACGATCCCGATCTCGGGCCTGTCGCGGGGGATGCGCTGACGAACTATTGGCTGGAACAGGATTCGGCTTCGACATAACGTGTGGAACAGGCGCTCCACCTGTATGATTTGGAGCCAGCGAAGCTAAATCGCCAGTTTCGTTCTCGAGCGTGCTTCGGCTGCCAAGGATCCGAATCCCTTGTCTGCCACTGTCTATAGGCGGACGTTGATCGTGCGATTTGCCATGTCCGCTTTAGGAAGCAAAGCGGACATGCTGGGTTTGTGGATATTGCGTCCGCTTATGACCCATAGCGGACATCGTCGGCCCGCTTCCTCCCCGCAGCCGTTAGCCATCGTCCTTCGCTGGTTGCCTGCGTGTACCGGCCAGACGGCTTGGCGGCCAAGCGCGCTCCTTGAACGACCCGTCACGGCGGTATTCCTAATCTCGTTGTTGGATTACGCGCATGCTCAGGGCCATGACGGGCGCGCAGAGGCATTCACGTGGCACTCACGTGCAAGGGCGCAACGCACGGATTACCGATTCGTAACCATCGGTTCACGCCCGGGTTAGCCGCGAGCCGTTATTCGTAATTCCCAGATCTAGCGACATCGTGCTGACCACGCCAATTACGAACACGCGCCAGGCGGCTTGACTCGACCATCAGCAGCTGTCGGCTGGCCGGCACCCTGACCCCCGGTATCGGGCGACGTCGGACCCATAGGATATGAAGCTACAACCAGCACCCCGGAGCGCCCGTTCTTCATCGAGCACCCAGGGTCCTCCGCGCCCACGATCCACGCCTGGCGGCTTGAGCTCCGCCGAGGCCGACCGTCGGCTTCAGCAATACGGACCGAACGCCCTCCCGGACTCGCGGACGGGATGGCTGCGCCGTCTAACCGGCTATTTCATCGGGCCGATCCCCTGGATGATCGAGAGCGCAGCCGTTCTCGCGGCGATCGGAGCGCGCTGGGAGGACTTCGCGGTCATCGTGGCATTGCTCGCCATCAACGCCGGCGTCGGCTTCTTCGAGGAGCAAAAGGCCGACAATGCGATCGAGGCGTTAAAGCAGCGCCTGGCGCCCTCCGCGCATGTGCTGCGCGACGGCGTCTGGCGCGACATCGCCGCGCGGCTTCTCGTGCCCGGCGACCGCGTCGCGCTCAAGCTCGGCAACATTGTGCCGGCGGATGTCGAGCTAATGGGCGACGGGCGCCTCAGCATCGATCAGTCGGCGCTCACCGGTGAATCGCTGCCGGTTGAGAGGTCCGGCGACGACGTCGCCTATTCGGGCTCGATCGTGCGCAGGGGCGAGATCGAAGCTGTCGTTACCGCAACGGGCGCACAGAGCTATTTCGGCCGCACCGCCAAGCTGGTCGAGACCGCCGGCAGCCGCTCGCACTTCCAGCAGGCGGTGCTGAAGATCGGCAACTTCCTGATCCTCGCGACCATCGGCCTGGTCGGCCTCATTCTGATCGTCGCGCTCTATCGGGGCGACCCGCTGATCGACGCGCTGCTATTCGCGCTGATTCTGACCGTGGCCGCGATCCCGGTGGCGTTGCCGGCGGTGCTGTCTGTCACCATGGCGGTGGGCGCGTCCACGCTGGCCCGCGCCAAGGCCATCGTCTCCCGCCTGGTTTCGATCGAGGAGCTCGCCAGCGCCGATATCCTGTGCTGCGACAAGACCGGCACCTTGACCAAGAACGAGTTGAGCGTCGGCGACCCGGTGCTGATCGCGGCGGGCGACGCAAGCGAGCTCCTAATCGCGGCCGCCCTTGCCTCCGAGCGCGAACAGCCCGATCCCATCGACCGCGCGGTGCTCGACCGTATCAAGGCCACGGGACAGGATTTGAGCAATTTCGAGGTCCGGGTCTTCGAGCCCTTCGATCCCGTCCGCAAGCGCGCCGAAGCCGATATCCAGAAAGGCCCGATCAAGTTCCGGGTCGCCAAGGGCGCACCGCAGGCGATCACCGAGCTGGTCGACGCGGACGATAGCCTGCGGGCGAAGATCTCGGCGCAGACCGACCAGCTTGCCGCGCATGGCTACCGGACGCTGGGCGTCGCCCGGACCGGGCCGGACGGCGCATGGCGCTACCTCGGCCTGCTGCCCCTGCTCGACCCGCCGCGTGACGACACCGCGGCGATGCTAGCCACGGCGCGGGACATGGGCCTCGACGTGCGGATGGTCACGGGCGACCATGGCGCCATCGCCCGCGAGATCGCGGGCACGCTCGGGCTCGGCACCAACATACTGTCCGCCCAGGAGGTGTTCGGCGCCGACGGCGCCGGCGAGGACGGCGACAAGATCGAGGCGGCGCAGGGCTTCGCCCAGGTCTTTCCCGAGCACAAGTTCAAGATCGTGCGCGCCCTGCAGTCGCACGGCCATGTCGTCGGCATGACCGGCGACGGCGTCAATGACGCGCCGGCGCTCAAGCAGGCCGATGTCGGCATCGCAGTCAGCGGCGCTACCGACGCCGCCCGTGCGGCGGCCGATCTGGTCTTAACGGCGCCGGGCCTGGCCACCATCACCCGCGCCGTCGAGGAGGCGCGGCGCATCTTCGCGCGCATGACCAGCTACGCGACGTTCCGAATCGCCGAGACGATCCGCGTGCTGCTGTTCATTGCTCTGTCGATCCTGGTGTTCAACTTCTACCCCGTGACGCCGGTGATGATCGTCCTGCTGGCCATCCTCAACGACTTCCCGATCATGATGATCGCCTATGACAACGTCACCGTCGCGGGCAAGCCGGTGCGCTGGCGGATGTCGCGCATCCTCACCGTCGCCACGATGCTCGGGCTCACCGGGGTCGCGGTCACATTTCTGCTGTTTTGGTATGTCGATGTTCACCTCGGTCTGCCGCGCACGACCACCCAGACCGTCATGTTCCTGAAGCTGCTCGTGGCCGGTCATCTCACGATCTACCTGACACGGAACATCGGCGCCATTTGGCAGCGGCCGTGGCCCAGCCTGCGCCTGATCGCCGCAGCGGAGACGACCCAGCTTCTCGGCACGCTGGCCGCGGTCTATGGCTGGTTCGTGACCCCGATCGGCTGGCGGCTGGCACTCGTCGTCTGGGGCGTGTCCCTGGTCGAATTCATGGTGCTGAGCGGCGTGAAGATCCTGACCTACCGGGCGCTGGAGCGCGGCGCGCTGTTCGGCCATCAACGCTACGTGCGGCGGATCGAGCGCTCGTTGCACGGCTAGGCGCCGGCGGCGCTGTCCGATGGCCGGGCCAAACTTTGGGAGAGACCCATGAAAGAGAACCAGCATGTCTTCGGACACTTGATCGCCCAATGCCGCACCCATGAGCCGCTTCGCACCGCGGTCTGCTTTCCGCAGAGCGACGTCGCCTTGACCGGAGCGGTCGAGGCGGCCCTCGAGCAGCTGATCTCGCCGGTGCTGATCGGCCAGGCGCGGGAAATCCGCCGGCTCGCCGGCGTGCTGGGCCTCAATATCGATCACCACGAGCTGGTCGATGCGGCCGACGAGGTCGCGGCCGCGCGGCGCGCCGTCGAGCTCTGCCGGACGGGCAAGTGCGGCGCCTTGATGAAGGGCAGTCTCCATACCGACATCCTCATGCACGAGGCGCTCGATCCCGAGACGGGGCTTCGCACGGCGCGGCGGGAGAGCCATGTCTTCGTGCTCAGCGTGCCGACCTATCCCAACATCCTGATGGTCACCGATGCGGCGGTCACGATCTATCCGACCCTCGACGACAAGGTGGATATCGTCCAAAACGCGATCGACCTCGCCTGTGCCATCGGCATCGAGCGCCCCAAGGTCGCGATCCTCTCGGCGATCGAAACCGTGAATGCGAAAATCCGCTCGACCATCGATGCAGCGGCGCTGTGCAAGATGGCCGACCGCGGCCAGATCACCGGCGGCATTCTCGAAGGCCCCCTTGCCTTCGACAACGCCGTCAGCCTGCGCGCGGCGAAGATCAAGCATATCAACTCGCCGGTTGCCGGCGCCGCCGACATCCTCGTCGTGCCCGACCTCGAATCCGGCAACATGCTCGCCAAGCAGCTTGAATACCTGGCCGAGGCCGAAACCGCGGGCATCGTCGTCGGTGCCCGCGTGCCCATCATCCTCACCAGCCGCGCCGACGGGCCCAATGCGCGGCTCGCCTCCTGCGCGCTCGCCGTCCTCATGAACCGGGCCCGCCACCAGGCGGCGCCGATGCAGCTGGCGGTCTGATGGGCGACTGGCGAACCTCTTCCGGCTACGGGCTGGGAACCGCGCTCGCGGTCAATGCCGGCTCGTCGAGCATCAAGGCGGGCCTCTATGCGCCCGGGGGCGCGGCGGATCCTGTTCCGCTTCTGCGCGCTGAGATCGAGCGGATCGATACGGCGCCGCGTCTCAAAGCGGGCGATGCGGACGGCAACATCATCGAGGACGCGACCTGGACCCTCGACGGCGATGGCGGCATTGCCGCGACGATCGGTCGGTTCGCCGACTGGATCGCGGGCAAGCTGGACGGCCGCACGCTCAGCGTGATCGGGCATCGGGTGGTCTTCGGCGGCCCGCACCACCGGGCCCCGGCGGTGATCGACAAGGCGCTGCTCGACCGCCTCGACGGTCTTGTCCCCCTCTCGCCGATGCACATGCCGCGCAATCTCGACTGTATCCGGGCCTTCCGGATGCATTTCCCGGGTATCCTCCAGATCGCCTGCTTCGACACCGGATTCCATCGGTCCATGCCGGAGGTGGCCGGACGATACGGGCTGCCGCGCGACTATCACGAGCGCGGCGTGCGCCGCTATGGTTTTCACGGGCTGTCTTATGAATACATTCGCGAGCGGCTGCGCGAACTCGATCCGCCTGCGCTGGCCGGCCGAACCGTAGTAGCCCATTTGGGCGGCGGCGCCAGCATGTGCGCCATGGTCGACGGCCACAGCGTTGCGACCACGATGGGTTTCGGGCCGCTGGGCGGGCTGGTCATGGGCACGCGTCCCGGCGATCTCGACCCCGACGTGATGTTGTGGCTCGCCGGCAAGGCGGACATGGATCACGAAGAACTGGAGCGCCTGCTTTATCATGCGTCCGGCCTTCTCGGGGTTTCCGGCATAAGCGCCGACATGCGCGATTTGCTGGCCAGCGACGATCCCCACGCAAAGCAGGCGGTCGAGCTGTTCGTTTACCGGATCGTCCGCGAGCTGGGATCGCTCGCGGCGGCCGCGGGCGGGCTCGACGCGCTCGTGTTCACGGGCGGGATTGGCGAGAACGCCGCCGAAATCCGCGAGCGGGTGTGCTGGCGATCGGCGTGGCTCGGCATCCGGCTCGACCCCGACGCCAACCGCAGCGGCCGACCCAAGATCAGCACCCGCGACAGCGATGTCGCCGTCTGGGTCATCCCCACCGACGAGGATCGGATCATCGCACGTCACGCCTTTGCGGCGGCCCGACAGCAGCACGTTCAGGCCCAAGCGAGGTAATCCCCCAAACGAGGTAACTCCATGAGAGCAGCTCCGAAACGGCCCGCCCTGACCACGACCCATGAGCACAGCGTCCCCTGGATGTGGCCGATGGCTGCCGCGCTCGAGGCCGGCGAAACCGGCCTCGAGTTGTTCCAAGAGAACCTTCGCTTCCTCTCCGAAATGGAGCGCGTGGAGAATCCGGCGCCGCCGGAATGGGCGACGCGGAACACTGTGGCACTCGACCTCGACACGATGCGACTGCGTGACTTTTCGTCCGGACACAGCGGAACGCGTCAGGCGCCCGTGCTGGTCGATGCGCCTTACGCCGGACACAGCGCCGCCATCGCCGACTTCGCGCCGCAGCAAAGCCTCGTCCGCACGCTCCTGGCGAACGGACTCGAGCGCGTACTTGTTACCGACTGGAAGAGCGCAACCGAGGCCATGGGCAACTTCGACGTCGACAAGTATCTCGCCGAAATCAATGTCGCGGTCGACGATCTGGGCGAGCCGGTCCATCTCGTCGGGCTCTGTCAGGGCGGCTGGATGTGCGCCATGTTCGCCGCGCGCTATCCCGAGAAGGTGCGCTCGCTCGTGCTCGCCGGAGCGCCCATCGATACCGACGCCGGCGACGGTGCGCTGAAGAGGATGGCGCACGACTTGCCGATGAGCTTTTTCGAGGAGATCGTGACCGCGGGCGGCGGACGGATGCGCGGCGCCTACATGGTCGCCGGCTGGAAGAGCATGCATCCCGAGCAGCAGTTCTTCGGGAAATACGTCGACCTCTATACCCATATCGAGGATCGCAACTACATCGAGCGGACCGAGGCGTTCGAGCGCTGGTATGAGAACCCGATCGATCTGCCCGGCGCCTTCTATCTGCAGGCGGTCAAGGAGCTGTTCCGCAATAACAGCCTGGCCAAGGGAACCTTCGTCGGCCTGGGACGACGGCTATCCCTGTCGGACGTGACGGCGCCGGCCTATCTCCTCGCCGGAGACATCGACGACATCACCCCGAAGCCCCAGGTCTTCGCGGCACGCCGGCTGCTTGGCACCGCGACCAAACAGATCGTCTGCGACGTGGCCTCGGGTGGCCATATCGGCCTGTTCATGGGCGCGCGCACGCTCGCTGATCACTGGCCCAAGATCGGCGCCTGGATCCGGGAGCAGGACCGGCGCTGAGCGCCTGAGGCCATTTTTCGGCGGACTTCTATAAGGCCCTGCTCAGGGCATACGAGACCGCCCCTGGCGGAGGGACAATGGCGCCCGAAATCGCCTCGCTGCTGAACTGGGCCGAGCCCGTCATTCACAGTTACGGGTATCTCGGCGTCGCCACTGTGATCGCGCTGGAAACGCTGGGGCTTCCCCTGCCCGGCGAAACAATGCTGATCGCCGCCGCGGTCCTGTCGGGGCGGCATATGCTGGACCCGACGGTCGTCGCTATATCGGCTTGGACAGGGGCGATTCTCGGCGACAACGCGGCCTACCTGATCGGCCGGTTTGGGGGCCTGACGCTGCTGCGGCGATTTGGCAGCGTCGTGGGAGCGACGTCGGAGCGCTTGGATGCGGCGCGGCGTATTCACCGCCGCTATGGCGCAATAATTGTCGTTGGGGCCCGGTTCGTCCCGATCATCCGGCAGCTCAATGGGCTGCTCGCGGGCAGCCTCACCATGCCATGGCGTCGGTTCGTGCTCTTTGACGCCGTTGGGACGGGATTGTGGGTCGCCGGGTGGGTCTTCGTCGGGAACGTCACGGGAATGGAGATTGCGGCGATCATGCAATTGCCGCGCGTTTGGTCTTTTGTCGGACTGGGCGTGCTCATAGCGGCCATCGGTGCGGTGCTTGTCTTCCTGCGCCGATGGCGCCGTCGGCAAAGGGTCTGTGACCTCCAGCGGTGTTCGGCCGGCGGTGTCCCGGCCCGGCCCAAAGCCGAAATCGCGGATCCTCCCGACGGAACGGACGCACGCGTCCATGACGACCATCGGGCGCCACTCTGAGATCGGCGTCCACGATTACACCGATTTAATCGGACCGCCACGCCATGATCAGCCGCGCCGGCGTACACCGGACGTGTTCATAACGCGGCCGCGCATCCGCGGCCTCACGACGGAAAGATATGGAGACCCATGATGAAAGCTGAACGTTCCTGCGTTGCCGTCTTCCGCACGCACACGGATGCGGACAAGGCGGTCAAGATGCTCCAACGCGCGGGCATAAACATGAAACGGCTGTCGGTAGTCGGGCGCGGCTACCATTCCGAAGACAAAGTGCTGGGGTTTTACAATACCGGCGAGCGGATGAAGGGCTGGGGCAAATGGGGCGCGTTCTGGGGCTCGATCTGGGGGCTCCTGTTCGGCGCCGCGTTCCTCATCATTCCGGTCTTCGGTCACATCATCATTCTCGGTCCGCTGGCATCGATCGTGGCGGGTGCCTTAGGCGGCGCGACCGCCGGCGGCGCGCTGGGTGCTCTCGGCGCAGCGCTCGCCAGCATCGGGGTGCCCAAGGACAGCATCATTCGCTACCAGACGGCGCTGGAGGCCGACAAGTTCCTGCTGCTGGTCCACGGCACTGAGCGTGAGATCGAGAAGTCTCAAGAGGTGCTGGAGTCGGCCGGCGTCGAATCCGTCGACGTACACAAGGCGCCCGCCCCACAGGCGGTCGAGACCGTTTGACAATTCTTCGGAACACCCTGCGGCGCACCCTTGGCCTCGAATCGACAAGGCCCGAGGCTAAGGCGCCGCAAGGGCCGAACAAATGCTCAGGGAAGGCTGAGTGGCGTCTTGGCCCGGCCACATTGCGTCGAGCGTTGCACAGAGACCATACGCTTGGAGCCAAACTGCTGTCCGGCTTGGTCAATGCACACCAATGTCCGCTATTGGGCGCACAGCAGACGTTCTCGAAGCTGATCGTTATGTCCGGTTCTCCGTTCAAAGCGGACATCGCGTTCGACGCAGCCGAGGTCAGCTAATGACCCAATGCTGACATTGGCCGGAAAAAATCTTCCCCGAAAATCTAGCTCATTAACAACCATGGTAGCTGCCTAGTTTGTTGATCTGGCGATTGCATGGCGAACCGCCCTCGGGCATGATTTTTCACCGCGTCATCCGGGGCGACGCCGATGGAAATGCACCAGGTCCGCTATTTTCTCGCCGTCTGTGAGACACTCAACTTCACGCGCGCGGCCGAGCAGTGCAACGTCGCCCAGCCTTCGCTGACCCGCGCCATCCATAATCTCGAGGAGGAGCTGGGCGGTCAGCTCTTCCGCCGCGAGCGGCGGCGCACCCACCTGACCGATCTCGGCCGCCTGGTGCAGCCGCATCTGGCGACCATGCTGGCCGAGAGCGAGGCCGCCCGCCGCGAGGCGCAGTCTTTCGCGACGCTCGATACGGCGCCGCTGCGCCTGGGCATCATGTGCACGATCGGGCCCACGCGGATGATCGGCTTCCTCGCCCGGCTGCGCGCGAAGGTACCGGCGGCCGAGCTCACCCTGCGCGAGACCGGCGGGCGGATCTTGGTCGACGAGCTGATGGAGGGCGCGCTCGACGTCGCCATCGTCGCGCTGCCCGACCTGCCCGAGCGCTTCGATACGTACCCGCTCTTCAGCGAGCGCTATACCGTGGCGTTCGGGCCAGGCCACTGCTTCGAAGGGCTGAACGCGGTGACCCTCGCCGACCTCGACGGCGCCGATTACCTGATGCGGGTCAACTGCGAGTTTCCCGACCTGCGGGCCAACCACTACAAGCTGGCCGCGCCCAAGGTGAACATCGTCTACAGCAGCGAGCGCGAGGACTGGATCCAGGCGCTCGTCGTCGCCGGCATGGGCTGCGCTGTGATGCCCGAGCATCTGCCGATGCTGTCCGGCATCGCCACGCGCCTGCTGGTAAACCCGGAGATGAGCCGCACGGTCTCGCTGGTGACCGTCGCCGGGCGCCGCTTCTCGCCTGCGGTCGCCGCGCTAGTCGCGCTCGCCAAAACACACGACTGGGCGGCGGCGCGCTGAACCTGCGCAAAGGCCTCGGACAGCACCCGGTTGGCCTAGGCCAGGATAGCGTCACGCTATCGAATCGGGAGCGCGTCGGTATTTCCCTCGTGACCGGATGATGCACCAAACTGGCGCTCTGTGGGCGGGCCCAGTCCCGCACAGTTCATTCCAGAGAGCACCGGCATGCAGATCCGCAACTTCAGACTGTTCCTTCCCCTTTGGCTGATGGGTCTAACCGTCCTTACGGGTCAAGCCGCGCTCGCCGCCGGCGCGGCGTGTCCGGCACAGTGCAACGGCGTTGTGAACGTACGGAGCGCCTATGCGATGGCGGAAACCATCGCACGCCTGCAGGCAGACATCCGCGGCAAGGGCATCACTTTCTTCCTCGTCGTCGAGCAGTCGATGCTGGCCGGCGGCGCGCGGCTGCATCCCTCCACACTCCTGATCTTCGGGAACCCGGCCCTGGGCGCACAGTACATCGCCGCCAATCCCGTCTCCGGGCTCGATTGGCCGGTACGGCTCCTCGTCTACGAGCGGCCGAAGGGCGAGGTCTGGGTCGCCTATACCGATTTCGCCTACATCGCCAAACGGTACGGTATCGATCCGCAGCTTCCGACTTTCCGCACCGCCTCGGCGGTGATCGCGTCCATCGCGGCGAGCGTCGCGCAGCCGAAACACTGATGTTGCCAGGCGGATGCCGCCCGCTCGATGCCCATGCGCTATCGAAACGGAAGCCAAACGATATTTCCGCTCCGACCCCGGATTCCAGATGATTCCCTATCGATGCGGCGGCCATTCCGGCCAGCGCCGCGCTAAACGAAAGGGAATTTCCGCAATGCAGTCAGTACCCAACCCCGGCCGGTGGTTCCGGCACAGCGTGCTCCTCGCGGGCCTCTTCGCGGCGGCCGCAGCGCTGACCAATTCGCCGGCTCAGGCCGGCAGCTGCCCCGCCGACAAGATGGCGCGGGGCGTGCGCAAGCCAGTCAGCGTCGGCAGCGTCGGCGAGTCAGTGCGCGTGCTTGCGAGCGTCGATCTCGCCAAGGAGTTCAAGGGCGGCGCGGGCCGTCTCCTGCGCATGCGCTACCTCGAGATCCAGCCCGGCGGCACCGTCGGCTGGCACTTTCACGGCGACCGCCCGGCCCTTATCTACATCCTCGACGGCACCATCATCGAATATGCGAGCAACTGTTCGGTGCCGATCGTCCACCGGACCGGCGAGGTCTCCCGCGAGGCGGACAAGCTCAGCCACTGGTGGAAGAACGAGACCAACAAGGTGGTGCGCCTGCTCGCCGCCGACGTCTATCACGTCGGTCCGTGACCCCTTGGGTCCCGCTACCCACCGTCACCGCAGCCTGGCTCTCGACGCCACGGCGTGAGGGCCGGGTTTCGCATTCGCTACTCACCCTCCCGAAAGAGACCCACCATGGTTGGACTGTCCCATGCTGTTCCCGCGCCCCAGGTCGGGGCTCCGAGCCGGCCGGCGACGCGCGCCTTCTGGCAAAACGTCGTCATCGCCCTCATCAGCTTCGTCACCCTCGTCGATCTGTTTGCGGTGCAGGCGATCCTGCCCTCGCTGGCACGCGCCTTTCAGGTTACGCCCGCCGAGATGGGCTTCGCGGTCAACGCCAGCACCATCGGCATGGCTGTCGCCGGTATCTCGGTCGCGCTGCTGAGCCGCCGCATCAACCGCCGCGTCGGCATCTGCGTGAGCCTGGCGCTGCTCTCGATTCCCACCGTCGCGCTCTCGCTCACTCACGACCTCACGGTGTTCGCTGCGTTGCGGGTCGCCCAGGGGCTCTGCATGTCGGCCGCTTTCACGCTCACCATGGCCTATCTCGCCGAGCAGGGCTCGACCCACGACACCGGCAGCGCGCTCGCCGCCTACATCACCGGCAACGTCGCGAGCAACCTCTTCGGCCGCCTCATGTCGGGGACGGTGACCGACATGCTGGGCCTGGCCCCGAACTTCTATCTCTTCGCCTGCCTCAACCTCGCCGGCGCCGCCCTCGTCTATGTCTCGCTCAACCGCTGCAGCGCGGCCGCTCCCGGTGGGTCGGCGGGCTCATCGCTCGGCGCCTGGCGGGCGCACTTCCGCAACCCGGCGTTGCGCTCGGCCTTCGCCATCGGTTTCATCATTCTCTTCGCCTTCATCGGCGTCTTCACCTACGTGAACTTCGTGCTGGCGAAAGCACCGATCGGGCTCTCGCCGATGGCATTGGGGCTCGTCTACCTTGTCTTCATCCCGTCGATCCTGACCACGCCCTTTGCGGGCCGTGTGGTCCAGCATGTGGGTCCGCGCCTGGCCTTCTGGGTCTCGCTCGGGGTCGCCGGGGTAGGCCTGGCGCTCCTCGTCCTGCCGAGCCTGATCCCGATGCTGATCGGTCTCGCCCTCGTCGGCGCCGGCACCTTCTTCGCCCAGGCGGCGGCAACCGGCTTCGTCGGCCACGCGGCGACCTGCGACCGTGGCTCGGCGAGCGGCATTTATCTCGGCAGCTACTACTGCGGCGGCTTGGCCGGCAGCGCCCTCGTCGGCCAGGTCTTCGATCGCTTCGGCTGGACCGCGAGCGTGACCCTAATCGGAGCGAGCCTCGCCCTTGCGGCGTTGCTCGCCGTGCGCATGAAGATCGAATAGTTTCGTCCTGAAACGCGACGCCCTCGGACCCGATTTGGCTCCGAGGGCGTTTTCTTTTGCTCCGTCGCGCGGCGAAGTGACGGGCGGCGTCAGAGATATGTGTCCGCGATATCGATCGTCGATTTCACGCCGATCTTTTTCCAATCCTTGCCGAGCCAGGCATCGGCGGCGGCGCGGCCATGCTCCATCAGCTCGAGCAGGAAGCTCCAATCGGCGTTGAGCTTGCTCGCCACGCCGAGGCTCTGCATGAACTCGCCGTCGCTGATGGCATGGATGCGCATGTGCTTCATCGTGCCGTCGACGATCTTGCCCTCATCGAGCAGCCGGGTGACGAAAGCGATCGCCCGCATCTCGCGCATCAGTGAGGAGTTGAAGCTGATCTCGTTGATGCGGTTCATGATCTCGAAGGCGGTGCGCGGAGCCTCGGCCCGCTCCAACGGGTTGATGTGCACGACCAGTACGTCGCCGGTCTCGCAGCCATAGATCAGCGGGAAGATCGCGGGGTTGCCCATATAGCCGCCGTCCCAATAGGCCTCGCCGTCGATCTCGACCGCTTGGAACATGAACGGCAGGCAGGCCGAGGCCATCACCGCGTCGGGCGTGACGTCGTCGTTCTCGAAGACGCGGACCTTGCCCGAGCGCACGTTGGTCGCCGAGAGATAGAGCTTGATCGGGCAGCAGGTCGTGCGCAGCGCCTCGAAGTCGACAGACTTGCAGAGCACGTCGCGCAGCGGATTGATGCCGAGCGGATTGAACTCGTAGGGCGAGAAGAGGCGCGTCACCAGATCGAAGGCGACGAAGGCCGGCGAGTGTTCCAGCGAGCGCATACCCGTCAGGCGCTCAAAGGGCGTCGGCTGGAGCGGGCCCATCGCGGCGGCGTGGCTCACCCGGCGCCAGAAGTCGGTGAGCGCGCGGCGTGCACCCTCGCGGCCTCCGACCGCCATGCCGTAGGCGAGGACGACGGCGTTCATCGCCCCCGCGCTGGTGGCGCTGATGCCCTCGAAGCCGATCGCCTTCTCCTCGAGCAGGCGGTCAAGTACCCCCCAGGTGAAGGCGCCGTGGGCGCCGCCGCCCTGAAGGGCGAGGTTGATGGTCTTCTCCGCCGCCGCGTGCTCGGCGTGGTGGTGGTGGTCGGAGCCCGCCTCGTGGCGATGCTCGACCTCGTAAAGTGCGGTATCCATTGGCGTTTCTCCCCAAAAGGCGATTAGTGGCGGACGGTCAGTGCGCCGTCCAGGCGCCATCGACCGGCAGCGCGGTGCCGGTAATCGAGGCCGCGGCGTCGCTGCACAGGAAGACGACCAGTGCCGCCAGCTCGTCGACGCTGACGAAGCGCTTGTTGGGCTGCTGGGCGAGCAGGACGTCGCGGATGACCTGGTCGCGCGGCAGGCCGTGCGCCTTGGCCTGATCGTCGATCTGCGCCTCGACCAGCGGCGTCAGCACATAGCCCGGGCAGACCGCGTTGCAGGTCACGCCGGCTTCGGCCGCCTCGATGGCGACCACCTTTGTGAGGCCGAGAAGGCCGTGCTTGGCAGTAACGTAGGCGGCCTTGAAGGGCGAGCCGACGAGCGCATGCGCCGAGGCGATGTTGACGATGCGGCCCCAGCCGCGCGCCTTCATGCCGGCGATCGCCGCGCGGGTGGTGTGGAAGGCGGCCGAAAGGTTGATCGCGAGGATCGCGTCCCATTTCTCGACCGGGAAGCTCTCGACCGGGGCGACATGCTGGATGCCGGCGTTGTTGACCAGGATATCGACGGCGCCGAAGGCGTCTTCGGCTTCCGCGACCATCGCCGCAACCGCATCGCCCTTGCTCATGTCGGCGGGCGAATAGAGGACGTCGACATGGTGCTCCGCGGCGAGGCGCCGTCGCTCGCGTTCGATCTCGGCGGGCTTGCCGAAGCCGTTGAGCATGACGCGGGCGCCGGCCCCGGCGAGGGCCTCGGCGATGCCGAGGCCGATGCCGCTGGTGGAGCCGGTGACGATCGCCGAGCGGCCGGCGAGCGGACCGCTCGCTGTCGCTTTTCTCGGGGCGGTCTTGAGCATGGTGGACATAGGAGTGATTCCTTCAAAGGGGATGTTTGCGGGGGAAATCAAACGGAACGGCGGCCGCGCCGGGCCTTCAACTTCTTGTAGGCGACGGGCAGCAGCGACAGCAGCGAGAGGCCGACCAGGGCGACGATGACCTGCGGGGTCAGTACGCCCTTGAGGCTGAAGGTCTGCATGGAGTCGAAGATGCTGCCGAGGCCGGCGCCGACCGACGCGAAGACGAAGCTGCCGGGAATGATGCCAACGAGCGTGCCGATCGTGTAGGTGCGCAGCGACACGCCGAGGAAGGCCGGCACGATGTTGACGACGAAGAAGGGGAAGAGCGGGATGAGGCGCAGCACCAGCAAATAGCTGAGCGCGTTCTCCTGGAAGCCCGCCTCCATCTTGCGCAGCCAGGGGCCGGCGCGCTGGCGGAGCGCGTTGCCGACCGCCGTGCGTGCGATCAAGAAGACGCCTATGGCGCCAATCGTGGCGCCGATCACGACGAGGCCGGTGCCAAACCAGGTCCCGAAGAGGAAGCCGGCGGCGACCGTCAGCACCGCGCCGCCGGGAACCGAAAGCGCCGTCGAGACGGCGTAGATGGCGATGAAGAACAGCACCGCCAGCACCGCGTTCGAGGCGACGAAGGCCATCAGCTCGGTGCGGTGCTCGCGCAGTGCCTCGAAGGTGAGGTAATGGTGGAGGCCGAGGGCGAAGAAGGCGGCGATCCCGGCGAGCAATGCCGCAAGCGGCAGGGTGCGCTGAACCGCCGAACGCGGGGCCGCGGCTTTGGGCTCTGCCCGCACGGAGTCGGGCTTCAGCATCTGGTTCATTGTCGTATCTCAATCGGGCGAGTGTGTGAGGGAAGGCTCAGCCAAGCCGGGCGAGCGCGCGCACGACTTTCCGGGTGCGCGGGCTGAAGAGCCCCGGCGTGAAGTAGGCGCCGGCGACGCGTTTCGAGATCTCCGAGCGCGTCGGATAGGGCACGACGACGCCGGCGATGGCGCCGATCTTGAGGCCGCGGCTGACCGCGAGGATCCAGGGCATGATGAGCTCGCCCGCATGGGCGCCGACGATGGTGGCGCCGAGCACGCGGCCGCCTCGGCCGGTCACGACCTTGATCAGCCCTTCGGTCTCGCCTTCGGTCTGGGCGCGGTCGTTCTCCTCGAACTGCCAGACGGTGGCGCGGATCTTGTCGCCGTGCATCTCGCGCGCCTGCGCCTCGGAAAGGCCGACATGCGCGAGCTCAGGGTCGGTATAGGTGACGGCGGGGATGGCCGAGTGGTCCGCCCTGGCCGGCATGCGGAAGAGCGCGTTCCGGATGACTACGCCCGCGTGGTAGCCCGCGACGTGGGTGAACTGCGGCCCGCCGGCGACGTCGCCGATGGCAAAGATGCGGCGGTTGCTGGTGCGCAGACGCGCATCGACCGTGATCCCACGCGCGGAATACTCGACGCCCGCGGCCTCGAGGCCGAGACCGTTCACGTTCGGGCGCCGCCCGGCGGCGACCAGCAGGTGCGAGCCCTCGATCGTCGGCCCGTCCTCGAGCGTGACCGCGACGCCGTTGCCGGCCTTGCCGACCCGGCTCACCTTCGCCTGCTCGTGGACTGCGACGCCTTCGGCTTCGAGGCGCGCCTTGACGACCGCGACCGCGTCCGGGTCGTCGCGCCCGAGCAGACGGAAGGCCTCGACGACGGTGACGCGGGCGCCGAGCCGGCGGTGCGCCTGGGCGAGCTCGAGGCCGATCGGGCCGCCGCCGAGCACGATCAGGTGCTCCGGGCGCGCGTCGAGCTCGAAGATCGTCTCGTTGGTGAGATAAGAGACCGTATCGAGCCCCGGGATCGGCAGCGTGGCGGGCGACGATCCGGTCGCGATGACGAAACGGCGCGCCGAGATGCGCTGCCCGTCCGCCATGACGTCGCGGGGGCCAGTGAAGACGGCGGCGCCCTGCACGACGCGGACGCCGAGCTCTTCGAAGCGCTCGACCGAGTCGTGCGGTGCGATCTTCGCGATGACGCCGCGCACGTGGTCGCGCACCTTGAGAAAGTCGATCGCGGGCTCGTGGCCGTTGACGCCGAAGCGCCCGGCGCTCCGCACCGTCTGCGCGGCATGGCTGGCGGCGATCAGCGACTTCGACGGTACGCAGCCGTAGTTGAGGCAGTCGCCGCCCATGCGGCCCTTCTCGATCAGAACTACCGAGGCGCCCATCTGCGCGGCGCCGGCGGCGACGCTGAGGCCGCCCGAGCCGCCGCCGATCACGGCGAGGTCGGCATGGATCGTTGCGATCGTTGCGTTCATGGCATTGCACTCCTTCGGGACATGCGGGCGGGCGCACTAGCGGCGCGGGGCGGCGTGGTGGCCTGAGGTAGGCGCGGCCTGAACCGCGCCGGTCAAGGCCGCCAGCAGGGCGGCCGCAGCCGCCGCGAGGAGAGCGATGGCGATCAAGGACCAGGGGCTGGTGTCTGTGGGTTTCATCGCTCGCATCTCATCGCTTTGGCGGCTGCGGAATGGGCCGATTGGCTGGCGATGAGAGTGACGGACGGCGGTCGCCGCGTGAAATATCGATTGGCTACGAAATCGATAGCCGCCGGGCATGAAGCGTCCGTTAGGGCAACCGATGCCCTAGGCGTTCAATTCGTCAATGTGCTATCGACAATGTTTGGGTCCGCTCATGGCTACTTGCGGACACTCTCCAAGCTGACCAGCATGTCCGCTTTCCGCCC
>CAZBRE010000091.1:0-3866 GCA_964494065.1 uncultured Alphaproteobacteria bacterium
GATCTGTCGGATATCTGTCCCGACGTGCGGTACTACACGATCCTGCGCGAGCCGATCGCGCGCTGCGCCTCGAACTATCAGTACCAGGTGCAGGTGCTGAAGAAGACCATGCCGTTCGAGGAGTGGATCCAGATCGAGCGCATGCGCGACCTGCAGACCAGGCGGCTGGCCGGCACCGATGATGTCGACAAGGCGCGCGAGATGCTGAACGAACGCGTCGGGTTTGTCGGGCTGGTCGACTTCTATGAAGAGACGCTGGTCATGCTGCGACGGTTCTTCGGCGATCTCAAGCTATCGATCCGGTACCGTCCCGAGAACATTGCCAGCGATCCGTCGATCAGCCGGGACCTCCTGAGCAATCCGAAAACCTACGCGCTGCTGGAAGAGGCCAATCGCAAGGACACGGCGCTCTACGAGCATGCCCGGCAGGAGATTTTTCCCAAACAGATGGCGGCGTATGGCCCGGAGCTCGAGCGCGACGTGGCGGCGTTCGAAGCCAGCCTGCAGGGCGCGCCGCCGGGGGGCGAACCGGTTCGCAGCGCCCTCAAGCGACGCTACGTTTTTCAGCCGGCCCTGCGGACCTGGTACCGCCTGAAGGCCTAACGCGGCCTTGCGCGGCACCCCACCAAGCGGTAAGCAGCGCGCTGCCATGGCCGCGACCGTAAGCAAATTCCTGCTGTTCCTTCTGGTCGCGCTGACCGCGCTCGGGCCGATGTCGATGCAGATCTTCCTGCCGGCGCTGCCCGCGATCCGCTCCAGCTACGGCGTCTCGGCCGCCACCGCGCAGATGACGCTCAGCGTCTCGATGCTGGCGATCGCGCTGGCGACGCTCGTCTACGGGCAGCTCTCCGACCGATACGGCCGCCGGCCGATGGTGATCCTGGGGCTCGTCTTCTTTCTGGCCGGCAGCGCGCTCTGCGCCGCGGCCCCCGATATCTGGACGCTGATCATCGGCCGCATGCTGCAGGGTGCGGGCGGCGCCTCGGGGATGGTGCTGGCGCGCGCGATCGTGCGCGACCTCTACGACCGCGAACGCTCGGCCTCGGTGATCGCCTATCTGACGACGGCGATGGTGCTGGCACCGATGGTCTCGCCCACCATCGGCGGCGTGCTGACCGACTGGGCGAGCTGGCGGGCGAGCTTCATCTTCGCCGGCTGCGTCGGGCTGGCGGTCGCAGCGCTGGTGCTGGCACGGATGCCGGAAACCCATACCGAGCGCGATCCGATCGAAGGCTTCAAGAGCTTCTTCGGCGGTTTCGGGCGGCTGCTCGCCCAGCCGATCTACTGCGGCTACGTGCTGCACGCCGCCTTCGTGCTCGGCGTCTTCTTCGCCTTCATGTCGGGCGCGCCCTACATCATGGTCGACGTGATGAAGCGGCCCGCGACCGAATACGGGCTCTATTTCTTCATGGTCTCCGGCGGCTTCATGTTCGGCGGGCTGACCGCGGGCCGTATATCGGCGCGGGTCGGGGTCGACCGCATGATCGTGCTGGGCGGCATGGGCTCGCTCGCCGCGGCCGCGATCTCCTTCGCGATCATGGCCAGCGGCGTCTGGCATCCGCTGGCCCTCTTCGGCCCGGCGATGTTCGCCTCATTCGGCGCCGGGATCTCAATGCCCAACGCGCAGGCCGGCGCCGTCAGCGTCGATCCCAAGGCGGCGGGCGCGGCCTCGGGGCTTGCCGGCTTCATCCAGATGCTGATCGGCGCAGGCGTGGCCCAGGCCGTCGGCACGATCCAGGACGGCACCCCCTATCCCATGCTGGGCACGATGCTGACCTGCTCGGCCCTGGCGCTTGCGGCGATCGTCCTGCCGTTGTGGTATCACCGAAGAGCAACGGGAACGGCCTAGACTCCAAGGTCCGCTCTCCCGCCCGTTCGTCCATGCGATCACCATCTCCTGGGCGGACGGGCGGGGGCCCTTCGACAAGCTCAGGAGGGCCGGTGCCGCAAGACAAATAAGAGGACGACGATGTCGCACGACATGATCATGATGAACGAGGCGCTCTACGACTATGTCGACGAGGTCTCGAACCGGGAGCCGGCGCTGCTGGCCGAGCTGCGCGCGGCGACCGAGAAGGCGACGCCGTGGTTCCGCATGCAGATCACCGCGCAGCAGGGCCAGTTCATGGACGTGCTGGTGCGGATCAGCGGCGCCAAGCGCATCCTCGAGGTCGGCACCTTCACCGGCTACAGCTCGATCGTGATGGCGAGCGCCATGCCGCCCGACGGCCATATCACCACCTGCGACATCAACGACGACTATGCGGGGATCGCGCGCGAGTTCTGGGCGAAGGCAGGCGTGGCCGACAAGATCCGCCTCAGGCTCGGGCCCGCGGCCGAGACGCTCGATGCGCTGCTCGCCGAGGGGGAAGCGGGCAGCTATGACCTGTGCTTCATCGACGCCGACAAGCTCAACTACGGCACGTACTGGGACCGCGGCCTGGAGCTCGTGCGCCCGGGCGGGCTCATGATCGCCGACAACACGCTCTTCCAGGGCACGGTGACCCAGGACTACACCGACGAGCGGCTCATCGAGTTCTGGCGCAACCGTGGGCGCACCGAAGAGCATTTCGAGGAGCTGCTCGGCAACACCCGCGGCGCGCGCGCCTTCAACGAAAAGGTCAAGAACGACGACCGCGTGGTGCTGGCGATGGTGGCGGTGGGCGACGGCATGACGTTCGGGGTGAAGAAGTAAACGGACGCAAGCGCCAACCGTCAGAAGCGAACCGAAAGGCTGATCGCCCCGAATTGATCGGGCCCGCGCTGGCCGCGGAATTCCGGTGACCGCAGCACGTATGTGTAGGTGATCCGCACCTTGTCGAACAGGACAGTCGCGAGTCCGATCTGCAGGTCGGTCACGACCGGGTTCTTGTCCACGCTGTGGCTCGAGCGGAAAGTGTTTCCGTCGAGGAAGATGTTGCGGCCGACGAGGCGGGTCTCGAACCCCGTAAACAGATACCAGCGAAACGGACGCGGGCTTTGCGGCAGCTCGAAGGACTGGGAGCCGGGCGAGGCCGGGCGGATGCGGGGCGGCCCGAAATCGTCGGGCAGGTGATTGCCGAACCGAAGCGTCAATCCGGCGGCGGCGTAGGTGTGCAGGGTTCCGCCGGTAAATCCGATATGGGGGATCGCATCAAGGCCGAGCGCCAAGCGTCCCCGGCCTTGGTCGAGACGCAGGATCGGACTGCGCCACTTGCGCTCGAACGCGATCAGGAAGGCGGGCTCGTTGTGGAGCTGGTTTTCCCAACCGTTCACCCGGTTCGAGCGGATCAGCTCGTGCCATCGGTTCTGGGTGTATTCGGCTTGGGACGCCGGGCCGACGACCCCGAGCTCGAAGGCCAAGATGTCCAAACGCGTGATGCCGCTGCGATCGCGGTAGCGGGTCTGCAGGGAGCCGCCGAGATAGAGCCAGCCCGCATAGGGACGGTCGGACGCGATCAGGGTCTGCTTGTCCGTATCCTGAGGCGTGAACATGCTCTGACCGACAACGAAGCCGATCCTGCGGTCGGCCCGCTTGCCGCGGCCTGCATCGATCAAGGCGGGGATATCGGGGAGACGGCGGACCCATTCTGGCGTCACGCGCGCGGTGGCAAGGTAGGAGAGGCGGATACCCTGCGTGTAGTGCCGGTCGGTGCCGGAAAAGAAGTCGTTTTCGTCCTGGAACACGAACGTTCCGACGGTGTCGTCGGCGGCATATGCCCCGGGCGCCGCCAGTGCGGCCAAGATCGCCGCGACGAAAGCGCGCCGGACACACTGCCTGAGGGATCCGCCCATGGAAGAAGACCTGGGTGAAATCGATCCGACATACAAGGACTGCGTCGGCCGCGGGGTCACGATCGGGACGCTATTTTTTCAAGTGATGGGTC
>CAZBRE010000091.1:3966-17231 GCA_964494065.1 uncultured Alphaproteobacteria bacterium
GACTGCGTCGGCCGCGGGGTCACGATCGGGACGCTATTTTTTCAAGTGATGGGTCATTGCCACAGCGCGGTCCCGCTACATCGCCCCGTCACATTGCGACATACCCGCCGTCGACCACCATCTCTTCGCCGACCATGAAGCTCGAATCGTCGCTCGCCAGGAAGAGCGCGGCGCTGGCGAGCTCTTCCGGAACAGCGATGCGGCCGATCGGAAGCTGCTTTCTGATGCGCGCGCGGACCGTCTCCAGATGCTCCGCCGACCAGCCGAGGCGGTCGTAGATCGGCGTCGCCACCGCGCCGGGGCAGAGCGCGTTGACGCGGATGCCGCGCGGCGCCAGCTCGACGCCGAACATGCGCGCGAGCGAGGCGAGGGCGGCCTTGGAGGCGCCGTAGACGCTTGACTTGGGCGAGCCGGCACGGCCGCGCACCGAGGTCGTGAGGACGATGCTGCCGCCCTCGGTCATCTGGCCCAGCAGGTATTTGACCGTGAAGTAGACGCCCTTGAGGTTGAGGTCCATCACCTCGTCGTAGAGCGCCTCATCGACCTCCTCGATGGCGGCGAAGGTGGTGATGCCGGCATTGGCGAAGACGATGTCGACCTTGGGGAAAACGTCGGCGACGGTCTTGGCCATCGCCTCGATCTCAGGGAGCTTGGACATATCGCCCTGGATCGGCAGGCAGCTCGGCCCGAGCGTCTCGGCCGCGCGCTTCAGGTTGTCCGGATTGCGGCCGACGATGGCGACGCGCGCGCCCTCCTCCTGGAAGAGCTGCGCCGAGGCAAGCCCGATCCCCGTCGTCCCGCCCGTGATGACCGCGTAGCGGCCGTCGAGCTTGCCCATGATGTGATCCCCCGGATGTGCTTTTGACCGGGCGATACTAGAGCAATCTTCCCTTGGGGAGCAGCGTCCTGCACGCCGCGCATTAGATCGTCATGCACAGCATGCATTGGGCCGTTGCCCAGTGTCGGCTCCCTTGCGCCCACCGGCACGCGACCGCTAGAGTCGCGGCCAGCAGTCCAGGCAACCAGACATTCCGGAACGAAAGGGCCCAGCCCATGACCCACCAGGCCGAGATCCCCTATGGCGCCTATTGGAGCACGCCCTTCGCGCGCTGGCAGGGCAGCCTCTCGCATCTGAACTCCGTCGAGCTCGCAGCGCACGTCGCCAAGGAGGAGATGGCCGCGCGCGACCTGCCGATGGAGGCGCTCGACTTCGGCGTGCTCGGCATGACCGTGCCGCAGAAGAGCTCGTTCTACGGCCTGCCCTGGCTGACCGGCCTGATGGGCGCCGACCATGTCGGCGGGCCGACGGTGAGCCAGGCCTGCGCCACCTCCGCGCGCTGCCTGCAGGTGGCGACCCAGGAGGTCGATGCGGGGCTTTCGGAGACGGCGCTCGTCATGACCACCGACAAGACCTCGAACGGCCCGCAGGTCTTCTACCCCGATCCGCAGAGCCTCGGCGGCACCGGTTCCCACGAGAACTGGACGCTCGACAACATGGCGAAGGACCCCTACGGCGGCACCTCGATGACGGAGACCGCCGAGAACGTCGCCCGCAAGTACCAGTTCACCACCGAGGCGCAGCATGACGTCGTGCTGCGGCGCTGGGAGCAGTATCAGGACGCGGTGAAGGACGACCACGCCTTCCAGAAGACCTATATGCGCCTGCCCTTCGAGGTGCCGGACAAGCGCTACCGCAAGACCGTGCACACGATGGAAAGCGATGAGGGCGTCACCGCCTCGACCAAGGAAGGCCTGGCAAAGCTGCGCCCCGTGATCGAGGACGGCACGGTCACCTTCGGCGGCCAGACCCATCCGGCCGACGGCAATGCCGGGATGATCGTGACCTCGGCGGACAAGGCCAAGGAGCTCTCCAAGGACAAGGGCGTGCGCATCCAGCTGCTCGGCTTCGGCCTGGCGCGGGTGGAGAAGGCGCATATGCCGGCAGCACCCGTGCCGGCGGCCAAGCGCGCGCTCGAGGCGGCGGGGCTCGCGATCGGCGACATCGACGCGGTGAAGACCCACAACCCCTTCGCCGTCAACGACCTCGTCTTTGCGCACGAGACCGGCTATTCGCTGGAGGACATGAACAATTACGGCTGCTCGCTGATCTTCGGCCATCCGCAGGGGCCGACGGGGCTCCGCCTCGTCATCGAGCTGATCGAGGAGCTGAAGCTCCGCGGCGGCGGCAAGGGGCTCTTCACCGGTTGTGCGGCGGGCGACACGGCGATGGCCGTCGTGCTCTCGGTCGGCGACCAATAAGCCAAAAATCGCGCCAGGGGAGGACGTTCATGATCAAGCTCTACGACGCCGAGCTGTCGGGGAACGCGCATAAGTGCCGGATGCTCTTGTCGATGCTCGGCGTCGACTACGAGCGCGTGCCCGTGGACCTCGCCAAGGGCGCGCAGAAGACGCCAGAATTCCTGAAGATGAATCCCCGCGGCCAGGTGCCGGTGCTGACCGACGGCGACGTCTGCCTCTACGATTCGGGCGCGATCCTGGTCTATGTCGCAATGAAGTATGCCGACGAGACCTGGCTGCCGCGCGACCCGGCGGGCATGGCCGAGGTGATCGCCTGGCTCAGCTTCGCCGCCAACGAGATCAGCAACGGTCTCAGCGTGGCGCGCTTCGCCAAGCTCACGAACAATCCGGCGATCGACATCGAGACGGCGCAGCGGCGCGCCGGAGCCTCGCTGAAGGTGCTTGACGGCTGGCTCGAAGGGCGCGAATGGCTGGCGCACGGCCGGCCGACCATCGCCGACCTCGCCTGCTATCCCTATGTCGCGCTGGGGCCCGAGGGCGACGTGCGGGTCGACGGGCGCGACAACGTGGTCGCCTGGATCCACCGCGTCGAGGCCCTGCCCGGCTGGGTGCCGATGACGGGCCTGCCCTACAAGGCGGCTTGAGGCCCACCGTCCTTGCTTTCCCTCCCCCCTTGCGGGGGAGGGTTAGGGAGGGGGTGCTGTTTCAGGTAGACGCACTCTCTCCGGAGCATCGCGAAG
Organism: uncultured Alphaproteobacteria bacterium; assembly: GCA_964494065.1. GTDB lineage: Bacteria > Pseudomonadota > Alphaproteobacteria > JAPULJ01 > JAPULJ01 > DATKZM01. The sequence goes on from CAZBRE010000091.1 coordinate 6,966, forward strand.
GCGGCGCTACACTCCCCACCCCGGCCCTCCCCTTCAAGGGGGGAGAGGGAATTGGTATGAGCGCCCGCTCTACTGCTTGCATCTCCAAAATTATTTCGATAATTTTGGAATTATGGATCGAATAGACGCCGTCATCACCTTGGCCGCGCTCGCGCAGGAGACGCGGCTCGACATCTATCGCCGGCTCGTCGAGGCGGGGCCGGACGGCCTCGCGGCCGGCAAGATCGCCGAGATCCTCGATCTCCCCTCCGCCACGCTGTCGTTTCACCTGTCACAACTCCGTAACGCCCGATTGATAGGGTCCCGGCGCGAAAGCCGGTCGATCATCTATCACGCCGACTATCACCGGATGAACGACCTGCTGATCTATCTGACCTACAACTGCTGCCAGGGTCACGCCGAGGTCTGTGGACCGCTCGTCGAGGCGCTGGTGGGGTGCGGCATCGGCGATGCTGCACAGGCGCAAGGGGGAAAGAGCGATGGCGGAAAACGACGCCGGGCGGGATAAGGTTTTCAACGTCTTGTTTCTGTGCACGGGAAATTCGGCGCGCAGCATCATGGCCGAAGCGATTCTGAACCGTGACGGGCTGGGACGCTTTCGCGCCTACAGCGCCGGCAGCCATCCGACGGGCACGGTCAATCCGCATGCGCTCGATGCGCTCCGGATCGCGAACTACGTGACCGGCGGGCTGCGCTCGAAGGACTGGTCGGAATTCGCCGAGGGAGCCAACGGTGCACCCGAGCTCGATTTCGTCTTCACGGTTTGCGACAACGCGGCCGGCGAGGTCTGCCCGGTCTGGCCCGGTCAGCCGATGACGGCGCATTGGGGCCTGCCCGATCCGGCCGCGGTCGAGGGCACCGACGCCGAGATCGCCGCCGCCTTCGCCGAGACGTTCCGGATGCTCTACAACCGCATCTCGATTTTCATGAACCTGCCGATGGCCTCGCTCGACCGGCTGTCGCTGCAGCGCGAGCTTACGCAGATCGGCGCGATCGTCCCGGAAAAGGAGGACGCATGAGCGACGCCGCGGCATGAGCCCACAGGACCCGGAGACAGGAGAGACCGCGCCCGCAAAGCCCGCACGAATGCCGGTCTTTGAGCGTTATCTCACGGTCTGGGTTGCGCTCTGCATCATCGCGGGCATCGCGCTCGGGCACTGGTTCCCGGGCGCGTTTGCGGTTATCGGCGCGGCCGAAATCGCCCAGGTCAACATTCCGGTCGGGATTTTGATCTGGCTGATGATCATCCCGATGCTCCTGAAGATCGATTTCAGGGCGCTGCGGTCGGTCGGCGAGCATTGGCGCGGCATCGGCGTGACGCTGTTCATAAACTGGGCGGTGAAGCCGTTCTCGATGGCGGCGCTCGGCTGGCTCTTCGTCGGCTACCTGTTCGAGCCCTATCTGCCCGCCGACCAGATCACCAGCTATATCGCCGGCCTCATCATCCTGGCGGCCGCGCCGTGCACGGCGATGGTGTTCGTGTGGAGCAACCTGTCCGACGGCGAGCCGCATTTCACGTTGAGCCAGGTCGCCCTGAACGACGCCATCATGGTCGTGGCGTTCGCGCCGATCGTGGGGCTTCTGCTCGGCATCTCGGCGATCATCGTGCCCTGGGACACGCTGGTCATCTCGGTCGTGCTGTACATCGTGATCCCGGTCGCCATCGCGCAGATCGTCCGCCAGGCCGTCATCGGCGTGGGTGGGCCAAACGCCCTGTCGCGGCTGCTCGGCTGGCTGCAGCCGGTCTCGCTTTTGGCATTGCTGGCGACGCTGATCCTGCTGTTCGGCTATCAGGGCGGGCAGATCATCGCTCAGCCGCTGGTCATTTTGCTGTTGGCCGTGCCGATCCTCATTCAGGTCTATTTCAATTCGGGCCTGGCGTATCTGCTGAACCGCCGGTTTGGCGTTGCGCATTGCGTCGCCGCGCCATCTGCGCTTATCGGCGCCAGCAATTTCTTCGAGCTCGCCGTCGCCACCGCGATCGGGCTGTTTGGGCTCAAATCCGGCGCGGCGCTTGCGACCGTCGTCGGCGTGCTGGTCGAGGTGCCCGTCATGCTGTCCGTGGTCAAGATCGTGAACGGATCGCGCGACTGGTACGAGCGCGGGATCGCCGACCGCAAGCCGGCCGCCAAGCCGCCGGGGAAGCAAGCCTCCGTTTGATCACCATCTGACTGGCGCCACCGATCGTGATTTCTGCGGTGCGGCGAGCCGCGCCTTGCCCATTGCGGTATCTGCGTTCACTTTCTCCATCAAGGAGATCGCCATGAACGACACGGACACGAAGCTGAGCAATGCCCTCGCCGGGATCGACGCGGCGAACGCGGCCGATCCGACGACCGAACGCGTCGACGGCGCGGAGCGGCCGGCGGCGCTGGTCTATTCGCAGCGCATGACGCGCTGGCTGGAGCGCATCGCGCCCGACGCATCGGACGTCTTGCAGATCGCCGTGCGGGCGCAGCACATCGAGCGCTGGACCATGCCGCGCAAGAGCTATCCGATGGACCGCGAGGGCTATCTCCGCTGGCGCACCGATTTGGGCAAGTACCACGCCGAGCGTGCGGGCGAGATCATGGCCGGCGCGGGCTACGACGACGAGGCGGTCAAGCGTGTGACGACCCTCATCCGCAAGCGCGGCATCAAGCGCGACCCGGAGGTGCAGACCCTGGAGGACGTCGCCTGTCTCGTCTTCCTGGAGAACTACTTCGCCGACTTCTCCAGCCAGCATGACGACGAGAAGGTCGTCTCGATCGTCGCCAAGACCTGGGCGAAGATGTCGGAGGAAGGCCACAAGGCGGCGCTCACCATCGACATCCCCGCCCGCGCCAAGGCGCTGGTCGAACGCGCGCTCGCCGATGCCTAGACGCATCGCCGCCGCGATCTTGTGCGCGCTGCTCACGGGAGCGACGGGCGCGGTGGCCCAGAGCCGCATCGATCCCGAGCCGGCGACGGGACGGAACGCGCGCGCGCCGGTCAAGGCCAAGCGCTTCATGGCGGCGGCGGCAAACCCGCACGCCGTACGCGCGGCGGTCGAGATTCTGCGCGAGGGCGGCGGCGCGGTCGATGCGGCGATCGCCGCGCAGATGGTCCTCAACCTCGTCGAGCCGCAATCCTCGGGCATCGGTGGCGGCTCGTTCCTGCTTTATTGGGATGCGGCGCGAATGAAGCTCTCCAGCTATGACGGCCGCGAGACCGCGCCCAAGGCGATCAATCCGCGCGTCTTCGCAAAGCTCGCGGGATCGCGCGACGGTTTCATGCGCGCAGTCGGCTCGGGCGCGTCGGTCGGCGTGCCGGGGCTGCTGCGGATGCTGGAGCTGGCGCATAAGCGGCATGGCAAGCTGCCCTGGGCGCGGCTCTTCGAGCCCGCTATCACCTTGGCACGAAACGGTTTTCCGGTCTCAAAGCGACTTCACGCCCTGCTCAGATACTATCCGAAGCTGGCGCGCGACGACGCGGCGCGCGAACTCTACTTCGCGCTCGACGGCCGACCGAAGCTGCCGGGCCGGATCATCGCCAACACGGCCCTGGCGCGCACGTTCGGGGCGATCGCGCGGGACGGGGCGGACGTCCTCTACGAGGGCGAGATCGCAAATGAGATCGTCGCGGCGACACGGCACGGACCGGGGCCGCCGGGGGCGATGACGCTCGCCGATCTTCGCGACTATAAGGCGCTGGCGCGCGCGCCCGTCTGCGGCACCTATCACGGCTACAAGGTCTGCGGCATGGGCCCGCCGTCTTCGGGCGGCACCACCGTCATTCAGATCCTGGGGCTCGTCGAGCGCTTCGATCTCAAAGGGCCGGGGCCGTGGAGCCCGCGCGCCTGGCATCTGATCGGCCAGGCGAGCGCGCTGGCCTTCGCCGACCGCAACCGCTATCTGGCCGATACCGACTTCGTGCGTGTGCCGGTGAAGGGGCTGCTCGACCGCGGTTATCTCGCGCGGAGGAGTGCCACGATCACGGGTCTCGTCGTCAAGGGCCGCGCCAAGCCCGGCGCGCCGCCCGGCGCCCGCGCCGAGCGGTTCGGTGACGGGGTCACGCCCGAGCTTCCCTCCACCAGCCATCTCTCCATCGTCGACGGCGACGGCAACGCGGTGGCGATGACGAGCTCGATCGAGCACGCCTTTGGCTCGCGGCGGATGGTGCGCGGCTTCCTCCTGAACAACGAGCTCACCGACTTTTCCTTCCGCGCGCAGCGCGGCGGGCGCTTAGTCGCGAACCGGATCGAGGGCAGCAAGCGGCCGCGCAGCTCGATGGCGCCGACCATGGTCTTCGGGGCGGACGGAAAGCTGGTGCTGGTGATCGGCTCGCCGGGGGGCAGCCGGATCATCGGCTATGTGGCGCAGCGCGTCATCGCCGTGCTCGACTGGCGGATGGATGTGCAAAGCGCGATCGCGATGGGCCACGCGCTCTCGCGCAACCATGGGCTCGAGCTCGAACGGCGCACCCGCACGGCACGAATGGCGACGGCGCTGAGGCGGCTCGGCCACCGGGTTCGGGTGAGCGACATGAACTCAGGCCTGCATGGCATCCAGATCCTGCCCGACGGCACGCTGCTAGGCGGCGCCGATCCGCGGCGCGAAGGGATCGTGGACGGAGAATAGGCCGGGGCCGGCGTTCGGCTAGTGAAGCTTTAGTGAAGCTGCGCCGGGCGTTCGGCCATCGCTTCCTCGGCCGATGTGACGGCAAAGTCGAGGACGAGGTCCCAGTCGGTCTGTTTCATCGCCAGGGCGAGCAGATGCACCAGCGAATGGACGATCTGATCGTCCATGCCGAGCGAGACCAGGCGCTTGTCGATCGTCTCGAAGATGAGACGCGGCGGCTCGCTGGGCTCGGGGCTGCCGATGGTGAGCGCGACCACCAGCGTCGGCTCCTCGCCCAAGGGGAACTCGGTCGCGGTTTCCTCGAAGGTGTGGCCGAACTGCTCCTCGTCGACCGCCCTCTCGTGCTGATAGGCCATTACGCTTTCGCGTGAGGCCGCATCGGTCGCGAGCAGGGCCGAGGGATTGGCCTCGACGACCTTGATGAGACCCTGCCAGAGCGCCTTGGTGAAGCGCCGGGTGAGCCACAGCCGCACCTCGGTCTGGTCGTGCGTGCTGATGCGCAGAACGAGGCGGTCCTCGCCGGCGTCGTAGTCGAGCTTCAGCTGGTGCAACGCTCCAGACATGGGCTCAAGGATAGGCCGGAATGGTTTCCGAATGGTTGGCCCGACCTCAAGTTCAACCGAAATTTATTATGGTTTTCAGTGCGTTAACCATAGAGAGGCGCGGAAACCGGTGACGCGCGCATGTCCCCTCACCCGATTCTCGCTTCCGGGGAGGTGACCGACCCGAAGGGTCTTACGCGCGTTTTTCGGCGATGTCGTCGGGCAGGATCGGGTTCTGCAGGAGGGAGACGATCTCCCTCGGCACGATCTGCCAGAACTTGGGCATCTCCAGATCCCAGTCGCGCAGGATGCGCTCGGCATAGCGGGAGCCGGTCGCGCGATGGTGCTGGTCGACGAGGGCGCGGGCGACGCCCTCCCAGTGCTGGGTGGCGATGCGCTGCCAGAGCACGGAGTCGTCGTTGATGAAGGTGCCGAGATCGCCGGCCTCGTCATAGACGAAGGCCATGCCGCCGGTCATGCCGGCCGCGAAGTTGTCGCCTACCGGCCCCAGAATGACGACGGTGCCGCCGGTCATGTACTCGCAGCCATTGGCCCCGCAGCCCTCGACCACCGCCTCGGCGCCGGAGTTGCGCACGGCGAAGCGCTCGCCCGCCTGGCCGGCGGCGAAGAGCTTGCCGGCAGTCGCACCATAGAGAACGGTGTTGCCGATGATGACGTTGTCCTGGGTCACCAGCGCCGACGATGCCGGCGGGCGGATCACGATCATGCCGCCGGAGAGGCCCTTGCCGACATAGTCGTTGGCGTCGCCGAAGACCTCGAGCTTCAGGCCCTGGACCGCGAAGGCGCCCAGCGACTGGCCCGCCGAGCCGCGCAGGCGGACGGTGATGTGCCCCGACTTGAGCCCGCTCATGCCGTATTTGCGGGTGATCAGCGACGACAGCTTGGTGCCGATCGCGCGCTGGGTGTTGCGGATATTGTAGGCGAGCTGCATGCGCTCGCCGGTGCGCATGCCGGTCATCTTGGTGTCTTCGATGAGGCGGGCATCGAGCGTCTCGGGCACCTCGTTGCGGCCCTCCATGACGCAGTATTGCGGCAGGTCGCCGGCATCGCCCTTGGCGAGGATCGGGTTGAGGTCGAGGTCGTCCAGATGCTCGCTGCCCCGGCTGACCTGGGTCAGCAGATCGGTGCGCCCGATGATCTCCGTCAGCGAATGCGCGCCGAGCGAGGCCAATATCTCGCGCACCTCCTCGGCGACGAAGGAGAAGAGGTTGATGACCTTCTCCGGCGTGCCGGTGAACTTGTCGCGCAGCGTGTCCTGCTGAGTGCAGACGCCCACCGGGCAGGTGTTGGAATGGCACTGGCGCACCATGATGCAGCCCATGGCGACGAGGGCGGTGGTGCCGATGCCGAACTCCTCCGCACCCAGAATGGCGGCTATGACGACGTCGCGGCCGGTCTTCAGGCCGCCGTCGGTGCGCAGCTTGACCCTGTGGCGGAGGCCGTTGAGGGTCAGCACCTGATGCGTCTCGGCGAGCCCCATCTCCCAGGGGATACCGGCATATTTGATGCTCGACTGGGGCGAGGCGCCGGTGCCGCCGTTGTGCCCGGAGATCAGGATCACGTCGGCCTTGGCCTTGGCGACGCCCGCGGCGACGGTGCCGACGCCGTTCTGCGCCACCAGCTTCACGCAGACCGAGGCGTCGGGGTTGATCTGCTTCAGGTCGTAGATGAGCTGGGCCAGATCCTCGATCGAGTAGATGTCGTGATGCGGCGGCGGCGAAATGAGGGTGACGCCCGGCGTGGAGTGCCGGAGACGCGCGATCAGCTCGGTGACCTTGAGCCCCGGCAGCTGGCCGCCCTCGCCGGGCTTGGCGCCCTGGGCGATCTTGATCTCGATCTCGCGGCAGTTGTTGAGGTACTCCGCCGTGACGCCGAAGCGGCCGCTCGCGATCTGCTTGATCGCCGAGCTGGCGTTATCGCCGTCGGCGCGCTGCTTGTAGCGCGCCGGATCCTCGCCGCCCTCGCCGGAATCCGACTTGGCGCCGATGCGGTTCATGGCGATGGTCAGCGTCTCGTGCGCCTCGGGGCTGAGCGCGCCGAGCGAGATGCCGGGCGAGACCAGGCGCTTGCGCAATTCCGTGATCGAATCGACGTCGTCGATCGGGATCGGGTCGTCCTTGAAGTCGAAGGCAAGCAGGTCGCGCAGATGGATCGGCGGCATCGCATAGACCGCCTCGGTGTAGCGCCGGTAGGTGCCGTAGCTGTCGGTGGAGACGGCCTGCTGCAACAGATGGATCTGCCGGCCCTCGAAGGCGTGCATCTCGCCGGTGCGCCGGTAGCGGTAGAAGCCGCCGACGGGCAGCGTCGCCACGCCCTCGCGGTAGGCCTGGGCGTGGATCGCCGCGACCTTGGTCTGGATGCCGGGCAGACCGATGCCGGAGATGCGCGAGGGCATGTCGGGGAAGAACTCGCCGACGAGCGCGCGCGACAAGCCGACCGCCTCGAAGTTGTAGCCGCCGCGATAGGAGGAGAGCACCGAGATGCCCATCTTCGACATGACCTTGAGGATGCCGTCGCCGACCGCCTTCTTGTAGCGGTGGAGCGCCTCGATCAGGGTCATCTCGCCGAAGAGCCCGCGCCGGTGGCGGTCGGCGATCGCCTCCTGGGCGAGATAGGCGTTGACCGTCGTCGCGCCGACGCCGATCAGCACCGCGAAGTAATGCGTGTCGAGACATTCGCCGGAGCGCACGTTGAGCGTCGTGAACGTTCGCAGCTCCTGGCGCACGAGATGCGAGTGCACAGCCCCGGCCGCAAGGATCATCGGCACCGGCGCGCGCGTTGCGCTGATATGCTCGTCGGTCAGGATGACGTGGACCGCGCCCTCGCGGATGCCGTCATCGGCCGCCTGGCAGATGCGGTCGATCGCCTCGCGTAGCGCCGCATCGCCGCCGGCCGGATCGAAGGTGCAGTCGACCTCGATCGCGGTCTCGCCCATATAGTCGCGCATCGCCCGGAACTCACCGTTCAGCAGCACCGGACTCTCGAGCTGCAGCGTGCGGACCTGGGCCTCGCTCTCGTCGAGGATGTTGCCGAGATTGCCGAGGCGCGTCTTCAGCGACATGACGCGGCGCTCGCGCAGGCTGTCCATCGGCGGATTGGTGACCTGGCTGAAATTCTGCCGGAAGAAGTGATGCAGCCCGCGATACTTGTCGGAGAGCACGGCGAGCGGCGTGTCGTCGCCCATCGAGCCGGTCGTCTCCTTGGCGTCCTCGACCATCGGATGGAGGATCAGCTCGACCTCCTCCATGGTCCAGCCGAAGGCGAGCTGGCGCCGGCGCAGCTCGTCTCGCTCGAGCACGCTCGCCTCGCCGAGACCGGCGTCGGCGATGACGCTGTCGAGCTCGGTGATGCCCTTGACCCATTTGCCGAAGGGCCGGCGCGCGGCGCACATGTCCTTCAGCTCGCCGTCGTGGAAGAAGCGGCCGTCCTTCAGATCGACGCCGATCATCTGGCCGGGGCCGACGCGGCCCTTCTCGACCACGGAGAGCTCGTTCACCTTCACCATGCCGGTCTCGGAGCCGACGATCAGCAGACCGTCACCGGTGACGGTGTAGCGGAGCGGCCGCAGGCCGTTGCGGTCCATGCCCGCAAGGACCCAGCGTCCGCCGAAGGCGCAGATCGCGGCCGGGCCGTCCCACGGCTCCATCACCGAGTTGGCGTAGGCGTAGAGCGCCTGGTGATCTTCCTGCACGCTTTTGCGGTAGGACCAGCTGTCCGGGATCATCAGCGTCTTGGTCATCGGCAGCGAACGGCCGCCGCGCACCAGAAGCTCGAACACGGCGTCGAGCGCGGCCGAGTCGGAGCTGCCCGGCTGGACGATCGGCTTTATGTCATCGATCGCGTCGCCGAAGACATCGGATGCGAGACGCGGCTCGTGGCTCTTCATCCAGCGCAGATTGCCGCGCAGGGTGTTGATCTCACCGTTATGGGCGAGCACGCGGAAGGGCTGGGCGAGCGGCCAGGTCGGAAAGGTGTTGGTCGAGTAGCGCTGGTGGTAGATCGCGAAGTTGGAGATGAAGCCTTCGTCGAGCAGGTCGGGATAGAAGTGGGTGAGCTGCTCGGCCAGGAACATGCCCTTGTAGATCACCGAGCGGCAGCTGAGCGAGGCGATATAGAAGCCGCTGATGTTGGCATCGAGCGCGGCTTTCTCGATGCGCCGGCGCATGATGTAGAGATCGGTCTCGAACTGGGTGTCGGCGACGTCGCGCGTATTGGCAATCATGATCTGCTCGATCTCGGGCCGCGTCGCGCGCGCCTTCTCGCCGATCACCGAGACGTCGACCGGCACCTGGCGCCAGCCGTAGATCACGTAGCCGAAGCCGAGCACTTCCGATTCCACGATGGAGCGGCAGGCTTCCTGCGCCGCGAAGTCGGTGCGCGGCAGAAAGATCATGCCGACGCCGAGCCGGCCCGGCAGCACCTCGTGGCCGGTGCGCTCGACATGCTGCTTGAAGAAGTCCTGCGGGATCTGGACGTGGATGCCGGCGCCGTCGCCGGTCTTGCCGTCGGCATCGACCGCGCCGCGGTGCCACACCGCCTTCAGTGCCTCGATGCCCGCTTCGACGACGTCGCGCCGCGGCGTGCCGTCGATCGAGGCCACCAGGCCGACACCGCAATTGTCGTGCTCGTTCGCCGGATCGTAGAGGCCTTCGGCGGCGAGGCGCGCGGCCTCGGCCTCACGGCGCGCTTTCCAGTCGCTCGCCCCATCGTTGGCCCGATCATTGGCAGCGTCGGTCATGGTCGTGATCCTTCCAAGCGTACGTGCGGCCCCAAGATCAGGGACCTGATCAGGCGCCGCCCGCGCGATACCAATTGCCGTACAGCATCAACCCCAGCATCAGCGGCGGGATCAGCGCCAGGGCGCGGCCGCCCCAGCGAAGCTCGCCGCTCTGCTTGCCGAAGAGCGTCGGCGTCACGGCGAGGCTGACCAAGGTCAGCAGGCCCACCAGCACGAAGAGCGCGTAGATGCGCGCCGTGCTGAGCGAGTGCTCGACGACCTTGCGCTCTCCGTGTCGCTGAAGCGTGCGCTCCACGAAGGCGATGCTGCCCGCGCGCCGCACCGGCACGATGCTCCACAGGTTGAGCGCGATAACCACATTCGCCAG
>CAZBRE010000092.1:0-17130 GCA_964494065.1 uncultured Alphaproteobacteria bacterium
TCTGGCCCGATCTCGGACGTTCGCGCACAAGTTAGCGAATGTCCGCTTTGGGTCATGATCGGACATTGATCATGGCATTAGGGATGTCCGCTTTTGGGTGCAAAGCGGACATGGAAAGTTACGCTCGCGATGCCCGCTAATAGCCAGAAGCAGACGCGACTAGCGCAACGAACGCTTTTGCCACCTGCGTCGAAGACGCTGCCAGGCGCCAATACATCAATTCAGATCGGCGGCATGGTGAAACCGGAGATGATCTATGACGTCAACGGGACCAGCGGAGCCGTCTCCGCGCCGATGCCGCCGGCGGGCGGCGCCGTGGAGCGATCAAGCCGGCACTCAATCGTCGTCGGAACCGCCACTCGCCTCGTCGATCAGGAAGAGATCGGTGAGCACGGTGCGGAGATGGAGCGAGGCGTTCAAATTGTCGACAAGCTGGGAGCCGATCTGATCCTGGGCCAGCACGAAGCCCAGCACCGCGCGGGCCTTTTCCGTATCCGCGCCGAGCAGTTCAACAAATGCCGACCAGGCCGCATCGCCCTTGGGGGCAAGCCCCGCCGCGCTGGCCGCAAGCCCGTCGAGCGCCTCATCCGCGCGGCTCAATTGATCGCGGATACCGCCGGGCCCTTGCATCTCGCTCGCATGGCCCTGCGCTGCATAGCTCAACATGAACTCGTAGGCCACCTCGATCGCTTCGATGCGGTCCTTCAGATCCTGCGTTGACGCGTCCGCCATGCCTGTTATCCCCGGTCTTATTGCCGCAGTGACGATCTACGGCGTTGTTTCACGGGCCGTCGGCCTCGCCTCCGGCGCGCCACAGCTTGGGATCGAAGTGGGCCTTGTATTCCTTGCGCGTGATCCAGCCTGCGATCATCGAGCGCGTAATCCACAGCTTCTCCGGGCGCACGGCAAAATAGACGTGAACCACCACCATCGCCAGCACCGCCATGGCCGCAAGCCCGTGTAGCACGTAGACGATGCCCCAGGTCTTGGCACTGAGGATGTAGGGATCGCGGCCCCAGAACGGCGTGTCGATCTTGGCAAGCATCATGAGGCCGGTGACGAGCGCGGTCAGGATTACCAGCGCCATGCCGAGGTGGAAGAGCTTCTGGGGCAGTGGATACTTCCCGGGCGGCGGGGGTGGCTCGGATGAGAGGCGCGCGCCCCAGCGGATGCCCTGCACCGCGCCCCTGAGATCGGCGCGGCCGAACCACATCGAGCCGCGGTCCTGCCAGACGAGCGCGCGCACGATGTGGAAGAGGACGAGCGCCGTGAGGGCCAGGCCGGCGATCCAGTGGATCATCAGCCAGTCGAACTTGATGCCAGCGATCGGGAGGAAGCTGGTGGCAAGGAGCGTCAGCACCGCCACCGCATTCAGCCAGTGGAACAGGCGGTCCGGCCCCTTGTGGCGCGTGACGCGCCCCGACAGGGACGGCCCGTTTCCGGCGCGCGCCGCGGCGGCGGGCGCCGGCGAACCGGCATCGCTTCCTTTGTCAGCCACGTCTGCCCGATCCGTTCTTCGCGCTGCCGCTCAATCGCGTCGCGCCCGCCGATCGGGCGCAACGGTCAATTTATAAAGAGCGTGGAGCACGACGAACAGGGCCGCGGCCCCCAGGAACACCCAGGCCAGGTCCCAGGAGATCCCCACGAGGACCTCCTGGCCCCATGCGTTCTTGGTGACGCGGACGAGTTCCATCGGCCCAACTCGGATCGCCGGGCGTCAGGCGTCCCGGATGGCGCGCGCCACAAGGTTCTGCATCAGCGGAACCTTGAAGTGGTTGTAGTTGAGCGGCTTGGCCCCGCGCGCCGCGACTTTGCCGGCCATCTCGGCGACCTTCGCGCCCTTGGTCTCGCCCTTGATCAGGTCCTCGACCGCCGCGAGACGTCGCGGCACGCATTCGACCCCGCCGCAGGCGAACCGCGAGCGTTCGATCTTGCCGTCCTTCACCACCATGGCGGCAGCGATGTTGACCAGCGCGAAGTCCCAGACCTGACGGTCTGCCACCTTCTCGAAATAGAAGGTTGCCCCCGCCCAGGCCTTGGGAATGCGGATCGCCGTCAGCACATCGCCCGGCTTCAGGATCGTCATCCGGGTGATGTCGGTCGCCGGGCCGATGAAGAATTTCTCGGCCGGAACGATCCGCTCGCCGCTCTTGTTGCGAATCACCATCTTGGCGTCGAGCGCGACCAGCGCCGGCGCCGTATCCGACGGTGACACCGCCACGCATCGCCGGGCATTGAACAGCGTGTGCTCGCGGTTCATACCCGTCGGCGTGTCGGCGAAACAGGTGTTTCCGCCGGCCCGGTAGCAGGGCAGCCCGCTGCGGTAGTACCAGCACCGCGCATCCTGCGAGACGTTGCCGCCGATGGTCCCGGTGTTGCGGATCTGCGGGCTCGCCACCTTGCGGGCCGCAGCGGCCAGAAGGCCGTATTTCTTCTGCACGACCGGATGGCGCTCGATCTCGGTAAGCGTGGTGAGCGCCCCGATCTCGAGCCCGTCGGGCGTCTCCTTGATGCCCTTCAAGGCGGCGATGCCGGTAATGTCGATCACCGCCTTGGGATTCTTCGCCCGGTCCTTGAACCAGGATAGGCTGTCGTTGCCGCCAGCCATAACCCAGCCGTCCTTGCCGAACTTCCCGGCAAGCTCGAAGACCTCTTCGATGCGGGAAGGCTGATGCAGCTCAAAGCCCGCCATTCCGTCCTTCATCATGGCTCGCCCCTCCCTTACTGGGTGTTGACCTGAAGCGGCTTGTGCGATTGCGGCCGCTTCGCCGCGACGTTGATGATCATGTCGGCGACCACGGGCGTCCGATTGAAGAGATGCCCGCCGAGCGCATCGGAGATCGCGCTCAGCACCGCGGCCGCGGCCGAGCCTTGCGGCGGCTCGCCCACACCCTTGGCGCCGACCGGGTTGCTGCCGTCGGGCTTGCCCACGGCACCGACCTTGATAGTCTCCGGAACGTCGAGATAGGAGGGCGGCTTGGCCGCGAGCAAACCCACGCTCATCGGCAGGCCGAGCGACGGATCGTAGATGTAGCGCTCCGACGTCGCCATGCCGATGCCCATGATGCTGCCGCCACGGATTTGCGTGTGGAGGCTCTGGGGATGCACGACCGTGCCGCAATCGGCCACCGTGACCAGATCGAGGATCTTCACATTGCCAGTCTCGGTGTCGACCTCGACCCGCGCGAAGGATGCGGTCAGCGCCGGCGGGATCGACTTTGCCTTGTGCGGCAAGTTGTCCTTGGCCACCCCGATCAGGCCAGTGCCCGCATACATCGCGACCGCGCCCTTGGTGAGCGGATTGAGGTTCTTCGGCATCTCCTTGCCGGAGAACTTCCCGCCGAGCTCGATCGCGCGTTGAGCGCATTTGGCGAAGGTCATCGACTTGGAGCCATCACTCTTGTGGGTGACATTGCCATCCTTGAGGTCATAGTCGCCCGGTGCGCCGCCCAGGTCCTTGGCGGCAATCTCGAGCAGCTTGGCCTTTGCGTCCATCGCCGCGGCCCAGTTCGCGCGCGACACGGTGAAGGTCGTGTTCGAGCCGAACTGACCGAGCACGAAGGGCGTGCCCTTGCGGGTGTCGCCCCGCTCGATCACGCAGTCCTCCCATTTGACGCCCAGCGCCTCGGCTGTGACCCGGCTGGTGCCGGCATAGGAGTAAGTGCCGAGGTTGCCGACGCCGGAATGGAGGTGGACCTTGCCGTCGGGCGTGATCCGGACCATGCCGTCCATGCCGCGGAAGCCGCCCTGGTGGAAGGCCTGGCCGATGCCGACGCCAATCACCTTCGAGCCCTTCTTGCTCCCGCTCTGCTTCTTCAGCGCCTCCCAGCCGAACAGCTCGGCACCCTTGTCGAGCGCTTCGCGCTGGTAGGCGCTGGTGAGACCGTGCCGCTCATGGCCGCCCTTGCCGTTCTCGTCCGGCGCGTTGATGCGCCGAAGAGCAAGACGGTCGATGCCGAGCTTGCGCGCGGCCTTGTCCATGATCGGCTCCATGGCCGCCGCCGTCTGGTTCTCGCCGGGGCCGCGCTGCGGTCCCCGCGCCGGCGTGTTGGTGAGCACCGGAATGCCACGCCAGCGCAACGCTTCGGGCTGGTAGCTGATCGAGAAGGCGTGGCCGGCGTTGCGGAAGTCCCAGAAGCCGGTATTCGGCCCGTTCTCGGCGACCACGTAGAGGTCGGCGGCCGAGATCCGTCCGTTCTCGCGGAAGCCGATCTTGACCCAGCCCTGGAAGCCCGCCCGGCCGGAGCCGACCGCGTATTCTTCATCGCGGCTGATGCGCATCTGCACTGGCCGGCCGGTCTTTTTCGACATGTGCGCCGGGATCGCCATCGTGGGATAGGGCGTCGCCTTGGAGCCGAACCCGCCGCCGCAGTACTCGGCGATGTAGACGAGGTCGAACGGCTTGATGCCGATATAGCGGGCGAGCCCGAAGGTCATGAAGGCCTGGCTCTGCGACGAGCCGTGCACGAAGCACTTGCCGCCCTGCCAGTAGGCCATCGCGGTCCGCGGCTCCATGCTGTGATGAGCATAGCCCGCGGTCACGAAGCTCTCCTCGATGATGACCTTGGCTTCCTTGAAGCCCTTCTCCAGATCGCCGTAGTGCCACGCCTCGGCCGGCTTGCCCATCGGCAGCTTGTCCTCTCCGGCCGCCGCGAAGTCCTTGGCGGTCCATTTGACCGTCTGTAGCTTCAGCTTCACGTTGGCGACGTTTCCGTCCGTGCGGGCATTGGGCCCCCGCGGATAGAGGCTCGCCAACGGGTCGACCGCGAAAGGCAGCGGCTCCATCTCGAGCTTGATCTTATCGATCGCCTCGGCCGCTATAGCTTCGTCGACCGCCGCGACGGCGAGGATCGGATCGCCGACATAGCGGGGCTCATTGGTGAGGATCTGGTCGCTCGGCGGCGGGAACGAGGGCACCTCGTCCGCCGTCAGCACCGCCACCACGCCCTTCAGCTTGAGCGCCTCGGAGGTGTCGATCTTCTTCACCCGCGCATGCGGCATGGGGCTGGTGAGCAGCCGGCAGAACAGCATGCCGTCCGCGCGGAAGTCTTCAGCGTATTTCGCCCGGCCCCTGACCTTGGCCTCGACGTCGGGCGGCGTGAAGTCTTTGCCAACTAGTCTGTATGCCATTGCTTATGCCCTCCCTGCCGCGCGCATGACCCCGTTGAGGTAGTTCTCGTAGGCACCGCAGCGGCAAAGGTTGCCGGACATTGCGTGCCGCGCCTCGTCGCGCGTCGGTTTGGGGTTTTGCTGGAGCAGCGCCACCGCCGAGACGACCTGGCCCGGCGTGCAGAAACCGCATTGCGGGCCGAGCTCGGCGACGAAGGCCGCCTGGACAGGGTGGAGCCCGCCATCCTTGCCCTTGATACCCTCGACGGTGGTGACCTCGCGGCCGCGCAGCGTCGCTGTGAGCACCGAGCAGCCGTAGGTCGCAACGCCGTCGACCATCACCGTGCAGGCGCCGCATTCGCCGCGGTCGCAGCCGAGCTTGCTTCCCGTAAGCCCGAGCTTGTAGCGCAGCGTGGTCAGCAGCGTCTCGTTCGGCATGACGTCGACGCGGCGCGTCTGGCCGTTGACCTTGAGGCTGACCAGGCGCTCCGGCGTGGCGGCCGCCGCTTGGGCGCGCCCGCCCGTGCCGGCGCCGCGGAACACGTAACCCGCCGCCGAAACGGCCGCGCCCGATGCGATCACACCTTTGATGAAATTACGCCGCGAGACCTTGCTGTGCGCAAGCTCACGTATCGGATTTACCGGCGCGATGTCTTGCGCCACGGACTCAGTGAAGTCGACGTCCGCGTCGAAGAATCGCGCGTTGGGTGGCAGATATTCTGGCATCGACGCCCTCCCTAGGTATGGATCCAGATTGTTTGGATCGGACGGTTCGGGCTCCTGGAAGCGCCCGTCCATCCCTCATTCTTGGTACGATGTGCCTGTCTTAATTGTCGTGTTTCGTCGTCGTCCCTCGCTTGGTTCCGTCTAGTTGCGGCCCGCGTTCGCTTCCCGCAGGCGGCGCCATCTAAGCGACAGCCGCTTGGCCTCGTCGATCTGCTTTGGTGTGAGATCGCGGGCGACCGCAGCGCGAAAGTCGATCGCCTGCGCATAGCCCGCCTCGACCGCCACGTCGCTCCACATGTAGGCCAGCACCGCGCTCTTCGGTACGCCATCGCCATTCAGATGCATGACGCCGAGGAACATTTGCGCCTCGACCACGCCCTTGACCGCCGCGCGCAGAAACCAGTGCGCGGCCTTGACCGAGTCGGGACGCACGCCCAGCCCCTTCACATAGAGAAAACCGAGGCCGCTTTGCGCGTTGGCATTGCCCTGCTCCGCGAGCCGCGTCCAGATCCGGGCGGCACTCGCATAGTCGCGGCTGTTATAAGCGACGAGGCCCTCGTAGAACGCGTCGGCTCGTGCGGACTGCGCAGCGAGACCGACGGTCGGATAAATGAGCAATGCGACAAGTAAGGCGAACCACTGGCCGCGTCGGCGGTTAGCCGGTGCCCCAATGCGCAGCGTCGCCGCGCGCCGGTTCAATTCAGTGTCCCAAGAAGCGATCGGTCCCTCCCGTCCATATCGAAGGCACCCTTCCGCCAAGTTCTTTCGCGCCGACAAGGATAGGTGGACACTGGCAAATGAGCAAGCGCATGGCTCACGCCCTTACGAATTCGTGATGTCACTTCGGTGCCAGGCCTTGCGCGCGACATTGCGCGGGATCGAGCGGCCGCCACGATAGATGTAGTCTTCCCGCGCACGCGCGTCGGTTTCCGCGATCGTCACCATGCGCTCGTGCCAATCGGACTTGCTGCAGGCCGGATCGGCCGCCGCCGCGTCGCCGGTGATTGCGAGCGCCTGGCAGCGGCAGCCGCCCCAATCGAGCTCGCGGCGCTCGCAAGACCGGCAGGGCTCGGGCATCCAGCCGGTGCCGCGGAAGAGGTTGAAGGCGGGGGCGTCGAACCAGATGTTGCGGAGGCTCGCTTCGCGCACGCTGGGGAAGTCGATATCCGTCAACGTCTCGGCGGCATGGCAGGGCAGGACCTTGCCGGAGGGGGTGACGTTCAGGCTCTGGCGGGCCCAGCCGCCCATGCACGGTTTGGGATAGCGGGCATAATAGTCAGGCACGACCGAGTCGATGACGAGGCGCCCTTTGAGCTCGGCACGTGCCTTCTCGACGACCATTGCCGCCGCTTCGACCTGGGCCCGGCTCGGCATCAGCGACCGGCGGTTCTTGAGCGCCCAGCCGTAGTACTGCGCATGGGCGATCTCGAGCCGCCGCGCGCCAATGTCGAGCGCCATTTGGATCATCCGCTCGATGTCGCCGATGGTCCGGCGATGGACCACGGTGTTGAGCGTGATCGGCAGGCCAAGCGTGCGCATCGCCGCGGCCGTTGCCATCTTCTGCTCGAATGAGCCGGCGAGGCCGCTGACGGCATCGTTCGTTTCAGGGTCCGGCGCCTGGACCGAGAGCTGAACATGGTCGAGGCCCGCCTCGGCCAGGCCGGCCAGGCGGTCGTTCGGCAGGTTGACGCCCGCGGTAATGAGATTGCTGTAGAGCCCGGCGGCGCGGCAGTGGCGGACGATTTCCTCGAGGTCGGGTCGGGCTGTCGGCTCACCGCCGGACAGGTGGACCTGAAGCACGCCAAGATCGGCGGCTTCGCTCAGCACCCGTTTCCAGGTTTCGGTTGACAGCTCGGACGACTTGCGGTCGAGCTCGAGCGGGTTCGAGCAATATGGGCAGCGCAACGGGCAGCGATGGGTGAGCTCGGCAAGCAGGCCGAGCGGCGGCCCGATCGCGCGCTCGGACCCGTGCGCTTCCTGCGGGCTGCTCACAGAACCACCATGCCTTTCTCGACCATGCCGGTCAGGAACTCGCGGACGTCGCCGCAGATTTCGTCGACCTCGGCGTCAAAGGTCTTGGCGAGGTCCTTCTCGATCGCCGCCAGGCTGGCCTCGCCGGTGCAGCGCTTCAAGATCTCGACGGCGATCTCGTCGAGCTGAAAGACCCGCTCCGGGCCGAGCAGCGTCCAGCCGCCCCGGACCTTGTCCTCCTGAAGGCGGACGCCGGCCGGCAGGCGCGGCATGGACGCATCATCCATCGGTCCCTCCCGCCGCATCCGGATCGAAAGCGCCGGGCGGGATGTGACCCGGCGCGACATAGGCATGGTAGAGCGCGTCGAGCTGCGCCCAGAGCACGCTGCACTTGAACCTGAGGGCCGCGAGCACGGCGGCTTGCGTCTCGGGCGTGGTCGCATGCTGTTTGACGTAGTCGAGCGCGAACGCCGAGTCGCGCGCCGCTTGGGGCGGGCGCTTGTCGAAATAGGCCAGAATGTCGGGCGTGACGTAGTCGTAGTTCGCGAGCATGCCCTTGACCCGCGCACCGATCGCCTGGGGGGAGAACAGCTCGGTCAAGGACGAGGCGATCGCCTCGAGAACCGTCCGGTCTCGGACAAAATGAACATAGGCCTCGACGGCGAAGCGGGTGCCGGGCAGCACACCTTCGGTCGACTTGACGTAGGCCCGGTCGAGACCGAGCCCGTCGGTGAGCGCGATCCAGCGGCGCAGGCCGCCGTCCTCGTCGCTCTCGCCGTCATGATCGACGATGCGCCGGCGCCATTCGCGGCGGAGCACCGCACTCTCGAGGCGGGAGAGCAGCGTCGCGTCCTTGATGGGAATACGGCTCTGGTAGAAGTAGCGGTTGAGCGCCCAGGCCTGCACCTGCGCCTTCGTGAGCTCGCCGGCGTTCAGCATGTGGTGAAAGGGATGCAAGTGGTGATAGCGCTCTTCGCCGATCCGGCGGAGGGCGGCCTCGAGCGCATCGGGCGACATCGGCCCGCTCACAGTGCGATCTCCATGCCGTCGACGGCGATCTCCCATCCGGCCTCCTCAGCGGCGCGGCGCTGAGGCGAGTCGTCGATCAGGACGGGATTGGTGTTGTTGATGTGGACGAACACTTTGCGGGCAACGCCGAGGTCCTTGAATGCCGCGATCGAGCCGCCGTCGCCCGACATCGAGATATGGCCCATGCGCTGGCCGGTCTTCTGGCCGACGCCTTGGCGGATCATTTCATCGTCGGTCCATAACGTACCGTCGAAGAGGACGAGCGAGGCGTCCTTGAGCCGCTCGCGCAACGCCGGCGACAGATGCGCACAACCGGGGATGTAGAAGGTTTGGGCGCCGTCGCGGCCAATGATCCGCGCGCCAACGGTGGCTTCCGTCTCGGCGCCGATCTCCGGCTCGCCGTTCTCCATGTAGAGCGGGATCTTGCCGGGCACGGGGAAGATCTCGATCGCGACGCCCGCGCCTGTTTCCACCGTGTCGCCGAGTGCGATCGTGTGGCGTCGGACCACCGTCCGGTCGAGCGCTTCGAAGATCGGATTTGCCGAGAGAACCTCCTGGATCGCCGCCGTCGCGTAGAGATCGAACGGTTGGCGCTCGCGTAGGGTCAGGAGGCCGGCGACATGATCGATATCGCCGTTGGTCAGAACGACGGCGGCGATGGGGGAGTGTCGCTCACCGGCACGCGGATGCAGGGCCGGGGTTGCGATGATCTGGTGGCGAAGATCTGGCGAGGCGTTGAGCAGAACCCAACGGCTCCCGTCGACCGATGCAGCGATTGAGGACTGGGTTCGCGGAACGACGCGCGTATCGCCCTGCCAGAAGAGCGACGACACCGCCCGTCCGCAATTCCATTGCGGAAAGCCGCCGCCGGCCGCGGAGCCGATAACGATCAGCTGCAGGCGAGCCATTGACGCGGTGCGCCGCCGACCACCGCGGCTCGATGGGTGGGGCTAGAGTTCGGCCGGAAAATACGCGTTGATTTCCATACCAACGCAAATCTCAGCGGCCTTTGGCTTTGACCATTTCTTCATGGGGCCTGTCCTCCCAATACATGTGAACTCAGGTTAGATCATCTCCTGGTGCGCATCAACGTCGAACGCGAACGCTGTTGTCGGAACGCCGTGCCGGCCGGCCGAGCTAGTCTCGCGCCAGTTCGGTGAAACTCAACGGGCCGCGAACCCGCATCGCGTCCGGGCGCCGGTAGGTCATGCCCGAGCGGCGCGCCATCGCCGCGATCGAGCCGTTCTTGAGACCGGCGGCGATCACCGTGTTGGCATAGGCGATCAGGTCCTTGTGCTTGGCGATCGACACGAGGGCGATGTTGAAGCGGATGCTGTGCTCGTAGCCCGACAGTTTCAGCTTGCTCACCCGGTTCTGCTTCACGTGGGCGTCGAATTTGTCGAGCTCAATGATCGCCGCGTCGTGCTTGCCGGCCTCCAGGATCCAAAGGGTCTTGGGTCCGGGCGCTACGAGGTCGACCTTCGCCCGCAGCAGTCCGCCCTGATATTGCATCGCGATGGCGCCGGCGACCGTGCCTTCCTCGGCCAGGATCCGCTTTCCCTTAAGATCAGCGAGGTGCTCCACCTTGAGTGTCGAGGGGCCCGGCAGGACGACGACGAAGCGGGTCGACCGGTAGGGCTGCGAGACGATCAGCTGGCTCAGATCGACGATCTTGCCAATGTCGCGCTCGGGCATGTGCCGGTAGCGGGGCAGCCGAGCCGTCCGGCCGGGGCCCTGGGCAATTGCGCCAGCATGCAACGGAAAGCTCGCCGACAACTGGCAGAGCCCCGCCGACATGAAGGCGTTGATCTCGTCGACAGGATTGCTTTCCTCGTCGTCCTCGCTTTCGTACCAGACGACCTTGAGCTTGACGCCGAGCGAGGAAGCCACGGCCTTGGCCAGTTCGTAGTCGATGCCGCCGCTGCCCTTATGTCGGCGAAAGGAGAGAACGCCGCCGTTCTGCGCCAGGCAAACGCGCAGCGTCCCGCGAAGCTTCCTGCGCAGGGACGCTATTTGGGCCGATGCGCCGCCGACTTTTTGGACTTTTTTTTTAGTCCTGTCTTTCCTACCGGTGCAAGCTTGCCGCCGCGCGACGACACGTAGGCCCAGAGCTGGTCGATCTCGAACGGCTTCAGGAGATCGCCCAGCGGCGGCATCTTGTCCTTGCCCTTGGTGACCGAGTGGTAGAAGCGGGCGGCCTGGTCGCGCGGAAACCTGCTGAGGTCGTACGAAACGGTACCCGGATTGACCATGTTCGGCCCGTGGCAATGCTGACACATCTGCTGATAGAGGGCGGCCCCCTCCTCGACATCGCCCGCGGCGGCCGGCGCGGCCGCCAGCAGCAGGAGAGCGAGGAAGAGGCCGCCCGAACGTTGGCCTGTCACAGCGGCATCACCGTCCGTGTTATTGCGGCATCAACGCGAACGTCCAGACCGAACCGCCTGCCGGGACCTTCGCCAGACGCTTGTCTCCGGAGAAGAGAGCATAGACGCCGCCCACGCCGTTCAGCACCGTGACGTATTGGCGGCCGTTTGCGCTCCAGGTCACCGGCTGGCCGATGATCCCGGACCCTGTCTGGAATTGCCACAGGCGCTTGCCGGTGTCGGAGTCGTAGGCTTCGAACTCACCCGTCATCTTTCCGGTGAAGACGAGCCCGCCGGCGGTCGCGAGCACCCCGGCCATTCGCGGAATGCCGCTGCCGACCTGCCATTTTGCCGCACCCGTCAGCGGATCGATGGCCTTCAGGTAGCCACGGTCGCCTTTCGGCCAACTCCATCCAAACTTGGCGCCGAAATAGAACGTGCCGACGCGCAGCTTGGGTTCGATCGCTTGATAGGTCCAGCCAATGTTGAGCGTGTTGGCAAAAGCGAGCTTGCGCTGCGGGTCGAACGCCATCGGCATCCAGTTCTTGCCGCCGAACGCCGAGGGCCAGATCTCCTCCTTCTTGCCGGCGCGCACACTCTTCGTCGCCGCGGTTTCGATGGGACGGCCGGTCTTTAGGTCAATGCCCTTGGCCCAGGTCACCGTGACGAACTTGTTTGCGCGCAACAGCTCGCCCGTCTTCCGGTCGAGCACGTAGAAGAACCCATTGCGGTTGGCCTGCATGACCACATCGCGGTCGCGGCCGTCGACCTTCAGCGTCGCCAGCACCAGCTCGTTGACGCCGTCGTAGTCGAACGGGTCGTTGGGCGAGAACTGATAATGCCAGACGATCTCGCCTGTCTTCGGCCGAATGGCGAGAACCGAGGATGCGTAGAGGTTGTCGCCCTTGCGGACGATCGGGTTCCACGGACCCGGATTGCCGGTGCCCCAATAGACTAGATCGAGGTTCGGATCATAGGTGCCGGTCAGCCATGTCGGCGCGCCGCCATGCTTCCATGTGTCGCCCGGCCAGGTATCGGCGTGCTTCTCGCCCGGCGCCGGAATCGTGTAGCGCCGCCAGAGGTGCTTGCCCGTTGCCGGGTCCCAGCCGTCGAGGAAGCCGCGGGTGCCATACTCGCCGCCGGAAATGCCCGTGATGACCACGCCATTGGCGACCAGTGGCGTCACGGTCTGCGAATAGCCGGTGCGGAAGTCGATAGCCTTTTTTTTCCAGACGACCTTGCCGGTCTTCGCGTCCAGTGCCACCACATGGGCGTCGAGCGTGGTGCGGTAGACCTTGCCGTCGTAGATCGCGGCGCCGCGGTTGACGATGCCGCAGCAGGCGATGCGCGGCGTTTCCTTCGGATACTCGACCTTGGTCTTCCAGATTTCCTTGCCGGTCATCGCGTCGATTGCGATCGTTGCGGCGTGGGTCGTCACATACATCACGCCGTTTTGGATGATCGGATGGCTCTCCTGGCCGCGCGTATCGGCCAGGCTGTAGTTCCAAACGGGGACCAGCCGCTTGACGGTATCCTTATTGATCTGCTTGAGCGGGCTATAGCGCTGCTGGCCGTAGCCCATGCCATAGGTCAGAACCGAGTCCGTACTCTGTGCGTCACCCTTGAGGTCGTTGGCGTTCTGCGCGAAGGCCGGGCCGCTCAACAACCCGAACACTGCCGCCACTGTAAGCAGGCGTTTCATCGCATCCTCCCAAATATCGTTCGTTAGATTTTTTGGCCTTATGCGAACTTCAAAACGATAGTCCAAGGCGTGTATCGGCACAACGTGCGCGTGGCCGTGTCTCGTTATGCGGTATCAGCACGCGACGGCCGAAATCCTCGGCTCGGATTGAAGCGCCATACCGCGCTCACGAAAAACACCACTGTGCAGGCGGCGACGACGACGAGGGAGGCCAGATTGAGCTGCCCGTACAATGCAAAGCGCAGCAGCTCGACCGCGTGCGAAAACGGATTGAATGCACAAATCCGCTCCAGGACCGGGCTCGACTCTGCCATCTTCCAAAGCGGATAGAGCGCGGTCGAAAGGAAGAACATCGGGAAGATCACGAAATTCATGACGCCGGCGAAGTTCTCGATCTGCGTGATCACCGACGACAGCAGCAGGCCCAGAGCGCCCAGCATCAGCCCGGTCAGGACCAAGACCGGCAGGACATAAAGGATGCCGTCGAGCGGCAGGTAGATACCATAGGCGCGCGCGATCACCACAAACGCATAGACCTGCAGCAGCGATACGAAGACGCCGGCGCTCAGCTTCGCCAGAAGCAGGAACCAGCGCGGCAATGGCGCGGTGAGCAGCAGGCGCATCGAGCCCATCTCGCGGTCGTAGACCATCGAGAGCGACGACTGCATGCCGTTGAAGAGCTGCACCATGCCCATCAGGCCCGGCACGATATAGACCTCGTAGGTCGTGTAGGTCTGGTAGGGCGGCTCGATCGAGAGGCCGAGTGCGGCCCGGAACCCCGCCGCGAACACCACCAGCCAGACCAGTGGCCGCACCAAGGCCGCAAGGAAGCGCTCGCGCTGGCGGAGGAAGCGCAGCATCTCCCGCATCGCAACACCCCAGAAGGCGCGCATGGCGTGAGCGGAGATCATTCTACCAGGCCCCGGAAGTGGATGAACGCCGCGGTCAGGTCGGCCGTCCCGGACCGCGCGACGAGGTCGCCGGTGCGACCGCGCGCCGCGATGCGGCCCTCATGCAGGATGATCAGCGCGTCGTCGTCGCGGATCTCGTCGATCAAATGGGTCGACCACAGGATCGCGAGGCCGTCCTGACGCGCACGGTCGTGAAGCTTCGCCACCAGCTCCGCCCGCGTATCGGAGTCGAGGCCGACCGTGGGCTCATCCAGCAGCAGGATGCCCGGCTCGTGCAGCAAGGCGCGCACGATCTCGAGCCGGCGCCGGTGGCCGCCGTTCAGCGTCCGCACGCGGTCCTTGCGGCGCGAGGCAAGATCGAGCGCGCCGAGCTCGGTCTCGATGCGTGCCTCGGCCCGGGCGCGCGGCATGCCCTGCAGCGCCGCGAAGTAGCGGAGGTTCTGCTCCACGGACAGGTCGAGATCGAGCGTTGTCTGCTGAAAGACGATGCCGATGCGGTGCAAGGCCCTGCTGCCGGCCTGGTCGAGCTGCTGTCCGGCGATGGCGATGCGGCCCTCCCACGGAACGAAGAGGCGGGTGAGCAGCGCGAAAAGCGTCGTCTTGCCCGATCCGTTGAGTCCGAGCAGCATCGTGGTGCGCCCGGGATAGACGTCGAACGAGACGCCGGAGAGGGCCGGCTTGCGCCCATAGCTGAACGACACGTTCTCGACAGACAGGGCCGGCGGGTTCGCGCTCACTTGCTCTGCTTGGTCGGCCGCACGGTCACGCCCCACGGGAATCGCCCCACTTTGATCGTCTTGATCGGTCGCTTCGATTTGACGTCCACGACGGTCACATCGCCGGAGATCCCGTTCGTGGTCAGCAAACGGCCGCCATCGGGCGTCACCGCCAGATGCCAGACGCGGCGGCCCACCAGGATATACGTCACGACCTTCAACGTCTTGGTATCCACGACGGCGACGTGGTTGGCCGGGCCGAGGGCGACAAAGGCCAGCGTCTCGTCGGGCGTAAGCACTATGCCGACGGGCTGGATGCGGTCTTTCGCAATACCGGGGATCCGGAAGCCGACCTTGGCCACCGGCTTTCGCGACGCGACGTCGAGCAGCGTGACCGAGCCGCCGATCTCGGAGGAGACCCAGAGCGTCTTGCCGTTGGGGGTGAACACCGCATAGCGCGGCCGCTGATCGACCAGAGTGTTGTCGACCAGCTTGTATGTGGTCGTGTCGATCCAGTGCACCATGTTGGTGGTTTCCGACGTCACCACCGCGGTCTTGCCGTCGGGGCTCACCGCCATGCCCTCAGGCTCGACGCCGACATCGATCTCGGCCACAACCGTGCGGGTTGCGGTGTCGATGACCGTAGCGATGTTGTCGTCTTCGTTTGCGACGAACAGCAGCTTGCCGTCGGGCGAGAGCGCAAACTGCTCGGGATCGTCGCCCGAGGGCAGCGTGCCGACGATCTTGCCGCTCTTCACATCCATGATCTGGACCGTGTCGGTGTCGGAGGCGCAAATGTAGAGCAGGCGATAGTCCTTGCTGAAAAGAATCCCGCGGGGACGCAAACCAACCGGAATGGTGTCCACGACGGTCAGCTTGTTCATGTCGATCACGCTGATCGTGTTGTCCTTCTCGTTGGAGACGTAAGCGAGATCGGCCCGCGCCGCGCCCATGGCGAGCGCGTATGCCAGGACGGCTACGATCGTCCCTGCAAGAAGGCGCATGGCTCAGTGTCCACATTCGGTTTCCCTGCGGTCGAAGCCCAGCGTGTCCAATTCCGTCAAGCGATGCAAATAGCCCGCGATCGGGGCAACCGCCACGACCGCGGTCTCGTGGACGAGCGGGATCGGCTGGCGCAGCTGGCCGTTCCAGGACCGGAAGCTCAGTTTGCGGCCCTTGAAGCCGGCCAGTGCGAACTTCTCTGAGTGCAGGAAGGCCCGGACCTTGCCGGGCTCGGCCGTCTTGAGCCGCGTGATCGCTTCGCCGATCGAGCGCACGGCCGCCCAGGCCGCATAATCGAGGCTGGTCATCCCGCGCCTGGCGATCTTACGGAAACGCCGCTGCAGCTGCGCCGCACCCCATTGCTCCACGACCGGCGACCAGGCGACCGGCTGCAGGCCAACACTGCCGGCGACCGGCCGCGGCAACCAGGTGTTGTAGAGCAGGTACTGGCCGAAATCCCTGTCTTCGTCGGCGACGATCAGCGCGTCGTAGTCGGGGCCCTGCGTGAAGCGCGGCGCCTCGCGGGCGGCGTTCCGCCGCAAATCGGCATCACCAATCCAGGTCTTCCCGGCCACCAGGCGTGCCCGGAATTTGGCGGCCGCCCGCTTCAGGCTGGCGGCGAACTTGGCGTCGCCCGGCCGGCGCCCGGCAACCAGAAACAGCCGGGTCCATCGCCGCTTGACCAAGAACTGCAGCAAGGCATCGGCGCGCATGGCCCGGCTGGGCAGGGTGTGGAAGAGGCCGGGTGCGCAAAGCGTCCGCCTGAGATCGTCGTCGCCGCTTCCGGTGTTGATGAGGATCTTGCCTTTGGCCGCAGGATCGCGCGCCATCATGCGGACGACCGGCGCCGGCGCGTTTATCACGACGAACGAGGCCGGGCCGGCCAGTACCTCGCGGGCAGCGGACCGCCAATCCGCCTCGGCCGGTATGATGCGCGTCGCAAACCGGTAGTGGTGTCCCAGGAACCGCCCAGTCGAGTTGTTGTCATGAATGCCGAGTCGGGCGCCTTGAAGGCCGCGATCCACGGGCGGGCGTACCAGGTTGGAGAGGGTCGGCCGCAGTGGCCGCTTGACCTCGAAATACTGGATCTCGACGGAGAGGCGGCCACTCTGAGCGCCCGCGGCCTTGCCCGCGGCGGCCGACGACAGGAGCCCCAGGAGTACGAGCAGGTGCAGACCCACGCTTCGGGCCGGCCAGCATGGTGCCCAAAGATAGAGCTTAAAGATCATGGCGGCGCTTCTACGCGTTCGTGCGAATGGCGGCAAACCGCTCCAGGTTACCTGAAGTCGCCGCGTCAAATCAGCCTTAACCGACCCGCTTCACGCCGCGAACGCTGTGCGGTACGGCCGGCTGGTCGGTGCCCGACGCTTTTTGAAAAGCGCGATGCTGGTTCAGAAGGCTGGGCCTGCCGAAACACCTGCGTCTGTCGCGGTCTGATCTTTGCCACCGACCTACCGCCAAGGTATCCCGATACTAACCACCGAGTGGCCGCCTCCACTTTTGCACTCGATCGTACTTGACGTCCGCAATGGGTCAAAAGCAGACATCGGCTGCGTCGAACGCGATGTCCGCTTTGAACGGAGAACCGGACATAACGATCA
>CAZBRE010000093.1:0-16975 GCA_964494065.1 uncultured Alphaproteobacteria bacterium
GGGCGACGCGCGGACTTGCGCGCGGCCGAACCCTATCCGGGAGTATTTTCCCATGTCCCGCTACACCCAGGACATCGACGCCCACAAGGCCAAACAGCGCTATTTCACCGAGACCGAGCAGGGCATCCGGGTCGCCAATCAGGAGGTGATCCACGGCAAGATCCCGCAGCTCGACCAGGAGCGCGCCTTCGCCTTCGCGGTGACGGTGGCGCGCCTCCGGGCGGAATATCTGGAAGCCGCGCTCGATCTCTGCGGCAAGGCCGGGAGCGAGCTGCCCGACGCCGCCGCCATGGACGGCCTGCGCCAGAAGCGCGAGATCTTCGAGGAAGCCCGCGCCGCCTACGACGCGCTCAGCCACGCCATCGACGTCGGCTATATCGATATCGGCCGGATCATCACCTCCGCCGATAAGTAGGTCGTTGCCTCCCGCAGGCCGCAATTCCCGCGCCGTCATCGGGCGGATCGGCTAAACTGCCGCGTGTGATGCAGCGATTCTCGGCACGCGCGGGAGGCGGTGGGTGACGCAGGCAACCACGACAAACGAAACCGGCCCGGCCGGCGCGATCACGGTCAAGCAGCTCGGCGTCAATCTCGGCGCGCTGATCGAGGGGGTCGATCTCCGCCAGCCCCTCGACGACGGCACCTGCGAGGCGATCCGTGCCGCCCATGCCGAGCACGGCGTCATCCTCTTTCGCGACCAGGACATTACCGCCGATCAGCTCATGGCCTTCGGCGCGCGTTTCGGCGCGCTCACCGTGCATCCCTTCGCGCCCGCCGACGAGGCGCGCCCGGCCCTCATCCGCTTCGAGAACACCGCCGACAATCCGCCCTTCGGCACCGATGTCTGGCATAGCGACGAGACCTTCCGCACCACCCCGCCGATGGGCACGATGCTCTACGCCAAGGAAATCCCGGCGCTCGGCGGCGACACCATGTTCGCCAGCATGGCCGCCGCCTATGATGGCCTCAGCGACCGCATGCAGGCCTTCATCTCGGGCCTCGAGGCGGTGCACGACATCAAGCCCTTCCGCGCGATCTTCGGCGACACGCCGGAGGACCGCGTGCTCCTCCAGGATTACGAGTTCCGCTATCCGCCGGTCACCCATCCGGTGGTGCGCGTGCATCCGGTGACCGGGCGCAAGGTCATCTTCGTCAATCCGCAATTCACCATCCGGATCAAGGACATGGACGAGCGCGAGAGCACGGCCTTACTGGAGACGCTCTTCCATCAGGCGCTGATCCCGGAAAACCAGTTCCGCCTGCACTGGACGCCCGGCCAGCTCGCCTTCTGGGATAACCGCTCGGTCCAGCACTACGCCGTGCACGACTACTACCCCCAGCGCCGCGTCATGGAGCGCGTCACCATCGCCGGCGACGCACCGGTGGGGGTCGCGGCGGCCGATCCGGCCAGCGTCCGCCGCGCCAAGGAGAAAATCGTCGGCACGGTCGGCTACGGCGGCCACACGCCGAAGGGTGACTAAGCCGCGGCGGCTGTCTGGCGCGCCAGGAATCCCAGGATCGTCTCGTTGACCATGAGCGCGTTGTCTTCCTGCATCATGTGCGACGCGCCCGCGATCTCCGCGCGCTCGACATTGGGCAGCAACTCGGCCAGTCGGTCAGACAATCGGTGAAACAGCGCCGGGCTGCGATCGCCGCACATCAGCAATGTGGGCGCCTGCACGCCGCGAACCTCGTCGTCGCTTAGCGGCGGGAAGCCGGCGCCGAGGATTTGCGCACGGTCCGCCATGCGGTTCTCCCAAACCTGCTCCCGGCGTTCCTCCGACAGCGTCTCGAAGCCCGCCTTTCCAAGCACGCCGCGGCCGAAGGCCGCCATCGCGGCCTCGTCGTCGCCGTTCAGATAGGCTTTGCGCGCCGGCTCGAACGCCGTGACGCCGAATTTGATGATGGCGAGCGCGGTGCCGGGCCGCCGAACCAAAAGCCCCAGGATCTCTGACGGGCGCGGCGGTGTGCTGACGAAGAGCGAAAGCACCGGCGGCTCCATCAGCACCAGGCTGCGGACCAGCGCCGGGTGGCGGATCGCGGTCAGCAGCGCCACGAACCCTCCCCAGGAATGGCCGACCAGATGCGCCGCCGGCACGTCGATCGCGGCGAGGAAGCCCGCGAGGTCCTCGACATGCGGCAGCATCTGATCGTCGACGCCCTCCTTTATGTCGTCGTTCGGCCGTGCATAGCGCCGGCTGTAGGCGATGGCGCGGTGGTCGGCGCCGATGGCGGCGAGCTGGCCGTCCCAGGTTCGCAGATCGGAGGCGCTGCCGTGGATCAGCACGACCGGCTCGCCTGAGCCGATGTCACGATAGGCGAGCGACACGCCGTTGACGCTGGCCGTCTTCAATCCATCGAAGGGATCGCTCATGGCCTGATGACCCTAACGGCGCGCGTTATCGCGTCAAGGCCTCGCGCGATCGAGCGCTGGAGTCGCGCGATGTCCCGGGAAAAGTCCATCGTCCAAACCCCCGATCCGTTCGCAGGCCGATGATCCCGCAATGACTGGGGTAAGTCCAACGCCGCGATGGGGCTGCGCGTGGGACAGTCGGGACAGTTGAGACGGTTGGGACAGCCGAATGGGACAGATGAGACAGGCCGGATGGGACAGGTCGGACCGTTGGCGGGCCGGGCCTCAGCAGGTGGGCGAGGCGAGCCTTCGGATGCTCGTCAACTCCGCGCTGATCGTCCCCCGCGGCAGAAAATAAACCGCACGGCTGTAGATCCCGTTCGCGTGCAGCTTCATCACGATCCGGGCGCGCGGCTGCTTGGCGCGGGGGCTGTCGAAGAGCCGCATCTCGACATCGATCGCGGGCGTGTCCAGCAACTCGCTGTCGCCATTGACCTTGATAAACAGCGGCGCGCTTTCTTTCGCCCGCCGGGCCTCGGCGTAGAAGAGGCTGGCGCCGCGCGACAGCAGCCCGAAGACCGGCGTCCGCCCGACCGATTTCTTGGGCGAAGCTGTCAACTCGCGAAGGATCCGAAAGTAGAACGCCACGGCAAACACCGTTTTGCGCGGCAGCACCACCTCCTTCGCCTCCGGGCTGGTGAAGCGCGCGATCGGCGGCTTGCCGTTGCGGCCGCGATGGGCGCTGCCCTCGAGCTTGATGAACTGCTGGCCGCCGGAGGACAGGTGGTGCAGGAAGATCATTCCGCGGCCATCGCGGAACTCCTTGATCTCCAGCCGTTGAATGGTGGGCACCAGGCCCGACCCATGTATGTGGTGGCGCGAGGTTTGAACCCAGGCGTCGCACGCGACCCGGTTTTCCTCAATCGATCCGCCGGCGCGCGTTTCGCTGCGGCCCAGAAAATACTTGTACTCGGCGCGGTGGGAGACGAACTCCGCTGACTTGCTCTCGTGCGCGGAGACCACCGCCGCCGCGACGACCAGCCCGACCGAAAGCCGAACGATAAGCCGCATTTGCCTACGCCTCTTGGAAGGAGCCCAATGGGCACCAATAGGCATATGCATACTGGGTAAGCGTTAGAAGAGCGTTTAGATCGCCCCGATTTCTCGCGTTACGCGAGTGCCGTCGCTAGTCGCCTACTAATCGCCGCGCGACCAGGCGACGCCGGGAAGCTTCTTGGGCGACCGGCCTTTGAGGGCCCGGATCATGAACCCTTTCCAAATCCAGGCCGGCAGCGAGCCGCCGGTCACGCCCTTCATCGGCCTGGCATCGTCGTTGCCGACCCAGACCCCGGTGATCAGATCGGGCGTGTAGCCGATGAACCAGGCATCGCGGAAATCCTGGCTTGTGCCGGTCTTGCCGGCGGCCGGCCGGTCGGGCAGGCGGGCCGCCTTGCCGGTGCCCCAGACCATGACCGCGCGCAGCACGTCGTTCATGGCGGCGACATTGCTGGCGGCCACAACGCGGCCCAAACCCGAACCCCGGCGGCGGTAAAGCACGCGCCCGCCGCGCGTCTTAATCTCCACGATGCCGTAGGGGAAGATGCCGATGCCGTTATTGGCCAGCGTCGCGTAAGCGCCCGTCAGCTCGAGCATCGTCACCTCGCTGGCGCCCAGCGCAATCGAAGGATGGGCGCGCAGGCGCGTGCGGATGCCGAGGCGCCGGGCGACGCGGATCACCTTGCCGCGGCCGACCTTTTCCGAAACACGCACCGCAACCGAGTTCAGTGAGCGCGTCACCGATTCGCGCAAGGTCACCTCGCCAAAGTACTTGTTGTGATAATTCTTCGGACGCCAGCGGCCGATGCGGACCGGCGCATCGACGAACTTCTCGTCGGGCTCGATCCCGGCCTCGATCGCCGCTAGGAAGACGAAGGGCTTGAAGGCCGATCCGGGCTGGCGCCTGGCCTGGGTGACGCGGTTGAACTTGCTGTCCTGATAGTCACGGCCGCCGACCATCGCGCGAACAGCGCCGTCGGTGGAGAGCGCCAGCAGCGCGCCCTGACCGACGCGGAGCCGGGGCCCGAACTTGTCGAGATAGCGCGCCAGCTGCTCCTCGGCGATCTTCTGCATGCCGGCGTCGAGGGTCGTCGTGACGATGAGATCGCGGGTCACTTCGCCGGCATAATCCTTGATCCGCCGGCGCACCCAGTCGGCAAAATAGTGGCGCCCGTCCGCCGCCAGATCCGAGCGCAGCGTGTGCTTGGCCTCGAGCGCGCGGGCGGCGCGCGCCTTGGTGATGTAGCCCGCCTCGACCATGTCGAGCAGAACGATCTTGGCCCGGTTGGCGGCCGCGTTCGGATCGTTCGCCGGGTTGTGGCGCGAGGGCGCCTTCAGCAGGCCCGCCAGCATCGCCGCCTCGTAGAGGTTCACCTGGCGCGCGGACTTGCCGAAATAGCGCCGCGCGGCGGCATCGACCCCGTAGGTGCCCGCGCCCAGATAGACGCGGTTCAAATAGATCGTGAGGATCTGATCCTTGGTGAAGCGCCGTTCGAGCCAGAACGCCAGGAGCGTTTCCTGGACCTTTCGGCGAACCGTGCGCTCACGCGTGAGGAACAGGTTCTTGGCGAGCTGCTGGCTGATCGTCGAGCCGCCCTCGCGGATCTGCCCATGGCGGATATTGACCCAGAGCGCCCGCGTGAGCGCGATGAAATCGACGCCGATATGGTGATAGAAGCGCCGGTCCTCGGTCGCGATCACCGCCTGCGGCAGATATTTCGGCACGTCGGCCAGGCGCACCGCCGAGCCGTAGAGATCGCCGTAGCTCGCCAGCGTGGCGCCGTTGCGGTCTTTGAAGACCACGGCAGGTGCGCGCCGCGCGGCCTCGATCTTATTGACGTCGGGGAGATCGTAGGCATACCAGGCGACCATGGCGACCATGGCGATGAAGAGCCAGACGAAGGAAACGAAGCCCCATTTGAGCGTCCAGCGGAAGGCGCTTCCCCAGGGCCCCGGACCCTGCGACTTTTTCCTCGAACCGCGCGGTTTCCGGGGCTTGCCGGACCGCGCTACGGATGCCGGCTTTGGCCGCGACGCGGCGGTTGCGCGGGGCTTGCTTGACGGCTTGGGTTTCTTTGGCTTCTGGTCGTTGCTCGCCATAATCCGATTGGGGGCCAGATCTCGTTATTGGAGCGCCGCGAAGACTTTGGCGCGAATTGCGCGGCGGCGTCCTTGGATGCGGTACGCGTCGAAACTGGGTCCCTATCCCTTAACGAAGTGTTAACCGTCACGGAATTGCCCCAGAATCCGCGGACTTTGCGGCGGATCCGTGGCGGATGCGTGACAATACTGAGCGAGTTTGTCCGACCGATTGGTCTGAGTGTTTGGTCTGGCCGCTTGGGCCTATTCGAAGACCTCGCCTGCCCGGGCGCCCCAGAATTCCTTGCGGGGGAGCCAGCCGCGATAGCTCTTCACCTGCACCCGGCACCAGCCTTTGCGGCAGGCGAGCAGGCGGCCGATGACCTTGGGCTCGAGATAGGCGACGGCGGGCGCATCGGCCGCCGGGCGGCGGCGGAGCACGCGGCGGCGTTTCGTCACCATCATCCAGCGTCGGCCGGTCAGCGTCGCCTGGTGGACCCAGCCCGTCGCCCCCTCCCAGTCGCGCACCCGCCGCCAGGTCTCGAACTCGGCGATCACCAGAAGCGGCAGGTAGCGCCGACGCAATACCCATTTCACCGGATAGCGCGCACCGGGGCCGGTGCGCACGTTAACCTTGCCGGTCTTGACCGCGACGAAGCGCGGGATTGGCCGCTTCTTCTCCGCCGCCGCCGATCCGGCCGGCGCGAGGGCCCAAACGATGGCCACCGCGGCGGCAAGCGCGGCCGCTCCGCCGCATCTAGCAAGCGACACGGGCAGGCGCGGGTTTGGCGCGGATTTCATGGCGGGCATCGCGGGCGGGCGGGATTGCGGTTGAAGCCCTCCCTTATCGGCGAGCCATGCGGCCCGGGTCAAGGCCCGCCCGAGCGTATCGGCCCCGAGGCTGCGCTTACCATCCCTGGCCATCCCCGGCGTTGCTGCTGGACAACCACCGGGCCGCTTGGTATGGCCATGACCTCTAGAATGCCCCTCGGGAAAGGCACGGCATGGCCCAGCCCAAGCCGCTTGTGGTCGTCACGCGCAAGCTTCCGGACGTCATCGAGACGCGCCTGATGGAGCTGTTCGAGACGCGCCTCAATCGCGACGACCGGCCGATGAGCCAGGCGGAGATCGCCGAGTCCGTCAAGACCGCCGACGTGCTGGTGCCGACCGTGACCGACCAGATCGACAAGGCGATCCTGACCAATGCCGGACCACGCCTGAAGCTGATCGCCTCCTTCGGGACCGGCGTCGATCACATCGACCTGGCCACCGCCCGTCAGCGCGGCATCTCGGTCACCAACACGCCGGGCGTGCTGACCGAGGACACGGCCGACATGACGATGGCGCTGATGCTGGCGGTGCCGCGGCGGCTGACCGAGGGCGAGCGCGTGATCCGCTCGGGCAAATGGGAAGGCTGGGGCCCGACCATGATGCTGGGGCACCGGATCTGGGGCAAGCGCCTGGGCATTATCGGCATGGGCCGGATCGGCCAGGCGGTTGCCAAGCGCGCCATGGGCTTCGGGCTGTCGATCCACTATCACAACCGGCGGCGGGTCCATAAGGACATCGAGGCTGAGCTGGAGGCGACCTATTGGGAGAGCCTCGACCAGATGCTCGCCCATATGGACATCGTCTCGATCAACTGCCCGCACACGCCGGCGACCTATCATCTGCTCAACGCGCGGCGGCTCGATCTGATGAAGCCGACCTCCTACATCGTCAACACCTCGCGCGGCGAGGTGATCGACGAGAACGCGCTGGCGCGGAAGCTCGGATCGGGGCAGATCTCCGGCGCCGGGCTCGACGTCTTCGAGCATGAGCCCGCGGTCAATCCCAAGCTCATGGAGCTCGACAACGTCGTGCTGCTGCCGCATATGGGCTCGGCGACGCTGGAAGGCCGCGTCGATATGGGCGAGAAGGTCATCATCAACATCAAGACCTTCGTCGACGGCCATACCCCGCCCGACCGCGTGCTGGAGACGATGTTCTAGGGGATCGGCCGTTTCAGGGACCTCGCCTTTCCGCTCGTCACTCATCTATGCTTTAGTAGCCGCGCCGGGCGTCTGGCCCGGTCTTTGATTGCGCGGGATTAGGCGCCGATGATCGTCCGGACCAGCATGGTGCTTGTCGTGACCGGCACGCTGTTCACGCTTATCGGCGCGTTCGCGCCGGTGGCGAATCTGGGCGCCGCGGCGACGCCGACCAGCCTCTATCAGATCATCGGCGGCCTGCTCGGCTGGAAGGTCGGCGCGCCGGCGCTGCCCGCGGGCCTGGCGGCGATCGAGCTGCGGCTCCTGGGCGGGGCGGGGGTGCTTGCCGTCGCGGCCTTTCTCGCGATCGTGCTCGCGGTTTCCAAGTTCCTGCGCTCCAGTCTGGTGCCGTGCGTTTTCATGACGCTCGCCGCCGGCTTCCTCATGTTCACGATCTCCGGCATCCGGGACGTCGCGGTCGTGGTGCCCGACTCCTATGGCTGGATCCTGCTGATCGCGGGCTCGCTGATGGCGACGGTGACGGGGGTCTTCACCCTCTTCGGGCCGGGCCAGGACGAAGCGGCGCGTCTTAAGACCATGACAGAGGCGCAGAAGAAACGCGGCCGTCTGCCCTTCGAGGTGGAGACGACGGCGAAGCCTGATCCCGTGCCGCCGCCCGAGCCGCCGAAAGCCAAGCCGGCCAAGCCGGTCAAAGCCGAGGCGCCGACGGCTGGCGATCCGCCTCGGCCGAGCGCTCCGCCGGCGCCCGGCAAGCCAAAGGTTCCGCCGCCGCAGCGCGACACGCCCAAGCCGCAGCGGCTTTCGGAGGCCCCAAAGCCGGAAGCGCCCAAGCCGGCGGCCGCAGCCAAGGACGACAAGCCGGCCGTATCCAAGCCGGCCGAGGCGTCGAAGCCGGCCTCGCCGAAACCCGCCGATGGTGATGCGCCAAAGTCGGAGGCGGGCGATGCGCCGAAAGCTGGTGTTCGCGACCTCACGCCGGATACACTGGCGCCGATGCCCACGAGCGGATACAGCGGCGAGGAGCCGACCGAAAGCGGAGGCTGGGTTCTATCCGGCTTCGATGCCAACGGCATGGCCGTGCGGCTCAACATCTCCGACGTCGATCTGCGCGCCGCGGACGACGGCATCGTCATCGGCCGCAGCGCCAAGCATTGCCGGCTGGTGCTGAACGACGACAGCGTCTCGCGCCGGCACGCGCGGCTGGCCGGCCGCAGCCCGCTGACCATCGAGGATCTCGACTCGGCGAACGGCACCGTGGTCAATCGCGAGATGCTGACGCCCGGCGAGAAGGTGCCGATCGAGCCGGGCGTGGCGATCGAGATCGGCGCGGTGCGGCTGACGCTGGTGCGGTCGTAGTTCTTCGTAGCCCATGTTTGCGCCGCTGCGTCGTAAGCGTAGGTGATGTCGCCGTAGCCGCCCGAGCCCGCAATCGATATCAACAGGATCGGTCAACTAAGCAACGTGTCGCCGGATTCGTAAGTGCACCTTGCTACGTTAGTCGAGCGCTGCGACCATCTCCGAAGACTTCTTCGTCGGATAGAATTTCTTCTTTTGATCCAGTTCGAAGAACAGAGTCCCGTGGATGCCAGCGACATCCTGCTTCTCTACCCGGTTCTTCCAAAGCCTACCGCAAGCTTGATCTGCAACGTCCTCACCAGCACGCTCGATGAAGTCGCTGATGAACTCGATGTCTTGCCCAGGGCCTGGGAAGATCAGGCGAAAGTCCTCCTCGCTAGCTGCGAATACGTCGTAGGTGCAGTTGAGCGCAGCGTCAATTACCTGGATGTTCTTCATGCTCGTGCCCTCCGTGTGCCGCCGTCGACGCGCGCGAGCGGCAACCCGCCCGGCCAGATGAACTCGACATTAGTCGTGCCCGTGCCATTCATCTTAGCGATCGGAAGGTCACCGGGGCTTACTCAACAGGGTTCGAGGTCGACGCCTTTCGGCGCGCGCGTTTGGGCTCGGTGAAGGCCTTGTTCGCTGCGGCCGCTTTCGCCCGCAGTTTCTCGTCGTTCAGCACCTCGGCCGGTTTGGCCTCGCTCGGCAGCAGGTGCTCGATCGCATTCGCATAGTAGGAGAGCATCTCCATGTCGCCCTCGCGGGCGGAGATGAGCTCGCCCTCATCCTCGGCGATCAGATGGCGGAGGCGCAGCAGAGACAGGCCGCGGTCGATGGCCAGGTCCTCATCGCCATGCGGGATGTAGACGTCGGCGCCCGCGGCGGTGAGCTCGGTGAGCGTGCGGTGGGTCGCGGCCTTGAGCTCGAGCTCGGTGAAGATGCGGTCGGGATCGCGCATCAGGGTCGCCGCGACCGCGGAGACCGGCAGCACGGGCACGACGCGGCCGACCGCCACCATCAGATCGTCGACCAGCTCGGCGACCGCGGCATGCCGGCGTTTTTTCGGTAGGGCGCGGAAGTCGAGCTTGCGCTGGGCGACATAGCCGCGCATCGAGATCGGCGTGCCGAAATTGACGGAGGCATAGCCGAACTTCTGCCAGCGGCCGCGGGCCATCAGCATGAAATTGTGGAACACGAAGCGGGTCGTGGTGGCGAGCGTGCCGAACATACCCTTCCTATGCGCGCCGACATCGAGCTTCTTGATGAGCGTGCGGTCTTCGAGCACGCGGTCGTAGTTGAGGCCGACGGGGATGAAGACGAGGTCGCGCTCGGCCTCGGGGTCGAAGCCCTTCAGCATGTAGTCGATGAGCCCGTAGCGCGGCGGGCGCAGGCGGCCGTCGCGGGTCAGCCCGCCCTCGGGATAGACCGCCTGGCTGACCCCGGCCTCGGTCGCCATCTGCACGTAGCGCTCAAGGACGCGCCGATAGATATCGTTGCCCGAGCCGCGGCGCACGAAATAGGCGCCCATCGAGCGGATGAGTTGCTGCAGCGGCCAGATGCGCGCCCACTCGCCCACGGCATAGGAGAGCGCGGCTTTCTCGGCGGCCAGGAAGCCGACCAGCACGTAGTCCATGTTGGAGCGGTGGTTCATCACGAAGACCACCGTCGATTTGGGGTCGATGGTGGCGAAAGAGGCCTCGTCGGAATGGCCGAGGCGGACCCGGTAGAGCCAGTTCGCCACCGTCTTGGCGAACCAGTAGCCGACCCGGAAATAAACGTAGGCATTGAAGGCGGGCACGATCTCGCGGGCGTATCGCTCGACATCGGCCATCACCGCCTCGCGCGGCGCATCGCGCGCCTTCGCTTCGGTGGCCGCGGCCTCCTGGATCTCGGGGTCGAACATCAAGCGGTCGATCAGGACCCGGCGCTTGGTGAGCTCGAAGGCGGGGATCTCGATCTGGAGGCGGGTATTCGCCTCCTCGATCAGCCGGTTGACGCGGCGGCGGAAGAACCAGCGCACCGAGGGCACCAGAAGCCGGTCGAGCGCGGCCCAGGCCGCGAGGAGCCCCACGATCACGACGAGCCAGACCGGCAATGTTACGGAGCCGCCCATGGCCGAAGCTTAGCGCGTGCGGCGAGCCGGGGCCACTCGCGCGCCGCCGGGCTGTCCGGCTGCGCGCCGCGGTTAGCTGAAGGCCGTATGAACGGCCGCCTCAGATCCGGTTCAGCCGCCTGCTCCTAAGGTCCGCGCATCAACCGGCACGGCCCTGCCGCCGCTGCCCAGCAACCCGCAAGACGTCGCCTGACGTCCTACATAGGAGCAATTGCCATGTTCACCTCGAAGACCCTCGGCGGCGCCGTCGCCGCGATCGCCATCGCCGTCGCTTCGTTCGGCCTCTCCGCGCCCTCCGCCGTCGCCAAGTCGCCGGCACAGGTCGGCCCGCAGATCATCAAGACCAAGGTGCTGAAGAGCGCCGTGTTCATCTGCAACATCGGCCACCGGCCGAACATCGTGGTCCTGAAAAACCACAACAACTTCAAGATCCCCAAGGGCGCGAAGATCTTCTTCGTCGCCAGCAACACCAACCACGTCGTGGCGCAAGGGACCAAGACGCTTGGCCGTACGCTCCGGCACAACGGTAGGTACCGGATCAAGTTCAACATGAAGCGCGTCAAGTATTACGGCAAGCCGACCGGCTGCCGCGCCTATGTGCGGTGGTACGCCTAGCCGCCCACGCGAATGACGAATGACCGAGCTCCGGGCGGCGGCCGCGCTGCCGCCCGGCGCCGGCCGATCCACAAGATGGCGGCGCGACCTGCATCAATTTCACGCAGCCGGAATTCGCGGTAGTTTGCTAGGGTATAGGCCGTACGGCCCACCGGGCCGACAACGTCTGACCAGGATCGAGTGTATGCCAGGCAAATCAAAATGGATCGTCGTCGCCGATGCCTCGACGGCGCGGATTTTCGTGCTCGCCGGACCGCGCCAACGCATCAGCCTGGAGCCGGTGCGCGAGCTTTCGGCCGATATCAGGCCGAGCCGCGAGATCGCCAGCGACCGGCCGGGCCGCACCTTCGACCGCGGCGGACAAGGCCGTCACGCCGAAGAGCCGCCGACCGATCCAAAGCGCCACGCCAAGGCGAGCTTCGCGCGCGAGATTGCGCAGACCCTCGACGACGAGCGGCGGAAGAACAGCTTCGCCGGGCTGACCGTGGTGGCGCCGCCGCAGTTCCTGGGCGATTTGCGCGGCGTCATGAGCGGCGAGCTGCGCGCACTGGTCGAGACGGAGATCAACAAGGATCTGACCAAGCTGTCGGTCCACGAGCTGACCCCGCAGCTTCAGGACCTGCTCTATTCCTAGCGGGTCCTAGCGAGGTCGGCGCCGATCAGTCGTGTGCGTGCAGCAGGTCGAGCGCGCGGTCGATATCGGCGGCGGCATTGTAGAGATGCGGGGCGAGGCGGAGCGCGCCGACCCGGAAAGCCACATCGACACCGCCCGCGCGCAGCGCGGCGTGAAGCGGGGCGTTGCGCGCCGGATCGCGGTGACCGAAGAAAACGAGAGTTGAGCGGCGCGGCCCGTCTTCGACGGGGCTCGTGATCTCGAAGCGTGCCTGATCGAGGCCGTCGATGAAACGGGCGACGAGCGCCTGGTCGTGGTCGCGGATGGTCTCCAGACCGATGCCCATCACGTGCTCGAGCGCGGCGGTCCAGGGCACGAAATTGAAGAAATTGGCGGTGCCGAAGAGATCGAAGGCGCGCGCGCCCAGGGCTTCGCGGAGTTCAGTCGGCACTTCGGCGGCGCCGAGGTCTTCGGCCGTCAGCATCGAGAGCCAGTAGGCCTGCAGCGGCTTGAGCGTGTCGCGGAGCTCGGGACGGATCCAGGCGAAGCCGGTGCCGTACGGACCGCACAGCCATTTGAAGCCGACGCCGGTGTAGACATCCACAGGCGTCGCCGAGAGATCGAGGGGCCGAGCGCCGAGCCCCTGCGATCCGTTGACGACGAAGAGCACATTCCGCTCGCGGCAGATCGTGCCCAACGCCTCGAGATCGACCACGCAGCCGGAAAAGGAATGCACCCAGGTCGTGCAGAAGAGCCGCGTGCGCGGGGTGATCGCGGCTTCGAGCTCATCGGGCGCGACGACCTTGTCGCGCGGCGCGATGGGCACGATTTTGACGCAGTGGTCGCGCTCCGGCAGCCGCCAGGGCAGGACGTCGGAGGGGAAGTCGGTGCCGAGCACAAGCACTTCGTCGCCCGCCTTCCAGTCGAGCGCATTGGCGATCAGGTGCAGCCCGCGCGAGGCGCTGTTGCCGAGGATGATGTCCTCGGCGGGCACGCCCACCAGCCGGCCGAGGGTCTCGCGCAGGCGTGCGGGCACGCCATCGAAGCGCGCTTGGGTGAGCTCGGCGGGCGAGAGCTTCCAGGAAATGGCCTCGCGCGCGGCCTCGGCGGCGGCGAGCGGCAGGGCGCCCTGATGCGCCGTGTTCAGCCAGGCCCGCCCACCGAAATCGCCGAAGCCCGGCAGTGGGCGCGATATGTCGGTCATGGCGCGCGATATCTGTCGGGACGGCGCATCACATCTGCAGGCCGCCGGCGACGGTGACGACCTGGCCGCTGATGTAGTTCGATTCGGGCGTGCAGAAGAGATAGACGGCGTCGGCCGCTTCCTCCGGCGTGCCGGCGCGGCCGATCGGGATGAGCTGCGACATCGCCGCGATCAGGCCGGGCTGGATGCCGACGGCGATCTCGCGGCCACCGACATCGATGGTCTTGCGCTCCTCCTTCTCGATCGCCTGCGTCAGCCGCGTCGCGATCATGCCGTAGGCGACGCAGTTCACGTTCACCTTGTAGCGGCCCCATTCCTTGGCCATCGTCTTGGTGAGGCCGATGATCGCGGCCTTGGCCGAGGAATAGTTGGCCTGG
Source organism: uncultured Alphaproteobacteria bacterium (assembly GCA_964494065.1). GTDB lineage: Bacteria > Pseudomonadota > Alphaproteobacteria > JAPULJ01 > JAPULJ01 > DATKZM01. The sequence goes on from CAZBRE010000093.1 coordinate 13,740, forward strand.
CCCGCATTGCCCGTGGTGCCGGCGACCGAGGAGATGTTGACGACCTTGCGGAAGACCTCGCGGCCGTCCTCGGCCTCGGTCTTGGCAGCGATGCGGATCGGCTCGGACGCCGCCCGCAGGATGCGGAAGGGCGCGGTGACGTGGACGTCGATCATCGCCTGGAACTGCTCGTCCGACATCTTCTGGATGACGTTGTCCCAGGTGTAGCCGGCGTTGTTGACGATGATGTCGGGCGTGCCGTAGGCGTCGAGCGCCGTGTTGACGAAGCGGTCGCCGAAGTCGGGCACAGCGACGTCGCCGTTGCAGGCGACCGCCGTGCCGCCCGCGGCCTCGATCGCGGCAATGGTCTCGCCGGCGGGGCCGTCGTCGAGATCGTTGACGACGAGCTTGGCGCCCTCGCTCGCCAGCTTGAGCGCGATGGCGCGGCCGATGCCGCGTCCCGAGCCCGAGACCAGCGCCACCTTGCCCGCGAGTTTTCCACCATTGCCGTCGGTCATTTTCGCCTCCCGGTATGTGCGTTTCCGCGGAGACTAGTCATGGCGGCGCATCGCGCAAGGATATGTGTGCGTTGACAAATTACTAGACGATCGTCTAGTAATTTTCTGCATGAGCCAGAAGACGAAGGTCAAACTTCTCGATGTCGGGCTCGACGCGGTGCGGCGGCGCGGCTTCGCGGCGGTCAGCATCAAGGACATCGTCGCGGCGGCCGGCGTGCCCAAGGGCTCCTTCCATTATTACTTCGCGAGCAAGGACGCCTACGCGCTGGCGCTGATGGATCATTTCGGCCGGCACATGGCCGACGTGGCCGCGGTCCTGAATGCCGATCCGAAGCGCGGGCCGGTCGAGCGGCTGCACGATTTCTTTGCCGCCTATGCCAAGCGCATGGCGGACGAAAAGTACCAGACCGGCTGTCTGCTCGGCGTGCTGGCGGCGGAAGCGGGCGATCTCGCGCCGCCGGTACGGGCGCGGGTCGAGGCAGGGATAGCAGCTTTCGCGGGCTTTCTGACCCCGACGCTCCGCGAAGCGCAGGCGGCGGGTGCGGTCGCGGGCGATCCGGAGGTTCTGGCGCGTGCACTCGTCAACGCCTGGGAGGGCGCACTGCTGCGGATGAAGGCCGAGGGCAGCGCCGCACCGCTCAAGGATTTCGAGGCGATGGTGTTCGGCGGGCTGCTGCGCGGCGCGTAGTCTTGGTTGGCCGGTCGTCTAGTTATACTGCCGCCGCCTAACCGACCTGCCGGTCCTGGCCCTCCCAGAAGGGGGCGCGGAGCTCGAACTTCTGGATCTTGCCAGCGCCCGATTTGGGCAGCGGCTCGGTGCGCACCGCTACCGTGTGCGGGCATTTGTAATGTGCGATCAGCTCGCGGCAATGCTCGATGATGGCTTGCCCGTCGGGGCTTTCGCCCTCGCGCGGCACGACGATCGCATGCACCGCCTCGCCCCATTTGGTGTCGGGGATGCCGATCACCGCGCATTCGGCCAGGCCCGGATACTGCATGATCGCGTTCTCGACCTCGGCCGAATAGACGTTCTCGCCGCCGGTGATGATCATGTCCTTCACCCGGTCGACGATGGTGATGAAGCCGTCCTCGTCCATGGTGCCGCCGTCGCCGGTATGCACCCAGCCGTCCTTGAGCACCGCGGCGGTCTGCTCGGGCTTGTTCCAGTAGCCGAGCATGGCGGTGGCCCCGCGCACGCGGACCTCGCCCACCGCGCCGCGCGGCACCTCGTTGCCGTTCGGGTCGACGATCTCGACCTCGACGGCGACGACGGGGCGTCCGACCGAGCGGATCTTCTCCGCCTTCGGCCCCTCGAGCACGTGGTAGTCGGGCCCGAGCAGCGTGACGAGCGGCGAGAGCTCGGTCTGGCCGTAGGCGTGGATGAACTTGGTCTCCGGCATCTTCTCCATCGCCTCCTTGAGGATCGAGAGCGTGATCGGCGAGGCGCCGTAGATGAGCCGGCGAAGGTTGCTGGTATCGGTGTCGTTGATCGCGGGATCCTGGAGCAGCATGCCGATCATCGTCGGCACCAGCAGCGAGACCGTGGGGTCGAAATCCTGCACCGCCTTCAGAAACACCTTGGGCTCGAAGCCGGGGATCAAGGCGTGCGAGCCGCCGAAGATCGTGAGCGCGAACAGCATGGCGCTGCCGGCGATGTGGAACAGGGGGGCGGCGTGGAGCGTACGGTCCTCCGTGCCCAGGCCGATGCCGGAACCGAAGCACATGGCGCTCGTCCACAGGCCCCGATGCGGCAGCATCACGCCCTTGGGGAAGCCGGTCGTGCCGCCGGTGTAGAAGATGCCCGCGAGGTCGTCGCCGGTGCGGAAGGCGTCCTCGGCGGGGCTCGCGTCGTCGACCAGCGCCTGGTAGCTCAGGATGCCGTCGGGCGTCGGTTTGTCGCCCGCGTGTATGACGAATTCGATCGAAGGGCAGGCGGCGGCGATCTCGGCGCCGGCGGCAGCGAACATGTCGTCGACGATGAGGAAGCGCGCTTCTGAGTCCTTGATCGAATAGATGTGCTCGGGCACCGACCAGCGGATGTTCATCGGCACCACGTTGCCGCCCGCCCAGAAGGTGCCGTAGTAGAACTCGACATAGGGCTCGGCGTTGAGCGACAGCATGGCGACGCGGTCTTCGGGCTTGAGGCCCAGCTTGTGGAATGCCCCCGCGTAACGTGCAACGCGGTCCTGCAGCTCCAGCCACGTGCTGCGGCCCTTGTCCGAGATCACCGCGGTGTCGTTGGGCGTGAGCTTCGCCGCCCGGCGCAAGCCTTGCGTCAGATACATGCGTCCGTCCTCCCTGCACCCATTACTGAACGGGGCGCGCTTCGTTGAGCGCTCATCGATCTTATTTGTGATTTTATTCGCTATGTGAGGATAGCGTATCGGGGTGGAGCGCGGGGTCAAGCGCGAACGCTGAGGTCGACATCGGCTCCACCGTCTCTTGTGGCCCCTTGCCCGATGCCTATACTCGCGGCCGGACCGCCGGCGCGCCGCCGGGAACGAGGAGGTTTGCCCGCATGTCGACGCCCAAGAAAGGCGCTGTGAAGAAGGTCGTGCTCGCCTATTCGGGCGGGCTCGATACCTCGGTCATCCTGCGCTGGCTGCAGGACACCTACGGCTGCGAGGTCGTCACCTTCACCGCCGATATCGGCCAGGGCGAGGAGGTCGAGCCGGCGCGCAAGAAGGCCGAGATGATGGGGGTCAAGGAGATCCACATCGACGACCTGCGCGAGGAGTT
>CAZBRE010000094.1:0-16906 GCA_964494065.1 uncultured Alphaproteobacteria bacterium
CCCGTCCATGTGATCGGCGGCGGGCTGGCCGGCAGCGAGGCGGCCTGGCAGCTCGCGAAAGCCGGTGTGCCGCTGGTTCTGCACGAGATGCGGCCCGAGCGCGGCACCGAAGCGCATGTGAGCGACCGGCTGGCCGAGCTCGTCTGCTCGAACTCGTTCCGCTCCGATGACCCTGAGAACAATGCGGTCGGCCTGTTGCACGAGGAGATGCGGCGGTGCGGCTCGCTGATCATGGCCGCGGCGGACGCCAACAAGGTGCCGGCGGGCGGCGCGCTCGCCGTCGACCGGGATGGCTTTGCCGCCGCTGTCCAGGCGGCGGTCGAGGACGAACCGCTGATTACGCTCGAACGGGGTGAGGTGGCCGGTTTGCCGCCAGAGGCGTGGACGAGCGTGATCGTGGCGACCGGGCCGCTCACCTCGCCGGGACTGTCGCAGGCGATCCTCGAGCTGACAGGGACCGATGCCCTCGCCTTCTTCGATGCGATCGCGCCGATCGTCCATAAGGAGAGCATCGACTTCGATGTCGCCTGGTTCCAGTCGCGCTACGACAAGGGGGACGGCAAGGACTACGTCAACTGCCCGCTCGATGAGGGCGAGTATTACGCGTTCATCGATGCGTTGATCGAAGGCGAGAAAACCGCGTTCAAGGAGTGGGAGCGCAGCACACCCTATTTCGAAGGCTGCCTGCCGATCGAGGTGATGGCCGAGCGCGGGCGGGAAACATTGCGCTTCGGGCCGATGAAGCCGGTCGGCCTCACCGATCCGCGGACCGGCGCGCGGCCATACGCAGTGGTCCAGCTTCGCCAGGACAACGCGCTGGGCACGCTGTGGAACATGGTCGGCTTTCAGACGAAGCTGAGGCATGGCGAACAGGCCCGCATCTTTCGCATGATCCCCGGCCTGCAGGATGCGAGCTTCGCCCGGCTCGGCGGGCTGCATCGCAACACCTTCCTCAACAGCCCGCGATTACTCGACGGGACATTGCGGCTTAAGTCATTGCCGCGCCTGCGCTTTGCCGGCCAGATCACCGGCGTCGAAGGTTATGTCGAGAGCGCTGCGGTGGGGTTGCTCGCCGGCAGATTCGCAGGCGCTGAAGCGCGCGGCGAAGTCCCGATGGCGCCGCCGGTGACGACGGCGTTGGGCGCCTTGATCGGGCACATCACGGGCGGCGCCGAGGCCGAGACCTTCCAGCCGATGAACGTCAATTTTGGACTGTTCCCGCCGCTCGAAGGCCGGATGCCCAAGAAGGAGCGGAAGCCGGCCATGGCCAAGCGGGCGCTCAGCGATCTCGCGGCCTGGCTCGATGGCGGCCGAGCTGCGGCGGCGGAATAGGCACTCCGTCAGTAACGGCGGAAAAGTGCCGATCGCAGCAGGCGGATTTGCCGTCGCGGCTGGCTGATCTCGATAGGGCCGGCAATGAGATCGTGGTCCCGCTGTGCCAGGCCCTTCAGATAAAGATCCGCCAGCACCCCCGGCAGCAAGGCCGGGATCGCGGCTCGGGGGACATTGCGACGATGCGCCCGCCCGGCAGACAGCTGACGGCGCGCCTCCTCGGCGATCTCCCGTGCGACGACGGCCAAAGCCGGGCTGCCGCGCAGATCGAAAAGGTCGGCGGGGTCGGCTCGTGCCTCTCGCATCAGCGCTTCGGGTAGGTACTGCCGCTTCGCCCGGGCGTGAAAAGCGGCCGCGCGCAGCAAACCGGTCAGGCCCCAGGCGATCCCGATGGGTTGCGCGGCGTCGTGGGCCGCACCCTCCCGCGCCCCGAGGATCTCGAGCGCCAGATGCATCAGCGTCGAGGACGATTGCCGCACATACTCTATGAGGGCGTCCAAGCTCTCCGGCGGCTCGTCGGTCAGATCGAATTCGCGAGCGTCGATCAAGGCATCGAAGTGGCCGCGGGAGAGGTCATACGCCTCGATCGCAGCGGCGAGCGGGTGCAGCACCGCATGATCGCGAACTTTTCCGGCATAGGCCTCGTCGACGGCCTCGCGCCACCATTGCAGGCGGATCTGACCGATCATCGGCTCCGAGACGGTCTCGCGCGTCTTGGCGATCTCGATATTGAAGGCATAGAGCGCGAAGAGCGCCTCCCGCCGCTCCGCCGGCGCATGGAGTGCCGTCAGATAGCGGTCGTTGTCGTCGCGGCGAACCTGCGCGGCGCTGTAGCTCAGTTGCATCGCCCGCCATGCAATATGCGAATGCCGGTATCGAGCGGTGGGAAATGACTACGGCGGTACTTCACTTTGCAGCCTACGCGCCCTACCATTGATCCGTGAGTGGATTGGGGGAAACTCATCATCGGACTAAGGTGACAAATAGTCCGGGCGAGGGGAAAGAACCACCGGATAGCATGCCACGGTCGCTTTGCGGCCTGACGGCACGCACCTACGTGAACCTGCCAAGGGAGGGATGACGACATGGCAGCCATATTAAGCAATTTGCGCAACACGGTGATCGCGGGGCTGGTGCTCCTGGTCATCATTGTCATCATCTTGGGGGCCTTGTACGGCTTCCCGGAATTTGGCGGTCACACCTGGCTGCAGTTCCTGTTCCGCTGGCTGCACGTTATCAGCGGCGTCATGTGGATCGGGCTGCTCTGGTATCTGAATTTCGTGCAGATCCCGACCATGCCCAAGATCCCCGACGAGCTGAAACCGGCGATCGGCAAGCATATCGCGCCGGCCGTGCTGTTCTGGTTCCGCTGGGGCGCCATGGCGACGATCGTCACGGGCCTGATCCTGGCGGCGCTCAACCAATACATCGTCGAGGCGATCACGATCGGCATCGGCAGCAAGCTCGTTGCCCATACCGCGATCGGCATCGGCATGTGGCTCGGCGCCATCATGTGGTTCAACGTCTGGTTCGTGATCTGGCCGGCGCAGAAGAAGGCGCTCGGCATGGTCGAGGCCAGCGCGGATGAGAAGGCCAAGGCCGGCCGTACCGCGATGTTGTTCTCGCGCACCAACACGTTGCTGTCCTTCCCGATGCTCTATTGCATGGTGTCAGCCCAGAATGGCGGGTTCGGCTGATCCCGCGGCAAACCTAACGACAGATGTTGCGAAGCATGTGATGCGAATCAGGGAACGGGGCCCAATCGGGCCCCGTTTCTTTTGTGCGTGGGGCCTCGGCCCCGGTCAGTCGACGGCGATCAACGCGGCGGCGACCCGGCGGTCCTCGGCCGCGAGGACACTGTAGGTGCGGCACGCCGCCCCGGTATCCATCGGCTCGACAGCGATGCCGGCGTTGCTTAGGGCTGCTCGAACATCTCCGCCGATCGGACGCAAGTCGCGACCGCTGCCGAACAGCAGGATCTCAACCGGCGGCTCACAGTCAAGGACGGGGGCAAGGCTGCCAATCCGGAGATCCGACGGATCGCTCACGTCCCAGGGGATCGTCGTTTCCGGCAGCACGATCACGGAGCCGACATGGCGCACGCCGCTGATGCGAAACCCCCCGTCACCGTAGGATTCAAGACGCGGGCGGTCTTGCCGCCCCGGCACCGGCTCGCCGGGTCCGTTACTCGGCAGGGGCCCTGCCCTCGGTCTCGGGCGCCGTCTCCGCGAAGGTGTCGCGCCGGATATTGAAGTAGAGCAGGATCGGCACCGCGAGGCAGATCGATGAATAGGTGCCGATGATGACGCCCCAGACGAGAGCCAGGCTGAAATCACGGATTACCTGACCGCCGAGGATCACCAACGCCAACACCGCAAGCAGCGTCGTCACGCTGGTCAGCACGGTCCGCGATAGCGTCTCGTTGATGCTTTTGTTCATCAGCTCGGGCAGCGGCATCTTCTTGTATTTACGCAGGTTCTCGCGCACGCGGTCGAAGACGACCACGGTGTCGTTGATCGAATAGCCGGCGATCGTCAGCACGGCCGCAACGGTGGCCAGATTGAACTCGAGCTCGAGCTCGGCAAAGAAGCCTAAGGTGAGCAGAATGTCGTGGGTCAGCGCCAGGATCGCCGCCACGCTGAACTGCCATTCGAAGCGGAACCAGACGTAGAGCAGGATGCCGAAGAGCGCGAGCACGACGGCCCAGACGCCCGACATGATGAGCTCCTCGCCGACCTGCGGGCCGACGAATTCGGTGCGCCGGTAGGTCACGACCGAAAGCGCGTCGCGGATCTTCGTCAGCGCGGCGTTCTGCTTGTCGATCGCGTCATTCTCGGTATCGCTGTCCGTATATTGCGGCGGCAGGACGATCTGCACGGTTCCGGATGCGGCGTCGCGGCTCACGGTGACGCCGCTGAGTGATAGCTTGGCAATGCGCTCCTCGATCGTCGCGACCGTGGTACCTTGCCGATTGAGCTTGCCCTTCAGCACCATGGGCTGGCCCCGGGTGAACTTGGGCTCAACCTCCTCGGCCGTCGCGAGGAAGGAAAACACGTCCTTGATCCGGCGGATTGCCTGGGTCTGCGCCTTTTCGCCGCCCGGCTGTTTTTCGACGCGGATCAACACGTCGTTCGGCTCGCCGAAGGTCTGGAGCGAGATCTCGCCGAGGCCGAGCGCGTTGAGCTGGGTGCGCATCGCACCGATATCGGCCGGCCCCGTCTTGTTGCGCGCCTCAATGAGGATGCCGCCCTTGAAGTCGATGCCGAAATTGAGGCCCTGCAGGAAGGTCGACGAAACGGCAGCGATGAACAACACGGCGGAAAGCACGAAGAAAATCTTGCGATGCTTGACGAAGGCCAGATTGATGTCATCGGAGATCAGTTTCAGAGCCATGGCGCGACCTCAAATTGGCAAGGCTGCCGGCCGCTTTCGGCGCAGCCAGAACGAGATCATCAGGCGCGTGATCATGATCGCGGAGAACATCGAGGTGGCGAGGCCGATCGACAAGGTGACGGCGAAGCCCTTGATCGGCCCCGAGCCGAAGAAGAACAGCATCAGCGCGGCGATGAAGGTCGTGAGGTTGGAGTCGATGATCGTCGTGATCGCCCGCCGGTAGCCCGCATCGATCGCCGATATGGGCGTGCGGCCGGACCGCACCTCCTCGCGTATGCGCTCGAATATGAGCACATTGGCATCGACCGCCATGCCGATGGTCAGCACGATGCCCGCAATGCCGGGCAGCGTGAGCGTCGCCTGAAGCAGTGACAAGGAGCCCAAGAGCAGCACCATGTTCGCCGTCAGCGCTACGTTCGCCATGAAGCCGAATCGCCCATACACCCCGGCCATGAAAACGACCACGAGAACAAGGCCGATGATGCTGGCAAATTCGCCCTGCCGGATCGAGTCGGCGCCCAGGCTGGCACCGACCGTGCGCTCTTCCAAGGGCTCGAGCGGCGCCGGCAGCGCGCCGGCGCGCAACAGCAGGGCCAGATCGCCGGCGGTCTTGGTATTGAAGCCGCCGCTGATGATCCCCGCGCCGCCCAGGATCGGCTCGCGGATCACCGGCGCGCTGATGACTTTGCCATCGAGGACGATGGCGAAGGGCTTGCCGACATTGCGCCGCGTCGTGTTGCCGAAGCGCCGCGCCCCGCGGCTGTTGAAGCGGAAGGAAACGACCGCCTGACCGTCCTGCAGGGTCGGCTGGGCGTCGACCAGGTCCTCGCCCCCGACCTCGATCTTCTTCTTGATCAGGAAGAGCTGGGTCTCGTCCTGATCCCCGGGCAGCAGCATCGTGCCCGGCGGCGGGCGCATGCCCTTCCTCGGCACCTCGGACTGGTCGACGAGGTGGAAGGTCATCTTCGCGGTCTTGCCGAGGATACGCTTGAGGCGCTCGGGGTCTTCCAGGCCAGGAACCTGGAGCAGAATGCGGTCGTCGCCCTGGCGCTGGATGATCGGCTCAAGCGTGCCGAGCTCGTCGACGCGCCGCCGCACCACCTCGATCGACTGTTCGATCGCCTGGTCCTGGCGCGCGCGAATGGCCTGATCGGTGAGCGTGACGCGGAAGACACCGTCGGCGCCCGCATCGATCGTGACCTCGCGGCCGCCGCCGCTCAGCAGGCTGCCGGTGGTGGCGCTGCCGACCGTGCTTCTCAGCTTCTCGCGAGCCTTTTCGATATCGGCAAGGTCGCGCACGCGGAACCGCACGCCCTTGCCCTCGACCCGCAATCCGGCAAAGCGAATGCGCGCGCTGCGCAACTCGCCGCGGACCGAGTCGGCGACCGAGGCGACATGCTCGCGAAAGACGCTGTTCACATCGACCTTGAGCAGCAGATGAGAACCGCCGCGCAGATCGAGGCCAAGATTGATCTTCTTGTGGGGCAGCCAGGTCGGGATCGAGGCGACCTGCTTCTCGGAAAACACGTTCGGCGCCGCAAAGCCGAGGCCAAGCACGCAGGCGAGGAGGATCAGAACAATTTGCCAGCGGGGAAAATGGACCATCGTGCTGTCGTCGCCGGTCTAGCGCTTCTCCGGCCTTATTGTCTCCATAGTCGGGTCGTCACCGATTTCAGATCTCGGGCTTCGGGTCACGGGCGCTGCGTTGCCTGGAACATCGACATTTGAGGTTACTCGGCGTTACTTGGGGTTTCGCGCGCGCAAACCCAAGGACCATGGATACAATTCCGAGCGGCCCGGTGCTTAGAGTGCCATCGCGCGGAAAATGACACCCCTATTTCTTGCCGAACAATCCGCCGAGACCGCCGAGACCGCCAAAGCCGCCGGGCTTCTTCGGCCCGTCGCCACCGCTCGGCGCCGAGTCCGCGGGTTGCGGCTTGCCGGTCACGGCCTGAATGGAGGCGCGGCTGACGCGGACGCGGACGTCCTTGGCGATCTCGACCTGAACTTCCGCATCGTCGATCACCTTGGTGACCGTGCCGATAATGCCGCCGCCGGTCACGACCTTGTCGCCGCGCTTGAGCGCCGCGATCATCGCCTTATGCTCCTTCATCCGCTTTTGCTGCGGGCGGATCAGCAGGAACCAGAAGACGACGAAGATCAGAACGATCGGCAGCAAACCGCCGAGGCCGCCGAACCCGCCGGCGCCGCCCCCGCCAGCAGATTGGGCGAGCGCTTCGGAAACAAACATGGGAAAACTCCTATTGCCACAGAGGCAAGACCCGGCGGACTATAAGGAGCCTCGCCCCAAGTGCAAGCGCGAAGGGGATCGCGCTTCGCCAATCAGCCGCAATACCAAAGCCTTGTCCCCGGGGCCTTGACCCGGGGCCATGTCCCGGCTGCGGCGATTGACCGGCCGTGGCGCTGTGATTAGGGTCGCGCCGCCCCTCTAAGGCCTATAGAGACACGTAGAGACACGCATCGGAGCGACGGCGCCATGGACGAAAAGCGGCTGGGCAGCCTGCTGGAACGCATTGCCATTGCGCTGGAGCGCCAGGCCAATGCGCTGGAGCGCCGGGCGCCGCCCGTGGGCGGCGATGTCGGCCTGACCGATAAGGCGGACGCCTATGTCTGGCAAGCCGAGACGGACCGGCTGGAGCCCGTCGAAGCGGTCAACCGCGTGGCGATCACGCTGCTGAAGGGCGTCGACCGGCAGCGCGAGATCCTGCTGGAGAACACCAAGCGATTCGCCGAGGACCTGCCCGCGAACAATGCCCTGCTCTGGGGCGCGCGCGGCATGGGCAAGAGTTCGCTCGTCAAGGCGGTCCACGCGGCCGTCAATGAGAAGGCGAAATCGCCGCTGGTGCTGGTCGAGATCCACCGCGAGGACATCCCGTCCCTGCCCCGCCTGCTGACGCGGCTTCGCGAGTCCGGTCGCCGTTTCATCCTGTTCTGCGACGATCTTTCCTTCGACGGACAGGATGCGAGCTACAAGTCGCTGAAGGCCGTGCTCGAAGGCGGCATCGAGGGCCGTCCCAAGAACGTCGCCTTCTATGCGACCTCGAATCGCCGCCATTTGATGCCGCGCGAGATGATCGAGAACGAGCGCTCGACTGCGATCAATCCGGCGGAGTCGGTCGAGGAGAAGGTCTCGCTATCGGACCGCTTCGGTCTCTGGCTTGGCTTCCACGCCTGCGATCAGGACACCTATTTCGCCATCGTGGAGGGCTACGCCGCGCATTTTGGCATCAAGATCGATGCCGATGAGCTGCACGCGCGGGCGAATGAATGGTCGATCGAGCGCGGCGCCCGGTCCGGGCGCGTCGCCTGGCAGTTCATTCAGGATCTGGCCGGGCGGACCGGCACGCATATCGACTGATTGGTCGACTGAATGATCGACTGAATGGTCGACTAGCGACTCGCGACGCGGCTCGGCAGCTTGGAGAGCGGGTCGATCGGGCGCTTGCGCTTGCGGATCTCGAAATGCAGCTGCGGGCGAATGACAGCGCCGGTGCTGCCGACCTTGGCGATCGCCTGACCGCGGCGGACGCGCTGGCCGCGGTGCACGAGGAAGCGCTCGTTGTGCGCGTAGGCGGTGATCCAGCCGCCGGAATGCTTGATCAGCAGAAGCTCGCCGAAGCCCTCGACACCCGAGCCCGCATAGGCGACGACGCCATTCTCGGCGGCGCGGACGAGGCTGCCCGCACGCGCGGCGATATTGACGCCGTCGTTGCGGAGCCCGCCCGGATAGGAGCCGAAGCGGCCGACGATGCGGCCGCGCACGGGCCAGGCGAAGCCGCGGCCGCTCATCGCCGGCGGCTTGCCGATCTTGGCGCGCTTGGTGGCGACGCCCGAGCCGCGAAGCACGGCGCCGGCAACCTGTCTGCGAACCTCGAGACCCTTGGTCGACCGCGCATTGCTGCGGCGAATGACTGGGCGCGTGCGCTGCAGGCTGGGCTGGCGGCGCTTGGCGGCCCGGCGCGAGGACGCATCGTGGCCCGGCAGCGACAGTTTCCGGCCGACCTTCAATTTGTACGGCGGTTTCAAGCCATTGGCGCGGATGAGCGCCCGCCGCGTGATGCGGTGCCGCTTGGCGATGCGCGCCACGCTGTCGCCCCGCCGGACGACGTAATGCGAAGAATGGGAGGCACCAGAAGAACGCGAGGCCGATGCGCCACGCAACCGCAGACGCTGGCCGACGCGAAGGCGGTAGGGCCGCTTGAGCGCATTGATGCGAACAATGTGCTGGCGTGAAACTTTGTGCCGGCGGGCGATCCGATAAAGCGTGTCGCCGCGCTTCACGACAATGGTGACAACGCCGGAATTCGGCGCCTTGCGAGCCGCGCTTCTGCCCTTGGCCTCGGCCGGCAGCGGCGCAGTCAATGCAGACAACAATGCCAAAACGGCCACCGTCAGGATAACGGTGGCGGGTCGCAAATAGGACGATTTGGCGGTGTGTGTCATCCCCGATCGAACCCCTGCCTCTGGTGGGCAAAAGCCCCGTTCCGGGGCCGTCGCCACGCTCGTAATACGGGGGCGACGCGTGGTTTATCCACGTCCCACCAGTTAGGCGCGAGCGTGGTTAACAATTCGTTAAGGGGGATTAATCGAAGGCGGCCTGGAAGCGCTTAAGTTGGTTCTGATAGGTGAGATCGAGGTGGAGCGGCGTGACCGCGACCGCGCCGGCGCGGACGGCCGACAGATCGGTGGCGTAGCCCATCGCCGGCTCGTCGCGCATCGGGCCGATCCAGAAATAGGGATAGCCGCGCGGGTCGCGGCGCTCCTCGAACTGGATGCCGATCTTGCGCTTGCCCTGGGGGACGACATCGACCCCGGTGACGGCGCCGGCCTCGACATCGGGGAAATTGATATTGAGCAGCATTTCAGACGGCCAGGAGGGCACCACCGCGCGGCGGATGATCGCGGCGGCATGGGTCTCGGCCGTGGCCCATTTGGCGCGGTGCGGCCCGTCGATCTGCTGGCTCAAGGCAATCGAGCGGATGCCCAGCAGCGCGCCTTCCATCGCCGCTGCGACCGTGCCCGAATAGGTGACGTCGTCGCCGAGATTGCCGCCCCGATTGACCCCGGACAAGACGAGATCGGGCGGATGGTCGCCTAGAATGTGCCGAACCGCGAAAAGCACACAATCAGTCGGCGTGCCGGCGACGGCGAACCGGCGCTCCTCGACCTTGCGCACCCGCAAGGGCGTGCGGAGCGTAAGCGAGTGGCTGGCGCCGCTCTGCTCGGCGTCGGGGGCAACCACCCAGATATCGTCGCTGAGGCTGCGCGCAATGCGCTCTAGGACCTCCAGGCCGGTTGCGTTGATACCGTCGTCGTTGGCGATCAGGATGCGCGCTCGGGCAAGATCGAGCGGTTCCTCATGCATCGCTTGCACCGCCGGGGCCGCCAGAAACAATTGTCTCGATGCCGCCCATATAGGGCTGGAGCGCCTCGGGCACGGCGACCGTCCCGTCCGCGCGCTGATAGTTCTCCAGCACGGCGATCAAAGTCCGCCCCACCGCCAGACCCGAGCCGTTGAGCGTGTGGACGAAGCGCGTACCTTTACCTTCTTTGGGCCGGTAGCGGGCATTCATGCGCCGGGCCTGGAAGTCGCCGCAGTTGGAACAGCTCGATATCTCGCGGTAGGCGCCCTGCCCCGGCAGCCAGACCTCCAGATCGTAGGTCTTGCGCGCGGAGAAGCCCATGTCGCCGGTGGAGAGCATCATCTTGCGGTAATGAAGCCCGAGGCGCTGCAGCACAGTCTCCGCGGCGCCGGTCATGCGCTCGTGCTCCTCGTCGGAGTGGTTGGGATGGGCGATGCTCACGAGCTCGACCTTGTAGAACTGGTGCTGGCGCAGCATGCCGCGCGTGTCCTTGCCCGCCGCCCCCGCCTCGGCCCGGAAACAGCCCGTATGCGCGGTGAAGCGAAGCGGCAGCGCGTCCTCCTCGAGAATCTCGCCCGCAACGAGATTGGTGAGCGGGACTTCCGCTGTCGGGATTAGCCAATGATCCTCGGTCGTTCGGAACAAATCCTCACCGAATTTCGGAAGCTGACCGGTCCCATAGAGCGCCGTGTCGCGCACCAGAACCGGCGGGCTCACCTCATTGTATCCAAATTCGTTCGTCTGCAGATCGAGCATGAACTGCGCCAGCGCGCGTTCGAGGCGCGCCAGCGGGCCGGTCAGCAGGACGAAACGCGATCCTGAGAGCTTGGCCGCGCGCTCGAAGTCCATGGCGCCGAGCGCCTCGCCGATCTCGTAGTGCTCCTTCGGCTCGAAATCGAGCGCAGGCTTCTCGCCCCAGACCGCGACTTCTTCATTCGCTGATTCATCAGCGCCTTCGGGCACGCCGTCGCCCGGAATATTCGGGATCCCTTCAAGCACCGCATCGAGCTCCGACTTGCGGGTATCGGCTTCGCCTTCGGCCGCTTCCTCCGCTGCCTTGGAGGCGGAAACCTTTTCGAGCAGGTCGGCCGCATCCACGCCTTTCGACTTGGCGATACCGATCTGCTTGGAGAGCGCGTTGCGCTCCTGCTGGATCTCCTGGGCGCGGGTCTGGGCCTCGCGGCGCGTCTTGTCGAGCGCGATCAGCGATGCGGATTGCGGCTCGAGGCCCCGCTTCTTCAGACCTTCGTCGAAGGCGTCCGGGTTCTCGCGAATCCACTTGATGTCATGCATAGGAGGGTCCAGGGGAGGGTCCAGATCGTGCGCCACGCTATGGTCTGCGCATGGACCGCTTTATAGGGCGCGCACGCGGGCGGCGTCCACTGTCGGGGTTGGTTTTGGGATCGAGAGCGCGGTTCGGATCGCTCAGCCGACGACCCCAGCCTCTCTGTCGGCTTCGGCTTCACGCTCCGCGCGCTTCTTCTCGGCCATGCGCGCGCAGACGATCGATATCTCGTAGAGCACCAGCATCGGGATCGCGAGAGCGATCTGGCTGACCACGTCGGGCGGGGTGATGACGGCGGCGAAGACGAAGACACCGACGATGGCATATTTGCGCTTGGCCCTCATGCCCGCGCTCGTGGCGAGCCCGGCGCGGGCCATCAGCGTCAGCAATACCGGCATCTGGAAGCAGAGCCCGAAGGCGAAGATGAGCTTCATCACCAGGCTCAGATACTCGCTGATCTTCGGCTCCAGCACCGTCGGGAGCGACGTCTCCTGCGCGGTAGTCTGAAAGCTGAGCAGGAACTTCCAGGCGAGCGGCATGAGGACGTAATAGACCATCGCCGCACCCAGAATGAACAGGAGCGGGCTGATAATGAGAAACGGCAGGAAGGCCTTCTTCTCGCCTTTGTATAGCCCGGGCGCAATGAAGCGCCAGATCTGCGTGGCGAAGATCGGAAAGGTGACGCAGAGCGCGGCAAAGAACGCCACCTTGACCTGGGTGAAGAAACCCTCGATCAGCCCAGTGAAGATCATGCGGTTGGCGCTGATCTTGGCCTCCGCCATCGCTTCTTTCAGCGGGATGGTGAGGAAATCGTAGAAATCTTCGGCGAAGGCGAAGCAGATGAAGAAAGCCACGATCAGCGAGCCGACGCTGATCAGCAGGCGCGTGCGCAGCTCGACCAGATGTTCGAGCAGCGGCATGCGCTGGGCGTCGGCCGCATCGTCCTCCGGCGTTTCCTCGCTTGACGCCTTGACGTCGTCGTCGCTCGCAGCCATGGCCTAGCTGTCCGACTCTGATGCGCCCGACGTATCTGGCTTTGCGGCCGTGGTCGGCTTGGCTGCAGCGGCCTTTTTGGCGCCGGCTTTGGCGCGGGGCTTGGCCGGCGTCTTCGTCGCGCCATTCGCAGTGGATTTTGTGGCGGCGGATTTTGCGGCGGGTTTGGCGCGCGATTTAGCGGCGGCAGTCCCAGACGCTTTGGCTTTCGACGTTTGGGCCTTGGTCGATTTGGCTTTCGTCGACTTAGCCTTGGTGGATTGGGCTTTCGTGGCTGTGGCCGCGGCGGCGCCTGCTTCGGGGTTCTCGGACGATTTTGGCTTCTTGGCCGTGGGCTTGGGCTCCGGCTCGGGGTCGTCAAAGTCGCTGAAGGGCTCGTAGCCGGCGCCGTAATCGAACTCGTCGCGGATCTTGCCGTCGGGATCGATCGTATTCTCGACCATGCTGTCGAGATCGCCGTGCATAACGCCCTGAGCCTGCTCCTTCAGCTTGTCGAGCTCGGTCTCGCGCATCATGTCGTCGAGCCCGCTTTGGAACTCACGGGCGAGGCCGCGGATCTTGCCGATCCAGCCGGCGATCATGCGCATGGTGGCGGGCAGCTCTTTGGGCCCGATCACCAGCAAGGCGATCAGGGCCACGATCGCAAGCTCGCTCCAGCCGATGTCGAACATGGCGCGGTGTCGTCCGATAGAGCCGGCGCGCGACGGCGCGCGGCGGGCCCGGTGTTAGCTCTTGGCCGTTTTGCGCCCGGCGGCGCCGCTCTTGGCGGCGGGCTTGGAACGGCTCGAAGCGGCGCGTTTCTTGGGCGCCTCGGCGGTTACGCGTGGCGCGGGTTCCGGCTCTTCGGGCTCCTCAGCCCCGCCGGCATCTTCCGGCTTGAGGCCGGTCTTGAAGGACCGGATCCCCTTGGCAAGATCGCCCATGAGACGCGGTATCTTGCCGCCGCCGCCGAACAAGACGAGAACCACGATCGCGACGACGACCCAGTGCCACCAACTTGAAAACCCCATTGGAAAACTCCTTGAACAGCGCGTCCGCGCGCCCGCCCTGTATCTGCCTGGCGCCGATCATGGCAAAATCGCCGTCTGGCCGCAACGCCGAGGCGATAATACGGTAAAATCAGACCGCCCGACGGCGCCGGAATTACTTGAACTACTTAGTATCTGCGGCCGGAAATACAAAGGTCCGGCTGGTATCCAGGGCCACATCGACCACCGAATTCTCCGTCGGCAGGAAAGATCCCGCCATCCGGCTGTGAAAATGGCGGCTGGCCCAGTCCCCGCTCTCGACCTGGAGATGGACCATGCTGACCTCCCCCAGCAGCCGCGCGGCCGCCACGATCGCCGGATGCCGGGGCCGGGTGCCGGCTCCGATCCGCTTGACCTGGAGCGCCTCGGGGCGGATCAGCACCTCGACGGCCTTGCCTTCGGGCAGCCGGGTCGCGGCGATCGCGCCGAAGGGCGTGGCCACGGCGCCCTCATGGACGATGCCCGCAATGCGGTTAACCTCGCCGAAGAAACCGGCGGCGAAGGCGTTGACCGGATGAAGATAGAGGTCGCCGGGGGTACCGACCTGGACCAGCCGGCCCTCGCGCATCAGCGCAATGCGGTCGCCCAGCGCCATCGCCTCCTCCGGATCATGGGTGACGAGGAGGGTCGCGGCCTCGCGCGATTTCAGGAGATGCAGCGTCTGGTCGCGGATCTGGCCGCGCAGCGTCGTATCGAGGCCGGAAAAGGGCTCGTCGAGCAGCACCACGCCGGGGCCGGGCGCGAGCGCTCGGGCCAGCGCCACGCGCTGCTGCTGGCCGCCGGACAGTGTATGTGGATAGACGCGCTCAAAGCGGTCGAGGTCGAGCTGATCAAGGAGGTCCGCGACGATCCTGCGGCGCTCGTCCCGCGCCATGCCCTTGAGGCCGAAGCCGATATTGTCGGCGACCGAGAGATGGGGAAAGAGCGCGTAATCCTGGAAGACGAGACCGAGGCCGCGCTCGTCGGGCGGCACGTCGAGCCTTCGGTTGGCGTCGGCGACGATCCGGTTGCCGATGCTGACGTGGCCGCTCTGCAAGGGCTCGAGGCCGGCGGCGATGCGGAGCACCGTGGTCTTGCCGCATCCGGAGGGACCGACCAGGCAGACGATCTCGCCCGCCTCGACGGTGAGCCCGAAATCGTCAACGACGAGGTTGCGGCCGAAGGCGTGGCTCACATGTTCGAGGGCCAGCGCGGTCACGTGACCGGCCCATCGGATTGACCCGCGCGCGAACGGGCGATCGCGCGGCTGAGCAGGATGACCGGAACGATCCCGACCACGACGATGGCAAGTGACGCGCTGGAGGCTTCGACCAGCAATTCGTCGGAGGCGTACTCGTAGGCATGGGTGGCGAGCGTGTCGAAGTTGAAGGGCCGGACCAGCAATGTGGCCGGCAATTCCTTCATCACGTCGACGAACACGAGCAGACCCGCGGTGAGCAGGCTGCCCCGCATGAGCGGCGCCAACACCCGCCACAAGACGCCGCTGCGCGACTGGCCCAGTGAGCGGGCCGCGTCGTCCATGCGCGGCGTGATGCGGCCGAAGCCGGCCTCCACCGTGTTGAGCGAGATCGCCAGAAACCGCACCAGATAGGCGAAAACGAGGGCAACCAAGGTGCCGCTCAGGAAAAGCCCCGTGGAGATGCCGAACTGCACGCGCATCCAGGCGTCGACGGTGTTGTCAATGAATGCGAAGGGGATCAGCACGCCGACCGCGATGACCGAGCCGGGGATCGCATAGCCGAGGCCGGCGACGCGCGCCGCCGCCGTCATCGTTGCGGTCTGCCGGATGCGGAGCCCATAGGCCAGGGTGGCGGCCAGCACGACGGCGAGGATCGCGGTGATCGTCGCCACGAGAAAGCTGTTCGTCGCCATGGTGAGGAAGCGCGCATTGACCGTCTCGGCCGCCGTGCCGGCGGCCCAGATGCCGAGCGCCACGGCGGGGATCAGAAATCCAAGCGCCACGGGCGCCGCGCAGACGAGGCAGGCGAGCGCCGCCTTGCCCGAGCGCAGACGGTAGCGCGGCAGCGCCTGAAAGCGCGCGCCGGCATTCTGGTAACGCCGCGCGCCGCGCGACCAGCGCTCCAGAATGATTAGCGCGAATATGAACAGCATCAGCAGCGCCGCCAGCTGCGCCGCCGCCGGCCGCTGGCCAAGACCGAGCCAGGTCCGGTAGATGCCGGTCGTGAACGTATCGACGCCGAAGAACTGGACGGTGCCGAAGTCGTTCAGCGCCTCCATCAGCGCCAAGGCGAGGCCGCCTGCGATCGCGGGGCGGGCCAGCGGCAGGCTGATCACCCCGAAAGACCGCCAGGGACCGCAGCCGAGCGTGCGGCTGACCTCGATCGCAGCATGCGACTGCTCGAGGAACGCCGTGCGCGCCAGCATGTAGACGTAAGGATAGAAGACCAGCGACATCAGCACGATCGCGCCCGGAAGGCTGCGAATATCGGGATACCAGCTGAGGGGGCCGCTCGCCCCCAGCACGCCGCGCAGCCAGAGGTGTACCGGCCCTGAGACGTCGAGCAAGCCCGTGTAAGTATAGGCGATCACGTAGGCCGGTACGGCGAAAGGCAGCAAGAGCGCCCATTCGAAGACGCGTCGTCCGGGGAAATCGCACATGGCGACGAGCCAGGCCGTGCTGACGCCGATAGCGAGCACGCCGACGCCCACGCCGACCATGATCCAAAGCGAGTTCTCGACATAGCTCGGCAGCACCGTCGCCGCCAGATGCCGCCAGATCTCGCCGGTCGGCGTGACGAGATTGGCGGTCACGACCAGAACCGGCAGGCTGATCAAGGCCGCGACGGTGAGGGCGAGCGGGGTCCAGATGCCGCCCGACGGGGCGCCACGCGGGCGCGGGACACCCATCGATATTCGCGCTTCAGAGGTCACGATCTGATCCGCCCCACCGTCCGCCGTTCGCGTGCCGATGCGATCCGCCGGCCCAACGCTGGGGCCGCCCCCGCAACGTTCCCAATATAATCAGGCGCTTAGAGTATTGCGAACGATTCTCAGCGACAAAGTGGCGCGGCAAGATGAGGTTGGCCGGGACGGCGCTAGTCCTCCCTGCCCTTGCCCTGCTTGCGGAAGCTTTCTGAGAGATCGACGAGGTTATCGGGTTCGTCGTAGTCGATGCCGAGCTCCTCCTCGATGTCCTGGTCGGTTTCGGCCTCGTCGGCCTCGTCCGCTTCGTCGAGCAGCTCCTGCATGTCTTCACCACGGAAGGCCTGTGATGCGGGGCGCGTGTCGAGCAGCCCTGCGGCCTTCAGCTCCTCGATGCCGGGCAGGTCATTGAGGTTCTCCAGCCCGAAATGATCGAGGAATTCGCTCGTGGTGTGCCAGGTCACGGGACGGCCGGGCGTCTGCCGCCGCCGTCCGGGCTTGATCCAGCCCGCCTCGAGAAGCACGTCGAGCGTGCCGCGGCTCTGCGAGACGCCGCGCACCTCTTCGATCTCGGCGCGGGTGATGGGCTGGTGATAGGCGATGACCGC
>CAZBRE010000095.1:0-16866 GCA_964494065.1 uncultured Alphaproteobacteria bacterium
CGCGGACCGGGACGCCGTGACCGGCGCAGGCCATCGCCACGGCGATCGGAAAGACGATGGGTCCGGTCTCCCCGTCATCGCCCAGTAGATCGAGCTCGGGGCAGGGCCAGGCATCACGGGTGGCGATCAAAAAGGCCTCGCCCTGGCTGGTTGTTTGCAGGCGCGTCTCGGCGCTCGGCGTCATCGCGTAGCCTAGCTCGGCGGCTTCGCTCAAAAGCACCTTGTCTCCGCTGGCGGCAGCGGCGTGGGCGACGGCAAAGAGCCAGGCATCGATCCATCCCGCGCCGTGGCGCAAGCTCGTCACGATCCAGTCGAGTAGGCTATCCCGATCGGTGACCTGACCATCGGCGACGGCCGTTTCCAGACCGCCGGAATAGGAGAACGAGCCGATCGGATAGGCCGGCGATAGCCAAGTCATCAGACGGTAGAGCTCGCCGCCCATCATGGTCCGGGGTCCTTGCCGTTCGCGCGGATTGGCGCCCCACCGTCGTGCGGATGGTGGTGGTGGGCGTGTCCGCTTTGTGCGGCATGGCCGTGACGGCTGTGGCTATCGTAGGCGCCGCCCTCGGGATTGAAGGGCCGGGTTACCGGCCGCACTTCCGCGCCGAGGCCACGCAGCATCGCCTCGATTACATGGTCGCGGTGGATATAGAGCGTCTCGCCATCGATCTCGGTGGGTAAGTGGCGGTTGCCCAAATGCCAGGCAAGGCGCAGCAAGTGATGCGTGTCCGTCGCGTCCACGGCGGCGAGGGCTTCGGGTTGCGCCCGAACCAGAAGCCACCGCCCGTCGTCGAGCTGGAGTCCGTCGCCATCACCCAGCACGCCGGCTTCCGCCCGCTCCAGCAGCACGGCTTCGCCGTCATCGGCGTCGATCCGAATGCGGCGGCGGCAGCGGGTGTCGTAGTCGAGCGTGACGGTCGCCGTCGCCTCGGCCGCGGGCCACGTACCTTGGGTCACAATGGCGGCGACGCGGCGCATCAGAAGAGGAAATAGCGCTGCGCCATAGGCAGCACCTCCGCAGGTTCGCAGGTGAGCAGCTCGCCATCGGCGCGGACTTCGTAAGTCTCCGGGTCGACCTCGACCGACGGCATGGCGTTGTTGTGGATCATCGCCGCCTTGCCGATCTCGCGAATGCCGCTCACCGCCATCACCGGGCTCTGCAAGCCGAGCGTATCGGCGATACCGGATTCGAGGCCTGTGCGCGAAAGGAAGGTGACGCGGCTCGCCTGCATGGCGCGGCCGAAGCCGGCGAACATCGGCCGGTAGTGAACCGGCTGCGGCGTTGGGATCGAGGCGTTGGGATCGCCCATCGGGGCGGCGGCAATGGTGCCGCATTTCAACACCAGATCAGGCTTCACGCCGAAGAAGGCCGGCTTCCACAACACGAGATCGGCGAGCTTGCCGACCTCGACCGAGCCAACATGCTTGGCGATCCCATGGGTCAGCGCCGGATTGATCGTATATTTCGCGATGTAGCGCTTGACCCGGAAATTGTCGTTCGCGGCGCTGTCTTCAGGCAGCGCCCCGCGCTGGCGCTTCATCTTGTCGGCGGTCTGCCAGGTGCGCACGATCACCTCGCCGACCCGGCCCATCGCCTGGCTGTCGGAGGCGATCATCGAGAAGGCGCCGAGATCATGGAGGATGTCTTCGGCCGCGATGGTCTCGCGCCGGATGCGGCTCTCGGCGAAGGCGACGTCCTCGGGGATCTTCGGGTCGAGGTGATGGCAGACCATCAGCATGTCGAGATGCTCGTCGACCGTGTTGACGGTGAATGGCCGCGTCGGGTTGGTCGAGGAGGGCAGCACGTTGGGCAGGCCGCAGACCTTGATGATGTCGGGGGCATGGCCGCCGCCGGCGCCCTCGGTGTGATAGGCGTGGATGTTGCGGCCCTTGAAGGCGGCGATGGTGTTCTCCACGAAACCGGACTCGTTCAGCGTGTCGGTGTGGATCGCGACCGAGATATCGGCGTCCTCGGCGACCGCAAGACAGGTGTCGATCGCGGCCGGCGTGGTGCCCCAATCCTCGTGCAGCTTGAGCCCGCAGACGCCGCCCTCGATCTGCTCATCGAGCGCCTCGCGCAGCGTCGCATTACCCTTGCCGAAGAAACCAAGATTGACCGGCAGCCCGTCGGCGGCCTGCAGCATCCGGCCGACATGCCAGGCGCCGGGTGTGCAGGTTGTCGCATTCGTGCCTTCGGCCGGCCCCGTGCCGCCGCCCATCATGGTGGTGACGCCGCTCATCAAAGCGTCCTCGATTTGCTGCGGGGCGATGAAGTGGATATGCGCGTCGAACCCGCCGGCGGTCAGGATCCGACCTTCGCCGGCAATGGCCTCGGTGCCCGGGCCGATGACTATATCGACGCCCGGCTGGATGTCCGGATTGCCGGCCTTGCCGATCGCGGTGATGCGGCCGTCGGTGATACCGACATCGGCCTTGACGATCCCCCAGTGATCGACGATCAGCGCGTTGGTGATCACCGTGTCGACGGCGCCCTCGATGCGTGAGACCTGCGACTGACCCATGCCGTCGCGGATCACCTTGCCGCCGCCGAACTTGACCTCCTCGCCGTAGACCGTGCGGTCTTCCTCGACCTCGATGATCAGCTCGGTGTCAGCAAGGCGCAGGCGATCGCCCACCGTCGGCCCGAACATGCCGGCATAGGCGGCGCGATCGATTTCATAGGCCATGGCGCTCAGCCTCCCGCGCTGCCATTGAGGGCGCCGTTCAGCCTGCCATTGATGAGGCCGTTGAAACCGTAGACCGTCTCGCCGCCGCCATAGCGGACGAGCGTAACCGAGCGCGTCATACCAGGTTCGAAGCGCACGGCCGTGCCCGCCGGGATGTCGAGGCGGAAGCCCCGCGCCGTATCCCGGTCGAACGACAAGGCCTCGTTGGTCTCGAAGAAATGATAGTGCGAGCCCACCTGAACCGGCCGGTCGCCGGTATTGGTGACCTCAAGGGCGACGGTGTCACGACCGGCATTCAGCGTGATTGTGCCCGATGCCGGCATCACCTCGCCGGGGATCATGCGACGAGCCCGAGGGCCGCCCCGGCCGTCGCCAGGACGCCGGCCGCCCAGCGCAGGGCGTTGCGCGCGCCGCCGGCCATTGCCGCGCGACCGCCAAGCACGATGAAGAGAAGCAGCACAGCCATGGCGGCACACATGCCGGCGGCAAAGGGCGCGAGCGCGTTTGCGCCGACCTCGATCCCGTGGAGGTGACCATGTGCGAAGCCGAAAAAGCCGATGACGGTCGCAGCCGACCAAAGCCCCACGCGAAAGGCGCTCGCCGCGAGGAGGGCCGGGATCAGGATCGAAGCCAGCATCACATGCTCGAAGGCGGGCATCACGGTGCCGAAGGCTGCCACGCCGAAACCGGCCAGCACCGAGGCCAGGAACGTTACGGGCCACACCATCGGCGCGCGGCCACCGCGCACGACCGCCCACAGCGCTACCGCGGCGATGGCGAGAAGGTGATCCCAACCAGTGAGCGGATGCAGCAGGCCGGCCATGAACGACGCATTGCCCGAGTGACCGGTATGCGCGGCCGCCGGGGTCGCAATAATGATGAGCGCGAAACCAAGCAAAATTCTCGAACGCATTGATTTGTCCTCCCTATCGGATCGGTTGGTGGACGGTGACGAGCTTGGTGCCGTCGGGGAACGTCGCCTCGATTTGGACCTCGTCGATCATTTCGGCGACCCCGTCCATCACTTGTTTGCGGGTAATGACGCCGGCGCCGGCCGACATGAGGTCGGCGACGCTGCGGCCGTCGCGGGCACCTTCGACGACGAAATCGCTGATCAGCGCCACCGCTTCAGGATAGTTGAGCTTCACGCCCCGTTCCAAGCGCCGGCGCGCCACGATCGCGGCCATGGCGACCAGCAGCTTGTCTTTCTCGCGCGGCATCAGTTTCATGCGACCCCCTCCACGTCAGATTGCCCAGATCCTCGGGACGCGTCCGGTCGCACGGTAGCGCCGCCAGAAATCGGTGTAGGCGTCGAGCAGCGCCTTCGCGTCGCGCCCCAGCCAACGCACGATCAAGAGACCGTCGATCACCGTGGCACCTGCCATGAGGCCGTCGCCGGTCTCGCCGATGATCGTTCGAGCCGATTCAAGCCCCTCGGCCGCATCGTCGCCGGCATGAAGAAAGAGCGCGCTGGCCCGTGCGCCGGCGAAGCAGGCCGGATGATCGCGCACGGCCGGCCAGTCGTCGACGGCCATGCGATCCGTCCAGATGAGGCGGCCGCTCCGGCGCAGCTCCCAGATATCGGAAAGTCGGCCGTTTGCCAGGCGCTCGCCGGAGCCGGCCCGGCCGTAGGCCACGACCTCGCCGGCATGAACGTTCGCGCCTGGCTCGAATGATATTCGGGTGCTCCGCCGCAGCACCGCACCGTCGAACAGGATCGTCGGCTGCGGCATCCAGGCGAGCGAGGCCCCGGCAGACACGGTGATTTCGCAGTCGACGCCGACCTCGGGCCCGGCGCTGCGGTAGATCTTCTCCGCGGCCTGGCTGGTGACGAGTGCGTTCGCGCCTCCGCTGCTGCTGATCTGGGTTGAGAGCTTGTCGCCGCCGACCAGCCCGCCAGCAACATTCGCCAGCACGGCCTCGAGCTCGTCGGTGCCTCCATTGCGCGGAAAGAACGCCCGGAGCGGCGCTTGCTGGTAGAGATCGACCAGCCGCGTCCTGCCGGAGCGGCCGTCGAAGGCGAGGCGGACCGAGCCCTCCATAGGCACACCGCGCGTGGGCGCAGTGGTTGGTCGCGGCGCGCGAATGGGTGGCTCGTCGCGCGGGTGCGAGCTTCGATCATACGGTGAGGTGGCGTCTAACACGCGCTTCATCCATTACGTCCACGGCCCCGGCGAGAACGATCTCGCCGCGGTCCATCACCGCGTATTGTTGCGCCAAGCGGCGGGCGAAGTCGAAATATTGTTCGACCAGCACGATCGCCATGTCGCCGCGCGCGGCGAGCAGCGCGATCACCCGCTCGATGTCCTTGATGATCGAGGGCTGAATCCCCTCGGTCGGCTCGTCGAGCAGCAACAGCTTCGGCTTGAGCACGAGCGCGCGGGCAATGGCGAGCTGCTGTTGCTGGCCACCAGAAAGGTCGCCGCCGCGCCGCTTCATCATGTCTTTCAGGACGGGGAAAAGCTCGAAGATCTCTTCCGGGATCTTACGCTCGCCGCGCGGCAGCACGGAGAAGCCGGTCTGCAGGTTTTCCTCGACCGTGAGCAGCGAGAAGATCTCGCGGCCCTGGGGGCAGATCGCGATGCCTCGTCGGGTGCGCTGATGGGTGGGCAGCTTCGTGATGTCGGCGCCGTCCCAGCGAATGTGGCCGCCGCGCACCGGCTCCTGGCCGATAATGGCGCGAAGCAGGCTCGTCTTGCCGACGCCGTTGCGGCCGAGCACCGCGGTCACTGCA
This sequence comes from uncultured Alphaproteobacteria bacterium, assembly GCA_964494065.1. Lineage (GTDB taxonomy): Bacteria > Pseudomonadota > Alphaproteobacteria > JAPULJ01 > JAPULJ01 > DATKZM01. The sequence goes on from CAZBRE010000095.1 coordinate 5,422, forward strand.
CCCGCCTTCGCCTCGATCGAGACCCCGCGCAGCGCCTGGCTGCCGCCGTAGTAGAGATCGATCTGGTCGACCTGCAGCATGGCGTCAGCGCCCCAGATAGACGTCGATGACGTCCTGGTTGGATTGCACGTGATCGATCGAGCCTTCGGCCAGGACGCTGCCCTCATGGAGAACGGTCACCCGCGATTCGAGCATGCGGATGAACTCCATGTCGTGCTCGACCACCACCACCGAGTGGTTCTGCGCGATGTCTTTCAGGAGCGTCGCCGTGCGCTCGGTCTCGTCGTCGGTCATGCCCGCTGCCGGCTCGTCGACCAGCAACAGTTCGGGCTCCTGGATCAAGAGCATGCCGATCTCGAGCCATTGCTTTTGGCCGTGTGAGAGCGCGCCGGCCATCTCGGTCCGCCGGTCGGTCAGGCGGATCAGGTCGAGCATGGCGTCGATGCGCGCTTCCTGTTCCGCTCGCAGGCGGTGAAAGAGGGCGGCCTTCAGACCACGATTGCCGGCCAGCGCCAGCTCCAGATTCTCGTAAACCGATTGCGTTTCGAAGACGGTCGGCTTTTGGAACTTGCGCCCGATCCCGAGATTGGCGATCCGCGCCTCGTCGAGCTGGGTGAGGTCCGTCTCGCCTTTGAAGAAGACCTCGCCTTTGTCGGGGCGTGTCTTGCCGGTGATGACGTCCATCATTGTGGTCTTGCCGGCGCCATTGGGCCCGATGATGGCGCGCAGCTCGCCCTCGGCGAGGACGAAGCTCAGGGCGTTGAGCGCTTTGAAGCCGTCGAAGCTGACGGTCACGCCATCGAGGTAGAGGAGGGAATTGGCGTGGTGCGCAACCTCCTTCGGGACGCCCAGCGGAATGTCATAGTCAGCCACGGCCTTCCTCCGCCGGCTGGCGGCCGGGACCTGCGAGTCGCGTCAGCCAGGCTGGCCGGTTGACCGAGAAAGACGGGATCGTGCCGACGATCCCCTTGGGCAGGAAGAGCGTGCTGGCAACGAACACGCCGCCAAGGAAGAACAGCCAATAATCGGGGAATTCGCCCGTGAAGTAGGTCTTCAGGTAGTTGATCACGATAGCCCCGAGCACGGCGCCGTAAAGCGAGCCGCGGCCGCCGACGGCGACCCATATGACGATCTCGATCGAGTTGGCCGGCGAGAACTCGCTCGGATTGATAATGCCGACCTGGGGCACGTAGAGCGCACCGGCGACGCCCGCGAGCACGGCGGAAATCACGAAGGCGAAGAGCTTGTACTTGTCGACGCGGTAGCCGAGGAAGCGGGTACGGCTCTCGGCGTCCCGGATCGCCACGAGCACCCGGCCGAATTTTGTGAGCGTGATCGCCCGGCACAGTATGTAGCCGAGAATGACCGCGACGGCCGAGGCCACGAAAAGTCCGATCGTGGTCGAGGAGGCCTTGAGGTTGAAGCCGAGGACATCCTTGAAATCGGTCAGCCCATTATTGCCGCCGAAGCCCATCTCGTTGCGGAAGAAGGCGAGCAAGAGGGCATAGGTCATCGCCTGGGTGATGATCGAGAGGTAAACCCCGGTCACCCGGGAGCGGAAGGCGAACCAGCCGAAGACGAACGCGAGCAGGCCAGGCACTAGGACGATCATCAGCGCCGCGAAGGCGAAGCTGTCGAAGCCGAGCCAGTACCAGGGCAGCTCCTTCCAATTGAGGAAGACCATGAAGTCGGGCAGGACGGGGTTCTTGTAGACGCCGCGGTCGCCGATCTGGCGCATCATGTACATGCCCATGGCGTAGCCGCCGAGGGCGAAGAAGGCGCCGTGGCCGAGGCTGAGGATGCCGGCGAAGCCCCATATGAGATCGACACTGAGCGCCAGCAGCGCGTAGCAGAGGTACTTGCCGAACAGGCTCACGAGATAGTCGGGCACATAGAGCGGCGAGTCCGGTGGCAAGAACTGGTTGGCCAGCGGCACCAGCACCGCGGCCGCGGCGATGATGCCGACCAGCACCCGTCCGCCTTTGTCGGCGAGCAGCGCGCGGGTCACCGGACCGAGGGTCATCGTTGGGCTCTCATCCCGCTCAATCCCCTTAGCCTTCCGCCGCCCGGCCCTTGAGCGCGAAGAGCCCGCGCGGCCGGCGCTGGATGAAAAGGATGATGAAGATCAGCACGAGCACTTTGCCCAGCACCACACCGGCGTAAGGCTCCAGTAGCTTGTTGATGACCCCGAGACTGAGTGCGCCCACGAGCGTCCCCCACAGATTGCCGACGCCGCCGAACACCACGACCATGAAGCTGTCGATGATGAAGCTCTGGCCGAGATTGGGGCTGACATTGGTGATCTGGCTGAGCGCCACCCCGGCGATCCCGGCAATGCCCGAGCCGAGCCCGAAGGTCATGGCGTTGACCCAGCCGTTGCGGATGCCCATGGCGCTGGCCATCGGCCGGTTCTGTGTGACGGCGCGCATCTTCAGGCCCAGCGAGGTCTTGCGCACGATCAGCAGAAGGCCGGCGAAGACGAGGAGGGCGAAGACGATGATCCAAAGTCGGTTGTAGGTGAGGGTGATGCCGCCGGCGACGTCGAAGCCGCCGCTCATGAAGGAGGGATTGCCGACCTCGCGGTTCTGGGCGCCGAAGATGGTCCGCACCGCCTGCTGGATGATCAGGCTGACGCCCCAGGTGGCTAGCAGGGTCTCGAGGGGACGGCCGTAAAGAAACCGGATGATCCCGCGTTCCATCACAATACCGATGATGCCGGCTGCGACGAAGGCAACGGGAAGCGCCACCGCCAGCGAATAGTCGAAAAGCTGCGGTGCGTTGTTGCGGAAGATTTCCTGCACCGTGAAGGTCGCATAGGCGCCGATCACCACCATTTCGCCATGCGCCATGTTGATCACGCCCATGACGCCGAAGGTGACGGCAAGACCGATCGCCGCCAGCAGCAGGACCGAGCCGAGGCTGATGCCCCGGTAGAGATCGCCCGCGGTCGACCACAGCGCGAGATTGCTCTCGATGCCCTTGACCGCGCTGATCGCAGCTTTGCGCACCGCGGGGTCGGGCTCCAGGAACTTACCTTTGGCATCCTTGGCGGTGAGCGGCTTCAGCAAGGCGACGATTGCAGGGCTGGATTCACTTGCCAGCGCGCGAATCGCGGCGATCCGTTCGGCCGCCACAGTGCCATACGTGATCAAGGTGGCGGCATAGGCGCGGCGAAGGCGCACCCGTGTGTCGGCGTCCTTCTCCGCCGCCAAGGCCTTCTTGAGCAAGGGCAGGAAGGATTTGGAGCGCGCCTTGAAGGCTGCGTCGGCCGCCGCTTTTCGGATCTCGATATTCTTGCTGAAGAGATTGAGCGTCGCGAGCGCGCTGCTGATTGCCAGGCGCACCCGGTTGTTGATGCGGGCCTTGGTGACCTCGCCCGATTTCAGTGTGACCGTCTTGGCCGGGTCGAGCGGATCGGAAAGTGTGAGGGCATCGCCGTCCTCGGACTTCAGAACGAAAACCCGGCCGTCTGCGTCCCGGCGATAGAGCTTGCCGGACCGGTAGTGGTGCAGAATGTCGGCCGCGCGGGGATCCCCGGTTTCCGCGAATGCCCGGACAGCGCGGGCCTTGCGCGAATAGCCGCCTTTGGCGAGCGCATCGACACGGGCTCGAAAGGCCGCGTCGCCGCCATCTTCGGCTGCCGGCCGTCCCGTGGCGCCAACCATGGCCACCAGAACGGCGGCAAGCAGAACCGTGAGCGTGGCGAGCCGTGCAGGCATCAGCCCTTACTCCAAAGGAAAATTCGGCGTGGGCGACGGGGAAGTGAGCTGGAAGGATAGGGGGCCGCCTTGCGGGGAAGTCCAGGTAACAGACGGCCCCCCTTGCCAGCCTACTTCATGGTTGCGAAGCGGGGCTTGGCGCAGTTGCCGCAGACCCAGGGATAGGTCCAATTGGCGGTGAGCTTCGCGCTTGCCGGGATGTAGTTGCTCCAGGCGTCACCCTTCACCACACTCTTCGTCTGCCAAACGATCTCGAACTGCCCGTTCGGCTGGATCTCACCGATCATCACCGGCTTGGAGAGGTGATGGTTGGTGTTCATGGTGACCGTGTAGCCTGAAAGCGAGCGGGCCTTCTGGCCGTACATCGCCTGGCGCACGGCATCGACGTTCGTGGTGCCGGCCTGCTCGACTGCCTGCACCCACATCTGGAAGCCGATGTAGTGGGCCTCCATCGGGTCGTTGACGACACGCTTCTTCGACTTGATGAACTTGTGCCACTTCGCGATGAAGGCGGCGTTCTCGGGCTTTTTCACCGACATGAAATAGTTCCAGGCGGCGAGATGGCCGACCAGCGGCTTGGTGTCGATGCCCGAAAGCTCTTCCTCGCCGACGGAGAAGGCGACGACGGGAATATCCTCGGCCTTGATGCCCTGGTTGCCGAGCTCCTTGTAGAACGGCACGTTGGCGTCGCCGTTGATCGTGGAAACGACCGCCGTCTTCTTGCCCTGCGAGGCGAACTTCTTCACCTGGGCAACGATGGTCTGCCAGTCGGAATGACCGAACGGCGTGTAGTTCTCCATAATGTCGGCTTCCTTCACGCCCTTGGCCTTCAGGAAGGCGCGGAGGATCTTGTTCGTGGTGCGCGGATAGACATAGTCGGTTCCCAGCAGCACCCAGCGTTTCACATTGCCGCCGTCCTCGCTCATGAGGTACTCAACCGCCGGGATCGCCTGCTGATTGGGAGCGGCGCCGGTGTAGAAGACATTGCGCGAGCTTTCCTCGCCCTCATACTGGACGGGGTAGAACAGCATGCCGTTGTTCTTCTCCACCACCGGCAGCACGGATTTTCGCGAGACCGAGGTCCAGCAACCGAAGACGACGGCGACCTTCTCCTTGACCAGGAGCTCGCGCATCTTCTCGGCGAAGAGCGGCCAGTTCGACGCTGGATCGACGACCACCGGCACCAGCTTGCGGCCGAGAATGCCGCCCTTGGCGTTCTGGTCCTTGATCATCATCAGGACCGTGTCCTTCAACGTCGTCTCGCTGATTGCCATCGTGCCCGACAGCGAGTGCAGAATGCCGACCTTGATTGGCGGCTTTTCGGCGACCGCCGCTGTACTTGCCAGCCCCAACACCGAGGCGGCCAGCGCGGCCTTGCCAAGGCGACGCAGTCGCCTTGTGATCAGTTGATGCATTGTCAAACCTCCTCTCGTCTCACCTGTTCGCAGCCTTGATGCCGCTTTCAACTGAGCAGTTGCACTAACCGTGCCAGAGAGTGGATGACGACGTGGCGATCCGGTATCTATTTGTTATTACGGGAATAATTTGAATTCAGGTGGCTGTGCGGCCGCGTTCTGCCTTCGCGCGACGCCTAATAATAGTGCACCGCAACGAAGATTGATTAATATTTCATCAATCATATCAGAATCACTGATTTGCCTAATTCTTAGGCGATTTTGATGCGTGGTAGTGGGGTGATTGCGGATGTGTCGCGTACACCCAGCTCAATCTGATACCAGGCCAATCCGTTCGAGTAGCGTCTTGCGCTTCGGCTCGTCGCGTGCGCCCAGACCCCAGGGCGCGGGCGCGCTCGCGACAATCTGGCTGAAGAGCCGGTCGAATTCGCCCTTGGGATTGTCGCCGAAGATCGGATCTTCGTTCTCTCCGAACGCTTGGTCGATCGCCTCCCAATCCGTCTCGGTCAGCTTGGCACGGGCAGCCGGCAGGATCTCCGTCTCCTCCAGGCGCATGTGTTCCCACTGCAGCGTGATGTAGTCGCGCGCCGCCGCTTCGAACTTCCCGAAGCCATTTTCAGGATCCGCCTGCCAATCGGACAACGCATCCCTCAGCGCTTTGGTCATCCGCACCACGTTTTCATGCTGCCGCTGAAGCTCGCCGATCAACTCGGCTGCTTTCGGATCGCGCTGGGCGACCGCCGGAAATAGATAGTCGTCCTCCTTGGGATGATGGAAGCGGTCGGGAAACTCCGCCAAATAGCGCAAGAGCAGCGCGAACGCGTCGAACGGCGGGTCGAGCGAACGGTCGCGCACTTCGTTCAGGAGATGCTCGAAGCAATGAACCACCGCCGCCAGGGCGCGGTGCTCGTTGCGGATGATGTCGAACCCTTTGTGGTGTCCGGCGGCTTTCGCGTGACTGGTCATTCTCAATCCTCCAGCCGAGGCTTGACTGTCGGCGCCGCAATTGACGAGCAGCATAGGCGAGGGCAGGGCGCGCCCCATTGATTGATGTCAACCTGACAGCGCCGCTAGTGGCTGGTGCCTTCAGAGCGGGTGATCTTGTTGTAGACGTTGTATTTGCCCGAGGGCTTGCGCATGGGAATGCGCTTGACCTCTTTCAGCGTCCGCGCGTCATAAACGACGATGGCGCCATCCATGTGCCAGACGCTGACCAGCGCGTAACGGCCATCGCGGGTGAACTCGACATGGGCAGCGGTCTTGCCGGGGGAGGGCCGCAGGTCCTTCACGATCTCCAGCGTTTGCTTGTCGATGACATGGACCACGTCGCGATGCGGACCGAAGAAGACATCGACAAAGGCGTAGCGCGACTTCTCATGGCTGCGCATGAAGAAGCCCGGTCCCTTCGTCTTTATGCGCTTTATGGTCTTCCAGCTCTCCATGTCGATGACGCTGACCGTACCGGTGCGCAAGTGCGGCGTCGCCATGACGCGGCGGCCCTTCCATTTCCAGGTAATGCCCGAGCCCAGATGGGGCAGGCCGTCGAGCTCGAGATCGGCGATCTTGCGGCGAACGTTGAGGTTGTAGACGGCACCGCCCGCTTTGCCGCCGCGCGCGGCGCCGATCACTTGCGAGTAGTCGGGGCTGAAGAAAAAATCGTCGAAGTAGCTTTCGAGCTTGATGCGCCGCCGCGCGAAGGGCTGCTTCTCCGCCGCGATGCCTTCGACCTGGCCCTCGCGGTAGTTGTGCACGAGCCCGTCATAGACCGGTTTGGCCTTGGGGTCGTAGGACATCTCCCACAACTCCTTCACGTCCTTGAGCGCGATCACAAAGCTCTTGCGGGGGGCCGCGTCGTAGACCGCGCTCACCCGCGAGCTCCGGCCCTTGCGGTCGGCGACCTTGACGACGCGGAAAGGCGTAAGGTCGTGGGCATGCAGGATCACCAGCGTGTGCGGCAGGTAGTTGCCGACCATCACCCACTTGCCGTCGGAAGAGACGGCGATGTTGCGGGTGTTGATGCCGGCGCGGATCTCGGCGACGACCGTCAAGTTCCAAAGATCGAACTTGGTCACCCAGCCGTCGCGCGAGCCGAAATAGACGAAGCGGCCCTTGGGCGAGAATTTCGGCCCGCCATGGAGCGCGAAGCGGGAACGGAAGCGCTTGATCGGTTTGAAGGTATCGCCGTCCAAAATGGTGACGTGATGGTCGCCCGATTCGACGACAACGAAGAGGTTGAGCGGATCGGCCTTGAAGACGGGCTTGGCCGGCAGCGCGAGCGCCTTCGCATGGACGATGTGGCTCGCGGTAATCTCCTTCAGCGTCCAGCGCGGGGCGAATTTGGGTTTGGTGTAGATGAATTTGACGATGCCGGCGATCTCGGGTTTGGAGATCGTCTCTGCAAAGGCGGGCATCTGGGTCGCCGGCCGGCCGCGCGCGATCACGCCGGCGGCGCGAGATTGGCGCAGACGCCGCAGGTTCTCCGGGAGCAGCGCCGGGCCCTTGCCGCCCAGCCGGTCGGAGCCGTGGCAGACCGCGCAATGCTGGTAGTAGAGCGCGCGCGCCTTATCGGCGGAGACCGGCGTTGCCTTGGTTCGCTCGGCGGCAGCAGCGTTGCCGGCAGCGAGGCTGGCAAGAATAGCGAGCGCTATGCCTTGTGCGAGACGCTCAGACCGCCCGAGCATGGTCGTCCTCGCGGCTGTAGGGCCGGACGGCGCGGCGCGAGTCAGTCACATTTGTGACCCCGATCTCCGCATCGCTCAGATAGCAGCCGGGATCCTCGTCCCAAGGATCGCCCGCGAGTTGGAGCGCACGGACCCGCGTGTTGCCGCCGCAGATATCGAAATGCGCGCAGGCGGCGCAGCGGCCCTTGACGGCGCGCGGCTTGGCCTTGAGGCCGCGCATGATCGGGTCGCTGAGGTCCTGCCAGATTTCCGAGAACGGGCGCTCGCGCACATTGCCGAGCCGGTAGTGCCACCAGAAGGTGTCCGGGTGGACGTCGCCGACGTTGTCGATATTGGCGACATTGACGCCCGAGGAATTGCCGCCCCATTGGACGAGCTTGGCGCGCAGATGCTCGGTGGACTGGGGGAAACGCTCGGCCGCCCACTGCAGCAGATAGACGCCGTCGGCGTCGTTGTTGCCGGTGACAAATTCTTTGCCGGTGCCGTTACGCACATGCTCGTAGGCGGTGTCGAAGAGCAGGTCCATAGCCGCGCGCGTGGTCCGGAAATGCGCGTCGTCCTGACGGTTCTTGTTGCCGCGGCCGGCGTAGTTGAGATGCGAGAGGTAGAACTTGTCGATCTCCTCGCGCCGCATGAGCGACAGAAGCTCGGGCAGGTCGGCCTGGTTATCTTGGGTGAGTGTGAACCGAATGCCGACCTTGATGCCGTTTTCGTGGCAAAGGCGGATGCCGTTCATCGACGCATCGAACGCCCCGTCCTTGCGGCGGAAGGCGTCATGGGTCGCGCCAATGCCGTCGAGCGAGATGCCGACATAATCGTAGCCGACCGATGCGATCGCGCGGATGTTGTCCTCGTCGATCAGCGTGCCGTTTGAGGACAGGCCGACATAGAAGCCCTTTTTCTTCGCACGTTGCGAAACCTCAAAGATGTCGGGCCGGAGCAGCGGCTCGCCGCCTGAGAGGATGAGGACAGGCACCCGGAAGGCCTTGAGGTCGTCCATGACGCCGAAGACCTCTTGCGTCGACAGCTCGCCCGGGAAATCGACGTCGGCGGAGATCGAATAGCAGTGCTTGCAGGTAAGGTTGCAGCGCCGGATCAGGTTCCAGATCACGACGGGGCCGGGCGGTTTGCGCGCCGGCCCGAGCGGTGTCGGCGATACGATCTCGCGCATGTACTGGCTGATACGGAACATGGCGGTCGTGCTCCTTCAGGCGCTCAGCCGCAGGCCGGTCTTCTTGAGGATACGGGTGCTGTAGAGCACCTCGTGGCCGCGATCGGCCGCGCCCAGGATCTCGGCGATGCGGGCAACCTTGCGCTCGACCTCCTCGCGGCAGCGGCCATGCACCATCGCGAAGAGGTTGTAGGGCCAGAGCGGCAGATGGCGTGGGCGACGGTAACAGTGCGAGACGAAATCGAGCGCACCGATCTCATGTCCGAGCTCATGCGCGCGCGCGTCGGGCACGTCCCAGACCGACATGCCGTTGGCCTCGAAGCCGAGCGCATAATGGTTCGGCACCACGCCGATCCGGCGGATGACGCCGCGCTCGAGCATCGCGCGCATGCGAGCCATGACATCGTCGGGCGCAAGACCCAGCTCCGCCGCCAGTTCGTGATAGGGAAGCGGCGTCAGCGGCAGGCCCTCCTGTGTCGCCTCGATGATGCGGCGATCCGTGGCATCGACGGGCGGCTCGGTTCTGTTGGGCTGCGCGGTCATAGGTTGAAATGGAGTCCGATGAAGAACTCCTCCTTCTTGGGCATGTCGTAGACGGTGAGGCCGGTTTTTGCCCCGATCTCATCGATCACCGTGGCCACGCGAGCCGGGTCGTCGGTTGCGATCACGAACCACATGTTGAGGGCATGCGCGCGCTCGTAGTTATGCGCGACTTCCGGGAAGCCGTTCACGATTTCCGCGACCTCGTCGTAGCGCTCCACCGGGACTGCGAGCGCGGCGAGGGTGAGCGCCCCGCCCATCGCCTCAGCGTTGTAGAGCGGGCCGAAGCGCGTCAGCGTGCCGGCTTCGAGCATCTCCTCGATGCGCTCGATCAGCTCGTCCTCTTCGATGCCGACGCGCATGGCGGCTTCAGCATAGGGCCGTTCGGCGATCGGAAAGCCGCCCTGGAAGGCGTTGATGATGCGGCGGTTGACGGCGTCCATCAGGCGCTCCGTTCTTCCGGCGCGCAATAGCGCGCGCCCCTTTGTTTGAATCGGCGGCGGCTGAACAGGATCTCGCGCGCGATATGCGCAAGATCGAGATCCTCGGTGAGGTCGCCCACATGCGCCCGTGCCTCGCCGTGATCCTTGGCGTGGATCATGCAGAAGAGGTTGTAGGGCCAATCCGGCAGCCGCCGCGGCCGGCGATAACAGAGCGTGACGAAGGGGAAGGTCGCCATCAGGCGGCCGACCTCGCCGACCTCCTCATCGGGCACGTCCCACACGACCATGGCGTTGGCGCGGTAGCCTAGCTCGTGGTGGCGGACGACCAGGCCGAAGCGCTTGATGAAGCCCCGCCGCTTGAGTCGGGCGACGGCGTCGATCACCTCCGCTTCGGGCAGTCCCGCGCGCGCACCGATCTCTTGGTACGGGCGCGGCGTCAACGGCAGACCGTCTTCGATCAGCCCCAGGATCGTGCGTTCGGTCTCGTTCAGTCGTTCCATCGGACCTTGAACCCCAGATCGATGTGGTAGGCCTCCTCCAGGGGCAAATCCAAGACCTCGAGCCCGGTCGCGGCATTGATGTCGCGCAACGCCGCCTCGACAGCTTCGCGGCTCGCTGCCGCGACCACGAACCAGAGATTGAAGTCGTGCGCGCGCTCGTAGTTGTGGTTGACGGCCACGTGACGGCTGACGAGATCGGCGACGGCCTCCAGCCGATCGGGCGGCACCGCCATCGCGGCCAGCGTGCTGGCGCCGACCCGGTTGGGGGGCACGACGGCGCCGATGCGGCTGAGCGCGCCCTGAGCCTCCAGGCGCTCCAGCGCGGCGATCACCTCCGCCTGCGTGACGTCGAGCGCCTCGGCGATGGCGGCGAAGGGGGCGGGGTCGAGCGGGAAGCCGTCCTGATAGCGATCGACGATCCGGCGTTCGAGGTCGCCGGCGTCGGCCCCGGGCAGGTTCGATATCGTCGGGGTGATCTGGCTTTCGCTCACGGCCGGTATCCCTAGAGCCCGGTCTTGTGGGCGCGGGCAGAGAGGAAGATGCCGCTGGGCTTCTCCGCCGTGATGGCGGTCAGACGCTTGAAGGTGCGGGTGTCGTAGACGTCGACGCGGTCGGCGTCGCGCACCGAGACCCAGACCTGCTCGCCGCGCGGGGTGAACTCCATGTGGAGGATCGCCTTGCCGGGCTTGAACTCTTTGATGATCGTCATGGTCGCGACGTCGATCACCTGCAGCGTGTCGTTCAGGGGATGGGCGAAGTTGACCCAGACTTGCCGGCCGTCGGGGCGGGCCACGGCGAAGACCGGCTGGCCGTGGACCTTTATGCGGGCGACCTCTTTCCAGCTTCGTGCATCGACGACGAGTAGCTCGTGCCGGCCGACCGCCGGCAGGAAGAGCTTGCTGTCGGCCGCGGCCCAGCCTTCGAGATGCGGCATCTTGTAGACGGGCAGCTTCCTTTCGCCGCGGCCGTAGCCGGC
>CAZBRE010000096.1:0-16846 GCA_964494065.1 uncultured Alphaproteobacteria bacterium
CGCCGCGAGGTCACGAAGAAGCCGTCGCTGAACTCGGTCGCGGCCTCCAGGCCCGGGATCGCCTGGTAGCCCGCCTTGTAGACATAGCCCGGCGAGCGGCTGGCATAGACGAGCTCGACCTCGCCGGTCTTGAGCAGCCCGCCGAGCGGGCTGAAATCGTCGAGCACCACTGTGTCGACATCGGCATAGATCACCGTATCGAGGTCGAGATCGAGCGCGCCGAACTTCCGCACCCGCCGTCGCTTGCGCGGATGGAAGGGATAGAGCCGCCGCGCGAACCGGTCGAGCTCGGCGAAGTCGTGATCGACGAAGCTGAAGCGGTAGCGCTCGGCGAGCGCGCGCACCTTCTCCGTCCGCTCGTCATAGGGCAGGACGAACAGCGCCAGCTCGGGATTGTGCTGGCGGAAGCTCTCCAGGAAGGCGATCAGCCAGTCCTGCACCCGGTCGTTGGCGAGGATGGCGACCCCCAACCGGCCGCTTTCGCGCTCTGTCTTGCCGCCGGATGCGGCCATGGCTCGTCTTTCTCGTTCTTGGGATAGACGCTCTTAAGAGCGCGCCGCGGACGATATCAGCTACGCCCGGCTTTGCAACGGAGGCCGATCCGGCCGCAGTGCCGCCTAGCTGCCCTTGGCGGGCTCGATGCGGTCGAAGATGAACATGCCGATCAGCATGTCCACCGTCTCGCCGTCGCTCGCCAGCGGCACTATGACTCGTTCATAGTGCACGAACTCGCGGCCGGGCAGCATGACGTTGGTGCGCCAATAGTGGGGCTCGCCGGAGGCGATGACCTCGGCGTAGGTCGCCTCGGTCCGCGCCGCGTCGTCCGGCCCGAAGACCTCGTCGATGCATTGGCCGGTCAGGTCGCGCTGGTTGAACTCGACATGCGCGGTGCCGAACAGCCGGAAGCGGTAGCGCCGTCGCTCGCCTTCGTCCACGATCTCGATAATGATGATCCCCGGCAGCATGTCGGGGAGGTCGATGGGATCGATATCGGCGCGTGCGGGCAGCCGGCCCTCGCGGCACTTGCTGCGCCAATAGTCGAGGAACCTCAGCAGCGTCGGGTGGTCGAACTCGTCCGTCGGCTCGGTCATGCCCCCGTATCTAGCACGACAGTGTAATGAAAGTGTCAAGCTCCTCGCGCGGACACGCGGTTTGCCTTGCCAGCCCACGTGTTCCGCCCCATCTAGGCTCATGACCCCGCGCGAGGATTCCCGTCCATGAACGACACGGTCAGCGAGGCCGACAAGGAGCGCCAGTCCGGCCACCAGCGCCGGGCCATGGCCACGCTGCTGCCCTATCTCTGGCCCAAGCGCGGGACCAGCGAGATCTGGGTCGAGATGCGTCTGCGCGTCTTCGTGGCGCTGATCCTTTTGGTCGGCGCCAAGCTCGCAAACGTCTACGTGCCGATCTTGTACAAAAGCGCGGTCGACGTGCTGACCGGCCAGAACGGGACCACGATCGTCCTCGCCGTGCCGATCGACCTGCTCATCGCATACGGCCTCGTCCGCGTGCTGACGGTGGCGTTCAGCGAGTTGCGCGACGCGATCTTCGCCAAGGTCGCCCAGCGCTCGATCCGCACGGTGGCGCTGCGCACCTTCCAGCATCTCCATCGTCTGGCGCTCCGCTTCCATCTCGAGCGCAAGACCGGCGGGCTCTCCCGCGCCATCGAGCGCGGCACCAAGGGCATCGAGTTCCTGCTCTCCTTCATGCTGTTCAACGTGATCCCGACGCTGGTCGAGATCTTCATGGTCTGCGGCATCCTCTGGTATCTCTACAACGTCTGGTTCGCGCTCGTCACCTTCGTGACCATCTTCGGCTACATCGTCTTCACGATGACCGTCACCGAGTGGCGCATCAAATACCGCCGCGCCATGAACCGGACCGACGAGGAGGCCAACACCAAGGCGGTCGACAGCCTGCTCAACTACGAGACGGTCAAGTATTTCGGCAACGAGGGCCACGAGGCGCGGCGCTTCGACAGCGCGCTCGAGCGCTACGAGAAGGCGGCCGTCCTCTCGCGCACCACGCTCTCGGCGCTCAATGTCGGCCAGGGCGCCATCATCGCCATCGGGCTCACGCTGGTGATGTACATGGCCGGCATGGGCGTGGTGAACAAAACCATGAGCGTCGGCGACTTCGTGCTGGTCAACACCTACATGATCCAGCTCTACCTGCCGCTCAACTTCCTAGGCTTCGTCTACCGCGAGATCAAGCAGTCGCTGACCGACATGGAGCGCATGTTCTCGCTGCTCGACGTGAACGAGGAGGTGGCCGACGCCCCCGGCGCGAAGGCGCTTCAGGTCGGCAAGGGCGAGATCAGCTTCGATCACGTCAATTTCAGCTACGACGAGCGGCGGCAGATCCTGCACGATCTTTCGTTCACCGCCGCCCCCGGCTCGACCGTCGCCATCGTCGGCCCGACCGGCTCGGGCAAGTCGACGATCTCGCGCCTGCTCTTCCGCTTCTACGATGCGACCGACGGCGCCATCGCCATCGACGGCCAGCCGATCAGGGACGTCACGCAAGCGAGCCTGCGCGCGGCCATCGGCATCGTCCCCCAGGACACTGTGCTCTTCAACGACACGATCTACTACAACATCGCCTATGGCCGGCCCGGCGCCACCAAGGACGAGGTCGAGGAGGCCGCGCGCATGGCGCAGATCCACGACTTCATCGCCAAGCTTCCCGACGGCTACGAGAGCATGGTGGGCGAGCGGGGCCTCAAGCTCTCCGGCGGCGAAAAGCAGCGCGTCGCCATCGCCCGCACGATCCTGAAGAACCCGCCGATCCTGCTCTTCGACGAGGCCACTTCCGCCCTCGACACGCATACGGAAAAGGACATCCAGGCGAGCCTCCGACAGGTCTCCACCGACCGCACCACGCTGGTCATCGCCCACCGCCTTTCCACGGTCGTCGAGGCCGACGAGATCCTCGTCCTCGACCACGGCCGCGTCGTCGAGCGCGGCACGCATGCCAAGCTATTGGCCGAGGACGGCGCCTACGCCGCCATGTGGCGCCGCCAGCAGGAAGCCCAGGAAAAGGGCGAGCCGATCGAAGGCGAGGAGACGGCGGCGGCGGAGTAGGGGGGCAAGATATTGCTTTTCTTGCCTTGCCCCTCGCCAAAGTCATCCTTCGACAAGCTCAGGATGAGGTGATCGCTTTGCGTCTAACAGAGGCCCTCATGCAGAGCTTGTCGAAGCACGAGGGTCGGGGCCCCCCTCACCCCGTCTCGATCGGCAAGCTCTCGTCGGTCGCCCATTCGCTCATCGAGTTGTCGTAGACGGCGATGTCCTCGTAGCCGAGCTGATGCAACAGGAAGGCGTCGAGCGTCGCGGCGATGCCTCCGCCGCAATAGGTGATGACGCGCTTATCGGGCTCCGCGCCCACGCCCGCAAAGGCCTGCGCCGCCGCCTCGGGTGAGGGCAGCTCCAGGGTTTCCTTATCGTAGAGCGTCGCCGCCGGCACGTTGACGCTGCCCGGCACGCGCCCCGGCCGGCCGTAGCGCTTGTCTTCGCCGCGATGCAGCTCGGGCAGCAGCGCGTTGATCGTGCACACCCCCGCATCGCCGATCGCGCCTTTCACGGCTTCCTTGCCGACAAAGATCTCCGGCCGCGGCGTCACGCTCAGCGTCGCCGGCGGGAAGGACACGGGCTCGTCGGAGACGGGCTTGCCTTCCGCGCTCCACTTGTCCCAGCCGCCGTCGAGCAGCGCGGCATTGTCGAAGCCCACCGCGCGCAGCATCCACCAGATCCGGCTCGCCCAGACCGGGCTCTTGCGGCTGTAGAGCACCGCGCGCACCCCGTCGCCGATGCCGTGGCGGGCGAAGCGCACCGCAAGCTCGTCGAGCGGCAGCATGGTGAAGCGGTAGGGGCTCGGCGTCTTGGAAAGCTCTTCCTGCAGATCGAGGAAAGCCGAGCCCGGAATATGCGCCGCCGCGTAGTCGGCGCGCCCGCTCACCACCCTGTAGGGCTTGTCCGGCGTATCGGACGCCGCGAGGTACGTCGTGCAGTCGAACACCCGCACGCCCGCATCGTCCAAATGCGCGGCCAGCCAGTCGGTGCTGACGATGGCGTCGGGATAGCGGTAGCGGGCCTCGCCCATCGCTCTAAGCTTTTGCGCGTTACCTGCCGAACAGCTTCGACGTCGGCACCGAGAAGACGAGCCAGATATTCTCGGTGCCCGGATTGGGATGCTCGATGCCCGCATTCGAGATGTGCTCGTAGCGGATGCCGAGGCGCGCCTTGTTGTTGAACTCGTAGGAAAGCTCGATCGCCGAGCGGAACTGGATGATGCTGCCGAGGTTCGAGCCGCCGCCGCGGCCAAGGCCGCCGACCGCCAGGCTCGGCGTGAACCAGAGCTTGTCGATCACGGACGCATCGAAGAGGAAGCCGCCATAGCCGAAGATCGTGCCCTTGCTGGTCGCGTTGAGGCCGAGGAAGGGATGCACGATCCACAGATGCTCGCCGAAGCGGTATTCCGCACCGAAGGCGGCAGCCGTGCGTCGGCTGTTGCCGCCGAGGCCGCTCTCCCACGCGCCGCCCATGGCCGCGAGATAGGCGGTGTTGTGCTCGGGGAAGAGCTGCTCGGCGCGTGCGGCGCTCGTTGAGAGCACGCACAATCCAACCATCAGGGCCGCAAGCCCACGCCATCCCGACATCTCGTCCCCCCTTTGCGCTTAAGCGTGGGCGACATCATAAGCGAGCAACCCGCGATGACAATCCGCCGCGCATATGCGTGGTGTTTTTCTGTTGCACTGGCGCAAGCGCGCCACAGTCCTGCCGTCGCGTTGCATGGTGCCGCTGGGAATGCGCTTGTCATCGCGCGTGCCGATCGGGCACCATCACGCTCATGCGCCGTGCTGGTCTTTCCTTCGTCATCGTTGCCGTCTTGACCGTCGTGCTGCCGGGCGAGGGCGGGCGGGCGGCCGAGGCGCCGGCGCATCGCTCGATCGCGGGGCAGTTCCTCGTCGCCGTGCCGGAGATGCCCGACCGCTTCCGCGCTACCGTGATCTTCATGGTCAAGCACACCGAAAAGGGCGCGCTCGGCTTCGTCATCAACCGGGTGAACGGCCACCGCCCGATCGCCGAGATCCTGGCCGCGCTCGGCAGCAAGGCCGACGGCGTCACGGGCAACATCGATATCCATTGGGGCGGGCCGGTCGAGCGCAATATCGCGGTCGTTCTCCATACCCGCGACTACAAGGGCAAGGATACCAGAGACGCGCCGGGCGGCCTCGCGCTTACCGGCGATCCCAGCGTGCTGCAGGCGATCGGCCGCGGCAAGGGGCCGAAGCAGGCGATCTTCCTGCGCGGCTATGCGGGTTGGGGGCCGGGCCAGCTCGAGCGCGAGCTCGCGGCCAAGGCCTGGGTCGTGGTGCCCGCGGATCGCAAGCTCATGTTCCTGCGCAATCACAGCGAGACCTGGAAGCGCGCCTACGCCATGCGCGGCACCGATCTCTAACTCGTTCGCCGCTGCCTGCGCCTGCTATACTGCTCCCATGGCTTCCGCCGCCAAGCGCCTGAAAACCAACGCGCCCGGCGCGTTCTACGTCGATGCGACCTGCATCGACTGTGCGACCTGCCGTTGGGTGGCGCCGGCGAGCTTCGAGGGGCAGGGCGATGCGAGCCGCGTCTACCGCCAGCCCGAGACCGCGGACGAAGTGCACCGGGCCGAGATGGCGATCCTGGCCTGCCCCGTCGCCGCGATCGGCACCGAGGACAAGCGCGATCTCGCCGCCGCCCGCGCCGCCTTTCCCGATCCGATCGAGTACCCGGTCCATCACTGCGGTTACCACTCGGAGGACAGCTTCGGCGCGGCGAGCTATCTCATCCTGCGCGAGGACGGCAACGTGCTGATCGACTCGCCGCGCTTCGCCCGCCCGTTGGTCGAGCGCATCGAGGCGCTGGGCGGCCTTCGATACATGTACCTCACGCATATGGACGACGTGGCCGACCACGCGAAATTCCGCGACCATTTCGGCTGCGAGCGCATCCTCCATGCCGCCGATGTCCGGCCGGGCACACGGAACGTCGAGATCAAGATCGAGGGCGACGCGCCGGTCGCGCTTGCCCCCGACCTCACCCTCATCCCGACCCCTGGCCATACGCGCGGCTCGATGTGCCTGCTCTTCGACGACCGCTTCCTCTTCACCGGCGACCACATCGCCTGGTCGCCGACACTCGGCCAGATCTACGCCTTCCGAGGCGTCTGCTGGTATGACTGGGGGGAACTCGTCCGCTCGGTCGAGCGCCTGTCCGCCTACCGCTTCGAGTGGATCCTGCCCGGCCACGGCTTCCGCTGCCGCTTCGACGCCGCCGACATGCCGGGCGAGCTCGCGCGCTGCCTCGACTGGATGAAAGCCGCGTGAGCCCCCGGAAACCATCCGCGAAGCCAGCCGCGCCGTCGGCGGCGCTCCTCGAGCCGTTGCTCGCCGGCGACCGGCGCGCGCTCGCCAAGGCGATCACCCTCGTTGAATCGACCAAGCCCGAGCACCGCGCGGAAGCGACCGATCTCCTGAACGCGCTGCTGCCGCGCACCGGCGCTTCGGTGCGGCTCGGCATCACCGGCGTGCCCGGCGTCGGCAAGTCGACCTTCATCGAGGCCTTCGGCGGCCATCTGATCGGCGCGGGCCACCGGGTCGCGGTGCTCGCGGTCGATCCGTCCTCCAAGCGCGGCGGCGGCTCGATCCTCGGCGACAAGACCCGCATGGAGACGCTGGCCAGGAACGAGGCCGCCTTCATCCGGCCCTCGCCCGCGGGCATGACCCCCGGCGGCGTGGCGCGGCGCACCCGCGAGGCGATGCTGGTCTGCGAGGCCGCCGGCTTCGACGTGGTGATCGTGGAGACGGTCGGCGTCGGCCAGGCCGAAACCGCGGTGTCCGACCTCGTCGACATGTTCATTCTGCTGCTGGCGCCGGCCGGCGGCGACGAGCTTCAGGGCATCAAGCGCGGGGTGATGGAGCTCGCCGATCTCCTGGTCATCAACAAGGCGGACGGCGACCTCGCCGCCGCCGCCCAGCGCACCGCCGCCGAATACCAGAACGCGCTCGGCCTGATGCGCCCGCCATCCGCTGCCTGGTTCCCGCCGGTCCTCAAGGTCTCCTCGCTCAAGGGCGAGGGGGTTGCCAAGGTCTGGGAGACCGTGGGGGACTATCGCCGCGTGATGGACGAGGCCGGCGCCATCGAGGCCCGCCGCGCCGAGCAGGCCCGGGCCTGGATGTGGGCCGAGATCACCGAGACGCTGACCGCGGCCTTCCGCGAGCATGCCGGCGTCCGCAAGCAGATCACGCGGCTGGAAAATCAGGTCGCCTCGGGCAAGCTCGCGCCTACCATGGCGGCCGAAAAGCTGCTGAAAGCCTTCCTCGGCAAGGGCCGCTAGCCTTGACGCATATGTCGATGCGTTGCGGCCAGCCTTGACGGGTCCGCCTCCATCTCCTAAATAGCGCTGCGTGCCTGGCCGCCATTGGCGGCCGGATGCATTTTAGCGAATTCCAGTTTTCCCCGAGGAGTGCGAGCCATGGCGCGACGTTGCGCGATCACCGGCAAGGGCGTTCAGACCGGCAACAATGTCAGCCACGCCCACAACAAGACCCGCCGGCGCTGGCTGCCCAATCTGCAGACCGCCTCGCTTCATTCCGAGGCGCTTGGCCAGACGGTGCGCATGCGCCTCTCGACCCGCGCGATCAGCTCGATCGACAAGAATGGTGGGCTCGACGCCTATCTCCTCGGCACCAGCAACGCCGCGCTCGCCCCCGAGGCGCGCAAGCTGAAGCGCCGCATCCAGCGCGCCGCCAAGGCCAAGGAAGCCACCGCCTAGCGTTTTCTATCGACGTATTCGTAACCGGCCAGCCCGCGAGCCCCGCTCGCGGGCTTTTTTGTGGCCGGACTTACGGCCCTGAACCTAGGGCAGTGCGAACATCATCAGCAGGGTCTGCTGGCTGCTGCGGAAATTGTCGTCGGAGATGAGGTAGATCAGGGTCTCGCCATTGGGGCCGAGCCGGGCGGAAATACCCTCGAAATTGTCGACCAGCATGGGGCTCGCCAGCGTCGCCAGCTCGATCGGCTTCATCGTCCTGCCGGGCTTAAGGGCCGCGCGGGGCAGGTGCATGATCCGCGCCTGAAACCCGGCGAAGAGAAAGAGCGCCCGCTCCACGACCAGGAGATCGCCGGCATGGCGCGTGCCGGCGGGAAAGGTCGCCGCCCCGGTCGGCCGCCAGACGCTCCGCCGGTCATAGGCGAGTGCGGTCCAGCCGCGCTTCGTCTGGATCCAGCCGGCATGGGTGCCGAGATCGACGCCGCCATTGGCCGGCAGATCCTCGGCGAGCGCGAAGAGACGGCCACGCAAGGTCGCGGTCAGCGCCTCGAGCCCGGCATTGCGCGAGGCGAATTCGAGCCCCTTGGGGATGCGGATCGCCCGCGGTCGGCCGGCGAAAGGGGTCCGGGCCTTGGGATAGACCCAGATCCGCGGCTCGCCTTCGAAGCCGACCACGAAACGCCCGTCGGGCAGGACCGCCAGCGATTCGGCGTCGCGCTCGCGCCAACCCACCGTGCCGCCGTCCGGTCGGCGCAGCCGCGCCATCCGCACACCCCGCAGCCCGGAGAGCCAGCCGCGTTTGTCGTAGACGAGCCGCCCGGTGACCCAGCGCCCGACATCGGAGACGGCGGTGAGCTGCTGTCCATCGGCGCTCACATGCAGGCCCGACAGGCCGCCGAAGCGCTTGTGCCGCGCCTTGATCTCGATCCCGCCGCGATAGACCAGGCGGCCGGCCTTCACGCGCTTTGGATTGTCGGACTGCAGCGCCACGGGCCGTGCGGATACGCGTATGCCCTCGGCGGCGGCGGGCATCGCCACGCCGGCCAGGACGATCAGGAATATGAGAGAGAAAATCAGTCGGGAGGGTCGCATGCGCGGCTTCATACAACGGCCTTTACGCTTTGTCGCGCGCCGCGATCGCCTCGAACCCCCGGGAAACCGGCCGATTCGGGAGATTCCCGAAGCCATGAAAAAAAATTGCCCCCCTGTGACGGCCGTCACAGCGCCCTGGCCGTCTCATACCTATGATCCCCGATAACGAACCCGAATTGGGAGTGGCACCGATGTATTCCGACGATACCTTCTGGGGCGGCCTGGGACACAGAGCCCTTAACGTTTTCGCATTCGCAATGGGCGCCCTGATCGCGGCACCTTTCGGCCTGCTGATCGCTTTGCCGTTCTTCTCGTAAGTCGAGGGTGGAGCGCAAGAAAAAGTTCAAGACGGCGGCGGAGGACTGCGTTAACAGCCGTACCGGGCATTCACGGCATGCAGTCCCGCCAGCATGGTCCGCTCGGCCTCGCCGCCATCGCCTTCGATACGGCCCTCGATCACGGTATGGATCGCCCGCACGTGAAGCTCGAGCGCCTCGATTTCAGCCGCGCCGAATTCCTCGGCCTTTTCGGTCAGTTCGCAGAGCGAATTGCCAATTTCAGTGATCAGGGGATAGCCGAATGTACCGCCCTGTCCGCGCATCGAATGGGCGGTTTCGCTCATTGATTTCACATGGTTCTCGGCATCGCTCAGATGGCGCCGCGCGGCATCGAGCGCGCGGTATAACGCCTTAAGGTCGGCCTCCGCCCAGCTCAGATACTGCTTCTTCAGCCCGGCAATGCTGGCCTCGATCTGGGCAATCAGCATGTCCGGATCGGGGCCGTCGAGCGGGCCCAGCGTTTCGATGAGCTTGTTGGGCGGGCGAAAGATCTGCGCGGGCGTCGACTGCTCCTCGAAGGCCAGTTCGTCACCATCGCCGGCCGGCTCGAAGGTCAGCTCGTCGATCGAGGCGTCGACGGGCGGGGCGGTCCGATTATTGGGGCCGTCATAATCCGGGTCGGCGCGCCGCCGCCGGTCGGGCCCGAAGAAATCCTTGGTCTTGATGAAGGGCCGCGGATTCTCGATCAGCCCCGTGATCCGCGAGACGACGCGCTTGGCGGAGACGGGCTTGACCAGGAAATCCGTGGCGCCGGCATCGCGCGCCTCGGCGATGCTCTCGCGGTAGGCGTAGCCGCTCAAAACGACGATCGGCAGAAACTGGTCGGGGCTGGCCGGATCGGTGCGCACGCGGCGCAGCAGATCCACGCCGTTGCCGCCGCGCATCTCCCAGTCGGTGATGACGAGATCGGGCCGGAAGGACTGCAGGAGATCGTAGCCCTTGGGTCCGCTCGAGGCGACTTCGAGCTCCTGGAAGCCGCATGCCTGCAGCGTCATGCGCAGGATCGTACGCATGTTGGGGTCGTCATCGACGACCAGCGCGCGCAGGCGCGAGAAATTGTAGGAACCCATGCTTCGTGACGTCCGATCCTAGAAGCCGCGCACCGACGAAATTTCGAAGCGCGTCACGATAGGCATAATATCCGCGTGTTAGGGAATGGTTAATGAACGGTGCATCATGTCGCGACGGTCACCGCTCCAAGCGTGCCGTTAATACAACACCTACATACGATGTTATGGGCAATGCGATGGGCAATGCTGTGGCCAACACTATGGGCTGAGCGGTCCGGTGTAGGGACCGAGTTCCGTGGCGGTCATTGACGGCCGGGCGAACGCGCCGGCGACCCACCCGCCGAGCGTCGGACACTGCTCCCGCCAGCCACGCTCGGGATAGCGGAAATCGAGATAGGAAATCGCACAGGCGACCGCGATGTCGCCGATGTCGAAGCGCCCGTCCGCGGCGGCGAAGTCCCAGCCTTCGTCCCGGGCTTCCGCCTCCAACGCCGCCAGGCAGCGGTCGATGGTCCGCTCGTAATACGCCATGTAGCCCTCGGAGCGCTCATCGTCGGGCCGGTAGCGCTCGCGGATGTTCCAGGTCGCGGCTTGCCCCAGCCCGTCGCCCAGCGCGTTCCGCCGCAGCGCCTGGATGCGCGCCTCGCCCGCGGCGGGAAACAGCCGGTTGCGCCCGTCTTCGCCGTCGAGCCATTCGCAGATCACCGTCGAATCATAGAGCACCGAGCCGTCGTCGCGGATCAGCGCCGGCACCTTGCCCATGGGATTTTCGTCCAGAAGCGGCGTCTCCGGGTCGAAGACATGCGCCTCGACGACATCGATCGCATCGATCACCCCAAGCTCGCGGGCGGCGACCAGGACCTTGCGTACGTAGGGCGAGTGGGGAAGAAAGCGGAGGATCATGGACGGGTGCTCGTTGGGCGGCGGCAGGACGCGGTCAGGTTATCACGCCTCGCCGCGATCCGTTGACAGCGATCCGCCCGCGGTGGGAGCATCGCGTTTCGACCAGCCTCACGGCCCTTCCGGAGAGCCGCATGTCCGCCAAGTCCGCTGCGCGCCAGCGCACGTCATTCGTGATCCTGCTGCTCGCATTGATGGGGCTTGCGTCACCGCCCCGTCACGCACACGCGGAGACGCCCTTCACCCTCACCGTCATCCATACCAATGACGTCCACGACCGCGTCGACCCGGTGACCGCCTACAACAATACCTGCGGCGCGAAGGACCGGGCGAAGAAGCGATGCTATGGCGGCTATCCGCGCCTGATGACGTTGATCCACGGCCTACGCAAATCCTCGACGAACCCGATCGTGCTCTCCGGCGGCGACCAGTTCCAGGGCTCGCTCTTCTACCGCATGTACAAGGGTCGGCTCGCCGTCCGGGCGATGAACCTTATCGGCTACGACGCCAGCGCCATCGGCAATCACGAGTTCGACGACGGCCCGGCCGTGCTCGCGCGCTTCATCCGGTCAGCCCAATTTCCGGTCGTCGCCACCAATATCGATGCCACGCACGAGCCTGCGCTGGACCGTCTCATCCGGTCCTTCGTCACGCTGCAGGTGGGCGGACAAAGGATCGGCATCGTCGGCTATACGACCGAGGAGACGCCGGAGCTTTCCAAGGTCGGCAAACGGGTCCGCTTCCAGGCCGCCGAATCGGTGCTGACCGGCGCCATCGCGATCCTGAAATCCCAGGGCATCGACAAGATTGTCGCCGTCAGCCATGCGGGATTCGGCCGTGACAAGCATGTCGCCGCCACGGTCGAGGGGATCGACGTGATCGTCGGCGGGCACACCAACACGCTGCTGTCGAACACGGTGCGCGGCGCGGACGGGCCCTATCCGGTGGTGGTGAAATCGCCCTCGGGCAAGCCGGTCCTGGTGGTCCAGGCCTTCGCCTTCTCGCGCTATGTCGGCAAGCTCGAGGTCACCTTCGATGCCGTCGGCGTGCCGGTCAAATGGCAGGGCGATCTGGTGCCGGTCAGCTTCGACATCGCCAAGCATCCGAAGATGGAAGCGCTGATCAAGGAGATGCGCGGGCCGGTCGATGCGCTCCGAGGCAAGGCGGTGGGTCAGCTCGCCACCGGTTTCGACGGCAGCACCCCCACCTGCCGCTCGCGCGAATGCACGATGGGCAACATGGTCGCCGATGCGCTCGTCTGGAAGACCCGCGCCCAGGGCACGCAGATCGCCTTCATCAATGGCGGCGGCGTGCGCGCCAGCATGGCCAAGGGCCCGGCGACGATGGGCTCGATCCTGGTCGTGCTGCCCTTCCAGAATGCGCTCGCGACCCTGAAGCTGAAGGGCCGCGACATCCGCGCCGCCCTCGAGCACGGGGTCAGCCAGGTGAAGGAAGGCGCCGGGCGCTTCCCGCAGGTCTCGGGCATGCGCTTCGTCTGGGATCCGGCAAAACCCGTGGGGAGGCGCATCGTTTCGGTCAACGTGCGCAAGGGCCGGCGCTGGGTGCCGATGAAGGACGATACGGTCTACAAGGTGGCCACCATCGATTACCTCCGCGCCGGCGGCGACGGTTACAAGGTCTTCAAGGAGAAAGCGATCGATCCTTACGACGGCGGCGTCAATCTGGAGGACGCGGTGGCCGAGTACATCGCCGCCCATTCGCCCCTGCGTGGGAAACGCGACGGCCGGATCCGCCGGGTGGGGGAGAGGAAGCGGTAGGTGCCGCTTATTCGGCAGGCGCAACCGCCGCGGTCCGCCACTCACCCCGCGCTTGGCGGAGGATGGTGACCGAGGCGCTGAGCGCCAGGGCTGCCATCACCGCGCCGACGATGAGGTCGGGCCACACGGTGGCGGTGCCGAAGACGCCGAGCGCCGCGGCCAGGACGGCCAGGTTTCCGATCGCATCGTTGCGGCTGCAGAGCCAGGCCGAGCGCAGATTGGCGTCGCCGCCGCGCATGCGGAAGAGCATCACCGCGACGATGGCATTGACCACGAGCGCCAGCACGCCAACGCCGCCCATCACCGTGTGGTCGGGCAGGGGCTGCGCGAGCGCGCTCAAGACGGTCGCCACCGCGACCCAGATACCTAAGGCGCCAAGAGACACGCCCTTCAGCATTGCCGCCCCCGCGCGCCAGCGCAGCGGCCGGCCGAGCACGGCGAGGCTGATCGCATAGGTCGCCGCGTCGCCCAGGAAGTCGAGCGCATCGGCCTGCAGCGCTACCGACTTGGCCGCCAGCCCTGCGCCGATCTCGACCGCGAACATCGCCGCGTTGAGCACGAGCGCGATCCACAGCACCTGGCGCGCCCGCGCACCGAGCGCTCCGCCCGGATCGATCTCATGGTTGTGGCAGCCGGCTGACATTGCGTTCTCTCTGGGCTCAGTGCTCGCTCGCTTCGGGTTCGACCAAATGCTCGATCATGTCGCGCAGCACGCCGCTGATATGCGCATCGGCGGCCGAATAGTAGACGTGCTTGCCCTCGCGCTCGGCGCGCACAATGCGGGCGGCGCGCAGCAGGCGGAGATGATGGCTCACCAGGGATGGCGAAAGCCCTAACCGCTCGGCGATCTCCCCCACCGCCGTCGGCCCGTCGAGGCATTGCAGGACGATCCGCAACCGGCTGTGATCGCCCATCAGCCGGAACATGTCGGCGAGCTCGTGGGTTTGGTCATCCGTGATCATGGATGATCATATAAACAAGTGTTCATATATTGTCAAGATAGACAGGTTGTGCGTGGGGCCGTTTAGCGGGCGGCTTGCCGCCTAGCCCGGATCGCTGCCTAGTCCGGGTCGCCGCCTAGTCTGGGTCGCCGCCTAGTCTGGGTCGCCGTATGCGGCGGCGACGACGCGGTCGAGCATCGAGCGGGGCGGGAAGGGGGCGTTTAGCGGCGCCCAGCGAAATGTGCGCGCCCGGGCGCAGTCGCCGGTCCGGCTGACGCCGAAGCGGATATGGATATTGCGCGCCTTGAAGCCGCCGGAGGGTCGGCTGCTGGAGACCGCGACGAGGGCGCAGCGCTCATGGGGCCGCACCGCCATACTGATCGCCGCGCGGGTCGTCGACCAGGCCACGAAGCTGCCGTCGAGCGGCCGCCAGCGTTCGCCGCCCCGCGAGGCGAAAAGGTCATAGCGATAGAGAAAGCGCGGCGCGTCGCGGTCGCGCCGATTGGTGATCGCGAGCAGAAACCGCGCGCCGTCGAAGGCGAGGACCGGCCCCTGCACAGGCGCCAGATAAATCCGAGGCTTCGGCTCGAAGGGCGGCGACCAGCGTTGTCCACCCTGCGAGCGGCGCAGCATGAGCCGGTACCGGTTGCCTGGGGCCGCCACGACGTAAGCGAGCAGGAACTGATCGTTGCCGTAGGCGAGCGCCGGCGGGGTGATCCAGCCCTCGTCGCCGGCAAGGCTCGCGAACCGCCATTTGCCCTCGCGGGCATTGAGCGTTGCAACGGCGATATGGCCGGGCTGCCGGCTGCCATAGGCGAGCACGAGGCGCTCACCATCGAAGGCCACGGCGGGCCGCACCGAGGGATCGTCGAAGGGCCGGTAGGCCGGCGGGATCGGCTGGAAGCGGATGGGCCCGAACTTGACGCCGCGCCGGGCGTTTCCGTCGCCCCGGCTGATGCCGATCTGGGCGCCATCGGGGGTGAACCAGAAGAGCCGCCAGCCCGCGCGCGCATCGTAGAGCAGTGCCGGCCCGTTCTTCGAGGTGATCGCCGCGCGATGCTTGACCGGCGGCGCCCAGCCGCGCCCATCGGGGCTGACCGAGACGAGCAGCCGCCCGTCGCGCCCGAACCAGGCGAGCGCGAAGGTCGGCTCGGCAAGAGCGGGTGCGGCAAGTCCAAACAAGAGGGCGACCATTGCCACCGCCCGCCCGCCTATGCGTGCGCCCAACGTGCGTCCTCCAGGCCGCTCGATCATCCAATCCCTCCCGCCAATCGCCGCTTCGTGATCACGACCATACGAGCGCCGCGCCGCCGACGGAACCGGTATGCCACCGGATTGCTTATGGCTTTCGCTGCATGGTCCGACATTGCTTGCCGGGCCTGGACAGCCTCCCCTATGATCGATCCACCCGGGCACATCTTGGATTGGAATATTGGAGATTGACCATGCCGTATGTGCCGGGAACCCCGATTCGTGCCGTCGTTGTCGTTAGCGCCATGACGCTTGCCCTTGTCGCCTGCGGCGACAGTGACGGCGGCGGCGAGACCGGTCTTCCCGGTTCGTGGAAGGTCGCCGAGGCCACCGGCCCAATGTCCAGCTCGAACAAGGGCGTGTCCTACAAGTTCGACAAGGACGGCAAAGTCCTTCTCGGCGGTTTCAACAAGTGCACGTACACCCACAAAGCGCCCGATCTGGCGATCAAGTGCGGCACGGTCACGATCAACTGGAAGGCCGAGCTCAAGGACGGCGGCAAGACCCTGGTTCTCACCAATCCGAGCGGCAAGCAGGTGCTGACGTTGAAGCGCGCCTGAGCGGCAGCCTTCACCCACAGCAAAGCCTACCCGCGGCCCGGATGCATGTCGCGCCGGCGGGCTTGTGCGTCCACGCCGGACAGAATTGCGGCGTGCCAGGGATTTTCCCTCAAGCCGCGCCGTAAGTTAACGATGAGCGCAGGCGGCTGTTGCCTCGCGGGTGTCATTTATGCACCATATCGCCGGGCTGGGATTGGAACGGATAACCGGGTTGCACATGCGAGCGAGACAATTGATCGCCCCCGCCCTCCTTGGCGGGGCGGCGATGGCGATGTTGGCGTTCGCCGGCACGATGGTCATGGCGACGGCCGCCGGGGCGCAAAGCAGCAGCGACCAACAAGCCTGCGTAGGCGGCCGTGACGATCGCCTGGTGATATCCGCATGCTCGCGGATCCTGGCCTCCGGGCTGCGGGATCCGCACAACAAGGCGATCACCTATTACAACCGCGGCCTCGCCTACTTCCGCCGCAAGATGTACGAGCACGCGGCCTCCGACTATTCCCAGGCGATCCGGCTTAACCCGACCATGGCGACGGCCGTCTACAACCGCGCCGTCACCTATCACCACATGAAGCGCTATCGCCTGGCGATCGCCGATTACAGCCACACGATCGGTCTCAACAGCAAGGCGAGCCTCGCCTATTACAGCCGCGGCCTCGCCTACAGCGCCATCAAGGAATACCCCAAGGCCATCGCCGACTACGACAAGGCGTTGGAGATGAACCCCAAGGCCGACCCGGTCTACTACGTGCGGGGCATCGCCTATGTCGGGATGCGCCAATACGGCAAGGCGATCGCCGACTTCACGCGCGCCATAAAGATCAGCCCCGAGCAACCGAACTACTACGGCAAGCGCGCCTTGGCTTATTACCGGCGCGGCGCGGTGAAAGAGGCGATCAAGGACTACAGCGAGGCGATCCAGCTGAAGCCGACCGAGGCGAACTTCTACGTTCAGCGTGGCCAGTCCTTCTTCAAGCTCAAGCAGTACGGCCGCTCGATCCGCGATTACGACCAGGCCATCAAGATCGACCCGCGCGCCAACCAGGCCTATGCGGCGCGGGGCTTTGCGTACGAGAAGCTGGGCCGTCAGGCGCGCGCGCTGCGGGATTTCAAACGCGCGGTGGCGTTGAAGAAGGCAAAGCTGCGGGACCTGCGCGCCAAGAA
>CAZBRE010000097.1:0-16799 GCA_964494065.1 uncultured Alphaproteobacteria bacterium
GCCGGCATCCTCTTCTTCACCCAGGCCGACAACGAAGCGATGCTGGCGCTCGCCCGCCACTTCGATGCGCCGCTCAGCTATTTCGGACGGGACGTCGAAGGCCGCGTGCCGCTCACCGTCCCGCCGGGCGTGCGCCCGCGCTACTTCGCCGGCATGGCGGTGTAAATATCGGAAGTTCGGTCGTCGATCGATCTCGTAACAGAAAACATCGTCACCCCCGCGAAAGCGGGGGTCCAGGGAAGCTGGAAAGATTGTCGCCCGTCATCCCCTGGATTCCCGCTTTCGCGGGAATGACGAACCGAGTGTTGAATTGCCGCTCATCCTGTAGCGCCCCCACATACCCCCCGATTGCCGCGGGGCAGGTTGAGTATTACCTTCCTCCCAGGACGCAGCCCAGGCTCGGGAGAGGACGAACCGCAGATGGCCGTGACGGCAGCCACGCTTCAAGACGCCAAGCTCGACGACCGCTACACCCAAAACGAAGGCCGGGTGTTCCTCACCGGCATCCAGGCGCTGGTCCGCCTGCCGATGATGCAACGCCAGATCGACCTCGCGGCGGGGCTCAACACGGCGGGCTTCATCTCCGGCTATCGTGGCTCGCCGCTCGGCGGCTTCGACCTCACGCTCTGGCGCACGCGCCAGCATCTGAAAGACAACCACATCCATTTCCAGCCGGGCCTCAACGAGGACCTGGCGATGACCTCCGTCCTCGGCAGCCAGCAGCTCAACCTCTTCCCCGGCGCCAACTACGACGGCGTTTTCGGTCTCTGGTATGGCAAGGGCCCGGGGCTCGACCGCTCGGGCGACGCGCTGCGTCACGCCAACAACCACGGCACCAGCCCCAATGGCGGGGTGCTGGTCTGCGTCGGCGACGACCACACCGCAAGCTCCTCGACCGTGGTCCACCAGACCGACCACATCTTCGCCTCGGTGATGTCGCCGCTGCTGTTCCCCGCCAACGTCCAGGACATGATCGACTTCGGCCTGTTGGGCTGGGCGATGTCGCGCTTCTCCGGCTGCTGGGTCGGCTTCAAGGTGATCGCCGAGGTCGCGGAAAGCGCCAGCACGGTCGCGGTCGACCCGGCACGTTTCCACGTCACGCTGCCCGAGTTCGAGATGCCCGCGGGTGGGCTCAACATCGATATCCGCGACGACCGCTTCGGCGCCGAGATCAAGCTGCACAACTACAAGGTCTATGCCGCGCTCGCCTTCGCGCGGGCCAACGGCATCGACAAGGTGATCCTCGACAGCAAGACGCCGCGCCTCGGCATCGTCGCTTCCGGCAAGGCCTATTCCGACGTTCGCGAGGCGCTCGGCGATCTCGGGATCAGCGATGCGCAGGCCGCCGATCTCGGCATCAAGCTCTACAAGGTCGGCATGCCCTGGCCGCTCGAGCCGCACGGCATCCGCGAGTTCGCGCGGGGGCTCGAAGAGATCATCGTGGTCGAAGAGAAGCGCGCCTTCGTGGAGAACCAGCTGAAGGAGCAGCTCTACAACTGGGACGAGGCGGTGCGCCCGCGCGTCGTCGGCAAGTTCGACGAGACCGGCGAATGGCTGCTCCCCTCGACGGGCGGTCTCACGCCGGGCATGGTCGCGAAGGTGATCGCCAAGCGCCTCGCGCGCTTTCACAAATCCGAAGCGATCGAGGAGCGCCTGAAGTTCCTCGAAGAGAAGGGCAACGCGCTCGCCCACCGCAAGACCGACTTCCAGCGCATCCCCTATTTCTGCTCCGGCTGCCCGCACAACACCTCGACGCGCGTGCCCGAGGGCAGCCGCGCCACCGCCGGCATCGGCTGCCACACAATGGCGCTGTGGATGAACCGCTCGACCGCGACCTTCACCCATATGGGGGCGGAGGGCACGCCCTGGATCGGCCAGGCGCCTTTCACCAACGAGAAGCACATCTTCGCCAATCTCGGCGACGGCACTTATTATCACTCCGGCCTGCTGGCGATCCGCGCCACGGTCGCCGCCGGCGTCAGCCTTACCTACAAGATCCTCTTCAACGACGCCGTCGCCATGACCGGCGGCCAGCCCGTCGAGGGCCAGCCGACCGTGCCGCAGATCACTCATCAGGTCTGGGCCGAGGGCGTGAAGCGCATTGCCGTCGTCACCGACGAGCCCGACAAGTACCCGATCGGTGCCAACTTCGCGCCGGGCGTCACCATCCATCACCGCGACACCCTCGACGACGTCCAGCGCGAGCTCCGCGACTGGCCGGGCGTTTCGGTGCTGGTCTACGACCAGACCTGCGCGGCCGAGAAGCGCCGGCGGCGCAAGCGCAAGGCGTTTCCCGATCCGCCCAAGCGCATCTTCATCAACGAGCGCGTCTGCGAGGGCTGCGGCGACTGCGGCGAGAAGTCGAACTGCGTCTCGGTGACGCCGCTCGAGACCGAGTTCGGCCGCAAGCGCGCCATCGACCAGTCGAACTGCAACAAGGACTATTCCTGCGTGAAGGGCTTCTGCCCGTCCTTCGTCTCGGTGCTGGGCGGGCGCCCACGCAAGAGGGAAGCCGCGCAGGTCACCGAGGCGCCGCCGCCCGTGAGCGACCCCGAGCTACCCACCTCCAAAGACCCTTACGGCATCGTCATCACCGGCATCGGTGGTACGGGCGTGATCACGGTCGGCCAGATCATCGGCATGGCGGCGCATCTGGAAGGCAAGGGCGCCACCATCCTCGACATGACGGGCCTCGCGCAGAAGAACGGCGCGGTGCTGTCGCATATCCGCATTGCCGACGACCCGGAGAAGATCCACACCGTGCGCATCCCCGCCGGCGAGGCCGATGCGGTGATCGGCTGCGACATGGTGACGGCGGGCGGCGCCGACGCGCTGACCCGCATGGCCAAGCCCCGCACCCGCGCGGTCATCAACAGCTATCAGGCGACCACCGCCGACTTCACCCGCCAGCCCGATCTGCAATTCCCCGCCGCCGCGCTCGAAGGCCAGATCCGCGATGCGGTCGGCCACAACTCGGTCGACTTCCTCGATGCGACCCGGATCGCAACGGCGCTCATGGGCGATGCCATTGCCGCCAACATGTTCATGCTCGGATATTCCTGGCAGCGCGGCATGCTGCCGCTCTCCGAGGCCGCGCTCATGCGCTCGATCGAGCTGAACGGCGTCGCCGTCGAGGCGAACAAGGACGCGTTCTTGTGGGGCCGCCGCGCCGCGGTCGATCTCGAGACCGTTGCCCGCATCGCCCAGCCCAAGAGCGAGCGCCCCGAGGACCGAGTGTTCTCCGCCGACCTCGACGAGATGATCGAACGCCGCGTCGCCGATCTGACCGACTACCAGAACGCTAAATACGCCGCGCGTTACGCGTCCCTGGTCGATCGCGTGCGCAAGGCCGAAGAGAAGCTGGCCAAGGGCGCCACCGATCTCACGCAAGCGGTCGCGCGCTACTACTACAAGCTCCTCGCCTACAAGGACGAATACGAGGTGGCGCGGCTCTATACCGACGGCGACTTCGGCAAGGCGCTCCATCAGGCCTTCGAAGGCAAGTACAAGCTCCAGTTCCACCTGGCCCCGCCGCTGCTGGCGCCGCGCGACCCCAAGACCGGCGAGCTCCAGAAGCGCACCTATGGCCGCTGGGTCTTCACCGCCTTCAAGCTGCTGGCCAAGCTCAAGGGTCTCCGCGGCACCCGCCTCGACGTCTTCGGCCACACCGCCGAGCGCAAGGCCGAGCGCGCGCTCATCGCCGACTACGAGGCGGCGATGGAAGAGATCCTCGCCGGCCTCAAGAAGGAAAACCACGGCATCGCCCTGGAGATCGCGCGCACGCCCGAGGTGATCCGCGGCTACGGCCACATCAAGGAGCGGGCGATGGAGGCGGCGGCCGTCCACAAGGCCCATCTCCTGGACCTCTTTCGCCATCCGGAGAAGGCCAAGAAGGCGCAAGCCGCGGAGTAGCGAAGGGAACCACAGAGGCACAGAGACACAGCGGACGATTGCCATTCCAATGTCGTCATTCCCGCGAAAGCGGGAATCCAGGGTCACAGGGCGAGAAGTTCGCCGGCATCCCTGGACCCCCGCTTTCGCGGGGGTGACGATTTGCGTTTTTCTCTGCGCCTCTGCACCTCTGTGGTGAAATCAACCCGACGGAACGTGAAGACTGGAGGCAGCATGACCGCATCTCCCCAAACCGCCGGGCCCGGGCCGGGCTACGCCCGAGCGCCCGAGCACACCATCACGCTCGAGCGCGAGGGTAAGCGCGTCTCTGTCGTCTTCAATGGTGAGACCATCGCGGAGACGACGAACGCGATCACCCTGCGCGAAGCCAACTACCCGCCGGTCTACTACCTGCCGCGTGACGACGTGCGGGCGGACGTGCTGACCCGCACCGAGCACAGCACGCACTGCCCCTTCAAGGGCGATGCCTCCTATTGGTCGATCACGGTCGGTGACAAGGGCTCCGAGAACGCCGTCTGGTCCTACGAGATCCCCTTCGACGAGGTCGTCGAGATCAAGGACCACATGGCCTTCTACGCCGACCGCATGGACGCGGTCGACGTCGCCGACGCCTAGTCGCATCGCCCGGTCACTGTCATGGCATCAAAGGAAACCGCTCTCATCGTCGGCGTGGGTCCCGCGCTCGGCGCGTCGCTGGCACGGCTCTTCGCGGGCGACGGCATGACGGTGGCGCTCGCCGCGCGCAAGTCCGACACGATTGAGGCGCTCGCGAAGGAGATCGGCGGCAAGGCGTATGCCTGCGACGCGACGCAAGAAGATCAGGTCGAGGCGCTGTTCGAGGCGGTCGGCAAGGACCTCGGCACCCCCGATCTCGTCGTCTTCAACGCCGGCACCTTCTCGATCATGAGCGTGCTTGACACGCAAGCCGACCATTTCGAGCAGTCCTGGAAGATCAACTGTATGGCCGGCTTCTTCGTCGGCCGCGCCGCGGCGGCGGCGATGAAGGCGCGCGGCTCGGGTACCATCATCTTCACCGGCGCCACGGCGTCGCTCCGCGGCGGCGCGCGCTTTCACAATCTCGCGGTCGGCAAGTTCGGCCTCCGCGCGCTCGCCCAGTCGATGGCGCGCGAGCTCGGACCTGAGAACATCCACGTCGCGCATGTCATCATCGACGGCGTGATCGACACCGAGCGCGGCCGGGCGATGATGAAGGATGCCGGCCCCGACGGCCTGCTCGCGCCCGACGCCATCGCCGCCAACTATCTCCACCTCCACCGCCAGCCGCGCTCAGCCTGGACGCACGAGCTCGACGTCCGTCCCTGGGCGGAACGCTT
The DNA here is from genome assembly GCA_964494065.1 of uncultured Alphaproteobacteria bacterium. Lineage (GTDB taxonomy): Bacteria > Pseudomonadota > Alphaproteobacteria > JAPULJ01 > JAPULJ01 > DATKZM01. Next base: position 5,247 of record CAZBRE010000097.1, read on the forward strand.
CTAGCGGCGGGCCGAGGCGGACGCGCCCAGCCTAGCGCAGCGTGCCCAACACGTTGGAATAGTCGTCGGTCCAGAGACGCTTGCCGCGCCATTTCGCGAGATCCCGCCAATGCGGGCCGGCCGCGCGGTTACGGTCGATATAGCGGTCGAGCGTCGCCGGGCTGCGGGCCAGCGCCACCCAGGTCGAGGAGGCGATGTAGCCGCCCTTGCGCAACCCCGCCGCCACGTAGTGGTCGAGCACGGCGCCGGCGAGCCCGGCATCCTCGGCGAGCGCGGCGACCACGGGCTTCAGGTTGATGTAACGGTTGCTCAAATGCACCGCGAGCACGCCGCCCGGCCGCAGCTTCGCGAGATAGACCGCGAAGGCCTCGCGGGTCAGCAGGTGGACCGGGATCGCATCGGAGCTGAAGGCGTCGAGGATCAGCATGTCGTAGGCGCGGTCCGGCTCGCGGGCCAGCATCAGCCGGCCGTCGCCCACCACCATCCGCGCCTTGGGGGCGCAGTCGGAGAGAAAGTGGAAGAGGCGTGTATCGCGGGCGATGCGCACGACCATCGGGTCGATCTCGAAGAAGGTCCAGCGCGCCTTCGGGCGGCGGTAGCAGGCGATCTCGCCGGCGCCGAGCCCGACCGCGCCGACCCGGCCGAGCGGTATCCCGCGCTGGGCGGCGGCGGCGAAGATGCGGCCGATCCCGGCCTCGTGGTGATAATAGGTGTGCGGCTCGCGCCGGCGCGCCGGCTCGGTGCTCTGCACGCCGTGGATGGTGGTGCCATGGGTCAGCATGGTGAAGGCGCCGTCGCCGGTGCGCGTCACCTTGTAGACGCCGAAGAAGCTGCGCCCGGCATAGAGGCTGTTTTCCTGCTTGAACCAGTAGACCGCCTGGTGCCCGAGCACGATGAGTGCGGCGAGGCCGAGCGCCAGGCGGAGCGGCCGGTTGAGCCCGCTCGCAAGGGTGAGGCCGCAGAACCCGAGCAGAAGGATGATCGCCGCCGCCTCGAAGCGCCCGACATTGGACATCTGCGGGTTGAGCGCCAGGGCGGCGAGGATGCAGAGCGCCGGCAGCCCGACATCGAGCAGCCGCGGCCGAACGAGGCTGGGCTTTGTTGAGGGGGGCTTGTCGCGCGTCTCGCGCGGGGGACCACTCGGCCGGAGAAGCGCCGCCAGCACCAGCAGCAGCGGAAACTCCAGCACCGAGTCGAACAGGAGCGGCGCGGCGAGCGCGGTGAAGGCGCCGCCCAGGATGCCGCCCACCGACATCCAGAGATAGAACTCGGTCAGATGCCGGGTTGCCGGCCGCCGCCGCGCGAGCTCGCCGTGACAGACCATCGCGGTGACGAAGAAGGCGGCCAGCACCACGCCCATCAGCCAGAAGGCGCCGCTGCTCCCGAAGACGAAGATGACGCTGGCGGCGGCAATCAGCAACGGCGCCTGCGCCGTCAGCATCCAGCCGTGCTTGATCACAGGCTTGCGCGCGAAGACGAAGACGAAGCTCAGCAGGAAGAGCGACAGCGGCACCACCCAGAGCAACGGGATAGCCACGAGGTCGGTGGTGATGAAGGTGGTGACCGACAGCAGCAGCCCCGACGGTACGAAGGCGAGCGCGATCCAACGCAGCCGCTCGTTCCAGCCCACGCCCCCATGATCGGCCGGGGTGGATGCCGCATGGCGATGGTCATCCCGCCCGCCGACAGAGATCAGCCCGCAGCCGACGATCATCACCGCGAGCAGCGCATAGCTGCCGGTCCACAGCCAGCTCTGGCCGCGCGACGGCAGCAGCGGCTCGATCAACGCCGGATAGGCGAGCAGGGCCAGCACGCTGCCGAGATTGCTGGCGCCGTAGAGGAAGTAGGGATCGTGCGCATGCGCGTGGCCGGTCCGCGCGAACCAGCGCTGCAACAGCGGTGCGTTGGCCGAAATCGCGAAGAAGGGAAGACCGACGCAGGCCCCGAAGAGGGCGAACAGCCAGCCCGTCGGCGCCTCGGCCGGGGGATTGCGCCAGACCGCGTCGATGCCGAGTGGCAGCACGATGAAGGCCAGCGCCAGGACCAGCGCGTGCAGGCCGAGCTGCAGGCGCGGCGGCGCAAAACGGCTCAGAAGGTGGGCGTAGAGATAGCCCAGCAGCAGCACCGCCTGGAAGAAGACCAGCGCCGTGTTCCAGACATTGGGCGTGCCGCCGAGCAGCGGCAGCGCCATCTTCGCGAACAGCGGCTGGACCAGGAACAGCAGCCAGGCGCTGAGGAAGATGGTCGGCGCAAAGAGGGCGATCGCCTCGAGCCGGTGTGCCCGGGGCGCGGAAAGGGAAGCGGTCATCGAACGGCCCGGGCCTCGGCGTTGGGGGGGGTGCGGTCGAATGACCGAAGTTAACCGCGTTGCTGCCTAAGATCCGGTAAAGCCGCAGAAACGGCCGGCTTTCGGGGCTCCGCCGAGGGGTTCAGTGGTTAATTGGGGCCGTTGGCGCCGCTGCTCGCGGGCCGATCAATCCTGCGTCGCGGCATCCTCCAGGGCGGCGATATTGCCCTCGCTGAAGAGATATTCCTTCAGCTCCTTGTCGAAATCCTCGCTGTTGCGGCGCAGCCATTCGAGCACCATCGAGGCGTGCTCGATCTCCTCGCGCATGTTGTGCAGCAGGATGGCTTTCAGCGCCGGGTCGTCGCAATCGTCGGCGCGCTGGCGGTACCAGTCGGTCGCCTCCAGTTCCTCCATCAGCGAGACGATAGCCTGATGCATCGCCAAGGTTTTCTTGCTGAGACGCTCGCGCGGTGCATGCAGTCCGTCGCTCGACATGGGTGCTCTCCTTCGATCGTGTTCGGCAATCGTGTCCGGTCGTCCCCAATTGTTCACGGCACCCGGCCGGAAATGTCAACGCCGATCGCGGGGACAGTCCCGCGCATATCGTCTCACCACCGCCCGGCCGCATATGGGCGTGTGTTTGGCGCGTTTGGTGTCCGGGCCGACGCGGGATCAGGTCATCAGCTGGGTTTGCGTGACCAGGCCCACGAGCTTGCCGTCTTCGGTCTCGATGCGCGTCTGCCAGACATGGGTGCGCCGGCCTTTGTGGAGCGGAGTGCAGCGGCCGATCACCTTGGTGCCGGTGGGGGCGGCGCCAATGAAGTTGGTTTTGCTTTCGACAGTTACCGTAGCCGACTGGCCCTCGCGCAGATTGGCGAAGGCGCCGATGCCGCCCAGCGTGTCGGCGAAGGCCATCATCGCACCGCCATGCAGGATCGCGGGAAAGGTGCATAGGTCGTCGCGGACCTCCATCTCGGCCTCGAAGAGATCGGCCTCGGCGCGGGTGAGCTTGATGCCGAGCAGCTTGGCGAACGGCATCATCATGTCGTTCAACTCGTCGAGGTTCTTGGTCGTCATCCTGCGGTCCCTTCACGTGAGATGACCCGCCCTTGCCGCCCGGACGGGGGACGCGTGTCCGGGCGGCGGGCGAGGGCATTATCGGGTCAGACTAGCCGCTCGCAAAAACTCCGCAAACAGGGAGATGGTCTTCCTCACCCGGCGACCGCTGCCGCCGCTTTGCGCATGCCGATGATCTGCAGCTCGGCGAAGGCGCCGACGATCACGGCCTGGGCGATCACGAAGGCGATGCCCCACACGGTGGGGGCCACCAGGCCGCTCAACAAGAGCGCGACGCTGGCGATCACCCAGGCGCCGTTCATGGCGATGATCGTCCAGACCACGCCGCCCGGCGCCTGCTCGCGCGCCGCCGCCCAGGCCACCAGGATGACGAACGGAACGAGGATCAGCCCCGCGCCGCGCAGCAGCCCGACCGGCAGGCCGAGCCAGCCGGCGAGGGGCCCGGCAAGCGCCACGGCCAGCAGCGCGGTGGCGCCGGTCGCGACGGCATCGAGGACGAGAACGCGGCGGAGGAAGGCCGGTTTCGAGGATAAGGTCATGTCTTGATCTCCTTCTGCCAAGCCGCCTCGGCCCATGGCTCGGGCCTCACTAGCTTCCCGGGGCGGCCAACTGCGGCGAAGGCTAGGCCGCGGCCCGGCGGCGCGTCGATTACCTTGCAGGTAATTGAACCGGGGCCACCGGCCCCACTAATCTCAGACCATGCAAACCACGCACACAGCAGCCCTTCCGCGGCCGGTCGGCGAGCATCTCCGCGAGTGGCGCCAGCGCCGGCGCATGAGCCAGCTCGACCTCGCGCTCGAGGCGAGCATCTCCTCCAAGCATCTGAGCTTCGTGGAAACCGGCCGCGCCCGGCCGAGCCGCGACATGATCCTGCACCTATCGGAACGCCTCGACATTCCGCTGCGCGAGCAGAACATCCTGCTCGTCAGCGCGGGCTATGCGGCGGTGTTTCCCGAGCGCCCGCTTAACGATCCGGCGCTTGCCGTCGCGCGCGAGGCGGTCGAGATCGTGCTCACCGGCCACGAGCCCTATCCCGCGCTCGCCGTCGACCGGCACTGGCAGCTCGTCGCCGCGAACAAGGCCGTGATGCCACTCCTCGGCGGCGCCGATCCGGGCTTGCTGGAGCCGCCGATCAACGTGCTCCGCCTCAGCCTCCACCCCGACGGCGTGGCGCCGCGCATCGCCAACCTCGCCGAGTGGCGGGCGCATATCCTGGCGCGCCTGCGCCAGCAGATCGACGTCAGCGCCGACCCCGTCCTGGTCGCGCTTTACGAGGAGCTGTCCGGCTATCCCGCCCCCAGCGTAGACCCGCGGCGTCCGCCGGCGCGCCACGACGCCGCGTTCGGCACCGTCGTCGTGCCGCTGCAGCTCGCGAGCGAGGCGGGCACGCTGTCCTTCTTCAGCACGACGACCGTGTTCGGCACGCCGATCGACGTCACCCTGGCCGAACTCGCCATCGAGGCGTTCTTCCCGGCCGACGCCGCCACGGCGGATATCCTCCGGCGCCTCACGCCCGATGCGCGGGGCTAAAGCGGCCGCCCACTAGAGTCCCGACACGAAGCGCGCCATGATCACGATCATCACGACCTGCAGCACGCCCTGCGAGGCGATCACATAGATGTAGGCGCGCATCAGCTTCATGATCCGCTGCGGGTCGGGCCGCGCCTTCCGCAGCTCGAGGTAAACCCGCACATTGGTCGGCAGCAGAATGCCCAGCCCCTGGATCGTGAGGATCAGCAGGATCACCACGGCGGCGGTCACCCAGTACGAGCTCGGCGCCGCGAGGTCGAAATAGCCGAGCTGCTGGGCCAGGAACCAGCCCGAGGTGCCGGTGGAGATCGAGAGCGTTGGCATCAGGAACAGCATGCGCGGCACGAGGCGCACCGTGAGCGCGCGGCGCGCGCCCGGGTCCATCCGGCGCATGATCGGCCCGACCACGAAGCCCATGAAGAGGTCGATGCCGGTCCACAGCACGCCGGTCATGACGTGGAAGAAATTGAGCAGCCAGCGGTCGTGCGCGAGGATCGCGCCGATCATCACCGCCAGCACGAGCGCCACCCAGATCAGGTTCCGGAAATCGATCGCCGGCGGCGCGTCGGCCACCGCACCGCCGGTCGTTTGCTCGCCCGTCACCGCCATCGTCTCACCGCCATCGCCCGTCAACGTCTCCGATTGCCAAGTTGCAACACCAGTATGGGCCATCGGCGCCGAATTGGCATTCCGCGCTTGTTAACCACGACCGAATAAGCTGGGATCGTAAGCGAGCCGGAACGCCGACGACACACCGGCTGTCCGTCTATCAAGGACAACCGCGATCACCATTCCCGAGGCTGTCATGCTCAAAAAGGCCCGTATCCTGCTCGTTTTCGCCGCGTTTCTCGCCGCCGCCTGCGTGCCCGAAACCGAGACCTTCCTCTCCGATCCCGGCGCCCAGCCCCTCGACGGCCGCCTCGTCGGCACCTGGTACTGGCTCGAGCGCGACGGCCGCGAGGCGGTGATCCTCACCGTGCGGCGCGGCGGCGACAAGCGGTTCAACTTGATCTGGACCGAGATGAAGCCCCGCCGGTCGCATGACGGCGGCGATCCGCCGGTGCAGTTCGTGCGCTACAAGGGCCACACGACGCAGCTCGGCAAGGCCACTTTCATCAATCTCACGCTCGTCGACCGCAAGTCTTGGAAGACCGGCGCCCCGAATAGCCTCATCATGCGTTATTGGCTCGGCAAGTCGGGCCTGCGCATCGCCTTCATGAAGAACGATGTCTTCCGGAATGCGGTGAAGGAAGGCCGCCTCGCCGGGCGGCTCTTGAAAGACGGCGTCATCATCACCGCCAAGCGCAAGGCGCTGATCGCCTTCATGCGCAAGACCGGCCTCGGCAAATCCTTCGAAAAGCCGACCAAGCCGCTGCGTCGTTTGCGCGCCACCGGGGGATGAGGCGCCGCCAAGCTTTCTAGGCCGAGCGGGCGTGCCGGGCGCTCCTGGAGGCGGGGGATTCGTGCGGCGGCTCGTCTTCGTGGGCGGCCTTTTCCGATTTCTTGGCTTTCGCCTCGGCTTTGGCGCGTTCCTCGGCGTGCTCTTCCGCTCTGATGGGTTTCTTGCGCGGCCGGCCGGGGCCGAGGCAGGCCTCGATCTCGGCGCTGTCGAGGGTTTCCTTCTCTTCCAGCGCCGCGATCAGCTTGTCCAGGCCCTTCCGGTGCTCGCCGATCAGCTTGGCGTCGCGCGCCTCGGCCTCGCGTAGGAGCTCGGCGACCTCGCGGTCGACCTCGTGCGCGGTCTGGTCTGAGAAGCGGCGCGGCTGGGCGATCTCGCGGCCGAGGAAGGGATGTTCCTCGCTCTCGCGCAGATCGATCGGCCCGATATCCTCGCTCATGCCCCAGCGCGCCACCATGGCGCGGGCGAGCACGGTGGCCCGACGGATATCGTCGTCGGCGCCGGAGGAGACCGTGCCGAGCAGCACCTTCTCCGAGCTGCGCCCGGCGAGCATCATCGCGAGCTGGTCCTTCAAATAGTCCTCGGGCAGGGTGTGGCGTTCCTCCTCGGGCAGCAGCTGGGTTGCGCCCAGCGCCATGCCGCGGGGAATGATCGTGACCTTGTGGAGGGGATCGGCGTGGGGCAGGAAATGTGCCGCCAGCGTGTGCCCCGATTCGTGGACCGCCAGGCGGTGGCGTTCCTCTGGCTGGATCGCCAGCGCCCGCACCGCGCCCATCATCACCTTGTCGCGCATCTCGTCAAAATGGCGTGCCGTCACCTTACCGGCGTTCTCGCGCGCCGCGAACATCGCCGCCTCGTTCACCAGGTTCTTCAGATCGGCGCCCGAGAAGCCGGGCGTGCCGGCGGCGATCTGGTCGAGATCGACGTCGGGACCGAGCGGCACCTCGCGCGTGTGGACCTTGAGAATCTGCACCCGTGCATCCTTGTCGGGCAGCTCGAGCGTCACGTGGCGGTCGAAGCGGCCGGGGCGCAGTAGCGCCGGGTCGAGCACGTCGGGCCGGTTGGTCGCAGCCAGCACGATCACCGCCTCGTGGCCTTCGAAGCCGTCCATCTCGGCGAGGATCTGGTTCAGCGTCTGCTCGCGCTCGTCATGGCCGCCGCCGATGCCGGTGCCGCGGGCACGGCCGATCGCGTCGAGCTCGTCGATGAAGATGATGGCGGGGGCATTCTTCTTGGCGCCGTCGAACATCTTGCGCACGCGGCTCGCGCCGACGCCGACGAAGACCTCGATGAAGGCCGAGGCCGAGATCGAGAAGAAGGGAACCTCCGCCTCGCCGGCGAGCGCGCGGGCGAGCAGCGTCTTGCCGGTGCCGGGCGGGCCCACGAGCAGAATGCCGTGCGGGATGTCCGCGCCCATCTCGCGGTACTTGCCGGGATCGCGCAGATAGTCGAGCAGCTCGGCGACGTCTTTCTTGGCGTTCTCCTGGCCCGCCACGTCGTCGAAGGTCACCTTGGGTCCCTTCTTGCGCTCTCGCGTGGCCGGGCGGTCGAGGAACTTGTCGATGCCGCCGCCGGCGCCGCCGAGCCCGCCGGTGACGTTGCGGAACATGCCGCGCCAGAGCCAGATATAGACCGCGACGATCACCAGGATCGGCAGCAGGCCGATCAGCACCTTGCCGAAGCCCGAGTCCTCGGAGGGATCGACGCCGACCTCGACCCCGGCCTTTTCCAACGCCGGCAGCAGGGTGTTGTCGCCGATCGCCGGAACCGTGGTGCGCAGGCGGCTGACGGCGGGCGTGCCCGTCACGAGAACCTGCGGCCGCTTCAGGGTCGCGGCGATCTGCCGCTCGTGCATCGTCACCTTGGCGACCTCGCCCTTCGCGACGATCGACTTGAACTGGGTATAGGCGATGCGCGGCTGGCTGACCGGCCCAGTCGTCCCGGGCAGCAGGTAGCGCCAACCCAGCATGATCGCCAGGAACACCAGCGCCAAGACGACCCATTTCGATGAACCGCGCATATCACCCTATCGTTTGGGCGGCCCTCCGGCGGGCACGTCCCATAACTGGCGTCGCCCGCGGTTGGCGGGTCCCGTCAGCTGCTATCCTACCCTAAATGTGGGGGAGGGTGGGGCGATTGCGAGCCCCGAAGCGTCGTCTTGAAGGCCGCTCAGTGACCCGGATGGGTCTCCTTCATCTTGGCCTTCTGCTCGTCGGTCGCCTCGGTCTGGTACTTGGCCTTCCAGTCCGAATAGGGCATGCCGTAGACGGTCTCGCGCGCGTCCTCCTTTTCCATCGGAATGCCCTTCTCGTCGGCCGCATCCTTGTACCAGTTGGACAGGCAGTTGCGGCAGAAGCCGGCGAGGTTCATGAGGTCGATGTTCTGCACGTCGGTGCGCTCGCGCAGATGCTGGACAAGGCGCCGAAAGGCCGCCGCTTCCAGCTCGGTCTGGGTCTTTTCGTCCATAATCGCTCCTATGGGATCTCGATTGGGATGTCGATCCATCCGCTGGTCGGGTGTGTTCTGTGCTTAATGTGGCATCGCCCGGCGCGTCCGAAAACCCCCGCCCAAACAAGCAAACGGCGGCCCGTCTTTCGACGGACCGCCGTTGGGTAACGCTTGAGACCGGTTAGGGTCTAGTAGTTGTACTTGTACCGGCAGTGGCGGAGATACTGGATCTGCGCCCAACGGTAGTCCAGCACCCAGCCCTTGTAGTAGAGGTGCTTGCAGTACTCGTAGGTGTAGCCGTAGTTGCCGTAGAAACGGTTGAAGTGGTAGTCGACCTTCTGGATGGCGGCGCCGTTCTGGGCGCCGAAGTCGAGAGCGCCAGTCGACGTTGCGGTCGAAGTGGCCGAAGCCGCACCGATGGTGCCGAGGGAAACGGTGGCTGCGGCGGCGAGAGCGATCAGGGTCTTCTTCATTGGTATTGTTCCTTTCGGGACTGTCTGGTTGGGGCACCGCGTGCCCCGTTGTTGAGCCCACTATGCCGAAACCCCGCCGGAGCCTCAGTGACCGCCGTCACTGGCGGCGAAAAATCTTTCATAAATTCGGCGATTTCCTTTAAGCTATTGAAATAGTTGTATTTTTTATATGAATACAGAAGACCTGACCCGTGGCTTTGGTCGCGCCTTCGGTTGGGTGTACCCTTGGTCGCAGACCAGCCCACCGTGCCGGAGAGCCACAGATGTTGGATGTTCCGAGCGAAACCCTGCTGACGACGGCGGATCGGTGGCTTGCCGATTTCGAGACGGCGCTTGCCGGCGCCGATTGGCCCGGCCTCGCCGCGCTCTTCCATGCCGACAGCCATTGGCGCGACGTGCTTGCCGTGACCTGGGACATCCAGACCGTCAGCGGCGCGGACCGCATCGTGGAGGTGTTGAAAGCCCACGCCTCCGGAACGAAACTGCGCGCGTTCACGGCGAGCCGCAACCGGACGCTGCCGCAACGCGTCACCCGGGCCGGCACGGAAACCCTCGAAGCCATATTCGATTTCGAGGCCGCCGACGGGCCGGGGGTCGGCGTCGTGCGCCTGGTTCCCGACGCCGCGGATGGCGGCACGCTGAAGGCCTGGACCCTGTTGACCGCGCTCGACGGCCTGCGCGGCCACGGGGAAAGCATCGGCAAGGCCAGGCCCAAGGGCGAGTCCTATTCCCGCGATTTCCGCGGGCCCAACTGGCTCGATCTGCGCCAGGCCGCAGCCGCCTACACCGACCATGATCCGGCGGTGCTGGTCGTGGGCGGGGGGCAGGCCGGGCTCGCCATCGCCGCCCGGCTGACCCAGCTCGGCGTCGATACGCTGATCGTCGACCGCTATCCGCGGATCGGCGACAACTGGCGTCATCGCTATCACGCGCTCACCCTGCACAACCAGGTGCAGGTGAACCATCTGCCCTACATGCCGTTCCCGCCGAACTGGCCCACTTACATCCCCAAGGACAAGCTCGCGAACTGGTTCGAGGCCTATGTCGAGGCCATGGAGCTCAACTACTGGACCGCCACCGAGTTCCTCGGCGGCAGCTATGACGACAAGGCCGGCCAGTGGTCGGTCACGCTGCGGCTCGCCGATGGTGGCGAGCGGGAGATGCATCCCCGGCACGTCGTCATGGCCACGGGCGCCAACGGCATTCCCCATAGACCCGACATCCCGGCGCTCGAAAACTTCGCCGGCACGGTCGTGCATTCAGGGAGCTATGACGACGGCCATGAGTGGAAAGACCGCAACGCCATCGTCATCGGCACCGGCAACAGCGGCCACGACATCGCGCAGGACCTTTACTCCGCCGGCGCGCATGTGACGATCGTCCAGCGCAGCCCGACCCTGATCACCAACATCGAGCCGAGCGCGCAGCTTCCTTACGCCCTCTATGACGAAGGTCCGCCGCTGGAGGATTGCGACCTCATCGTGACCTCCACGCCGCTCGCGCTGGCGAAGAAATCCCACCAGCTGATGACGGAGCAGTCTAAGAAGCTCGATCAGGCGCTGCTCGACGGTCTGGAGCGCATCGGCTTCAAGCTCGATTTCGGCGAGGACGGGACCGGCTGGCAGTTCAAGTTCCTGACCCGCGGCGGCGGCTACTATTTCAACGTCGGCTGCTCGGATTTGCTGGTCGAGGGCAAGATCAAGCTGGCGCAGTTCGACGACATCGCCGACTTCGTCGCCGAAGGCGCGCGCCTGAAGAGCGGCGAGACAATACCTGCCGATCTGATCGTGCTGGCCACCGGCTACAAGGGCCAGGACTATCTGGTGCGCATGCTGTTCGGCGACGGCGTCGCCGACCGCGTCGGTCCAATCTGGGGCTTCGGCGACGGACAGGAGCTCCGCAACATGTATGTGCGGACCGGCCAGCCGGGCCTCTGGTTCATCGCCGGCAGCCTGGCGCAATGCCGCATCTATTCGAAATATCTGGGGCTGCAGATCAAGGCCTGCGAAGAAGGGCTCATATCGCCGGATCGTTCCTGAGCCGCACCAGATCCCGGTGGACAAAAGCAAACGGCGGCCCGTCTTTCGACGGACCGCCGCTCGTTTTCGGTCAACTGCGTCGGGGTCGGCTTAGTAGCCGTAGCGCCAGGCGCAATGCTGATTGTACTTGAAGCGGGCCCAGGCGATGCCAAGCACATAGCCCTTGTAGTACAGGCGCTTGCAGTAGAAGCGGGCGTTGTAGCCGTAGCCATACCCGTAGCCGTAGCCGTAGCGATAGCCGAAACGGTGGCCGAAGTGGTGACCGACCTTCTGGACGGCGGCGCCGTTCTGGGCGCCGAA
>CAZBRE010000098.1:0-4374 GCA_964494065.1 uncultured Alphaproteobacteria bacterium
GCCTGTTCCAGCAATGTCACTGGGCGGCCTTTCCGGCTCAACGCCAGCGCCGCGGCAAAGCCGCCAATACCACCGCCCGCGATCACGATCGGCTGTTCCGCCATCGCACGTTCCTCCCATAGCACGATTATTAATCAGTATAGTGATCATAATACTGATTAATTTAATGCGTCAAGGCCATGCGAGGTCGTCGGTGGACGCACGGGCTGCGGCCCTGCCTATCGCCTTCTCTGTTTCCAGATGCCGATGATCTCCAATCATCGGCATCTGGAATGCGCGCGACTGCGCGCCCGAGCTCGTGCGAGGGTAGCCAAGGTCGCGGAGGCGACCGCCCGGCGCTTGAGGGAAATACAACGGGCCATTTCTGTGGCCCGTTGGTATGATCTTACAGAGTCACGGTTGCCGCCACGGGAGCGGGATCCGATGAGCGATACCCAGGACAACACCCGCACCAAAGTTCGACTGAAGACCGAGCGGCCGCGGCTGCACAAGGTCATCCTGCTCAACGACGACTACACGCCGCGCGAATTCGTGGTGAAGGTCTTGCGGGCGGTCTTTTCGATGAGCGACGACCAGGCCTACCGCGTGATGATGACCGCGCACCAGAAGGGCGCCTGCGTCGTCGCGGTCTTTACGAAGGATGTCGCCGAGACCAAGGCCACCGAGGCGATCGACAAGGCGCGCCAGGAAGGCCACCCGCTGATGTTCACGACCGAACCGGAGCAGTAATCAGCGCCGGCCGGAGGTCTGGCTGCCGGAAGCCTGCCGGAACCCTAAATGTCTCCGGGGGGAAGGTCGTCGCCGTCGCCGTTGTCGCCGCTGGTGTTCTTGTTGGCGCCGCCGGCCTTGTTGCCGCCGGCGCTTTTCGCGGTGCTGCCGCCCTTTTGCCCGCCGCCGTCCAGGGGGCGTTCGGCGCCGTCGCCGCCGCCGATGACCTCGTTGGGATCTTTACCCTCCGGGGCCGGGCGCTCGACACCGAACGCGCTATCATCACCGCCACCGCTCTGGGCAGGCTGCCTGGCGGTCTGCGGAGCGCTTCCGGCGGTCTTGCCGGCCTCGCCGGACTGCCCTCGCTTTCTGCCTTTGAGCACGTCCTCCACCCTGATCTCCTTGCCCATCTTCTCTGCGGCAAGCTGCAGGGGGCCGGACTGTCGGCCGCCGCTTTGCGCGGTCGCCGGAGCGGCCGCAAGCACTGCGGCCGGGGCGGCCAGGGCGGCCAGGGTGGCTGCGGCAATTAACCGCGTCTTGTTCGCCAGGGCCATGAGGGACACTCCAGATGGTCGGATGCCGGGATGCCGGCGCGTTCGTCATCCCTGGATTCCGCGAGACACCGCCAGGGAACGAGGGGCATGACCCGACGAGCCTAGCCGCGCTATCCTTGCCCGAAGCTTAAGAAAGGGCGGCAATTGAGCGGACCGCACCAGCCAGGACACGCACACCCGATCGCTGGCGAGATCGCCATCGAGACGGTGGAGATGCATACCGGCGGCGAGCCGGTGCGGATCGTCACGGGCGGCTATCCGCCGGTCGAGGGCGCGACCATCCTCGACAAGCGCCGCTACGCCGCCGAGCGGCTCGACCGCCTCCGCCACCTGTTGATCTTCGAGCCGCGCGGCCATCACGACATGTACGGGGTGATCCCGGTCCCACCCGACGATCCGGCGGCCGACCTCGCGGTCCTCTTCATGCACAACGAGGGCTACTCGACGATGTGCGGCCATGCCGTGATCGCGCTCGGCCGCTGGGCCGTCGACAGCGGCCTCGTCGAGCCGCCTGACGGTCCGGCCGGCAATCCAACGACCGTGCGCATTCAGTGCCCCTGCGGCCTGGTCACCGCGCATGTGGCCGTTCGCGAGGACGCCACCGGCCAGAGGCGCACCGGCGAGGTCGCCTTCGAAAGCGTGCCGGCGTTCGCGCTCGCCATCGACCGGTCGGTGGAGGTCGAGGGATACGGGAGCGTCACGCTCGATATCGGCTATGGCGGCGCCTTCTATGCCGTACTGCCCGCCGGCAGCCTCGGCCTCGACGTGCTCGGCTCGCCGACCCGCGACCTCGTCGATGCCGCCAGCGCGGTCACCCGGGCGGTCAAGGACCAGGTGCCGATCGAGCATCCCGACGACCCCGATCTCGGCTTTCTCTACGGCACCATCCTGACCGATGGCGGCAATGGCGCAGCACACGAAAATCCGAGCGCCAATATCTGCGTCTTCGCCGAGGCCCAGGTCGACCGCAGCCCGACCGGCTCGGGCGTCACCGCCCGGATCGCGCTGATGAGCGCCCGCGGCATGCTGGCCGAGGGCGAGGCGGCCTATTTCGAAAGCGTGACCCGCACGATCTTTCGCGGCCGGGCGCTTCGTGAAGCGGCGGTGGGACGCCACGAGGCCGTCATCGTCGAGGTCACCGGCCACGCCCATTATACCGGCACGGCCCGCTTCACGGTCGAGCCCGACGATCTGCTGGCCGGCGGCTTTCTTCTTAAATAATCAACCATAACTAGCGGTTTGCCGACGCCGCCGACGCACGGCAGGAAGGAATACCTATCCAGCGCGCCGCGCAAGTCCGGCAAAAGCGCGGCGCAGTCCCCCGGAAATCCACGATATCTAAAATTATTCATAAATATCAGATAGTTGCTATTATAAATTTGGTAATATTTGCCAGTCACGATCACGTCAGACATAACATTGCATGTCGAATACGCCCCGTCCTTGGCACGATTCGCCTCGATTCGGGACTTCGGGAGACTAGCGACAGGTGAACGATGGCAGAACATAACAAGAGCATCATTCGCGTCATGGTAATCGACGACAACACCACGATGCGGAGCATTCTGCGCTACCAGCTCAATCAGATGGGTGTCACCGATCTGGTCGAGGCGAGCAACGGCAAGGAGGCGTTGAGCAAGCTCCGCGACCCCGGGCTCCGCAAGCCCCATGCGATCCTGTGCGATCTGCATATGGACCAGATGGACGGCCTGGAGTTCTGCAACGTCTTTCGCAACGACAAGGAGCTGAAGGCGACCGGCATCCCGATCATCATCGTCACCGCCGACGGTGAGCGCTTCACCCACGAGGTCGCCCATCAGGTCGGCGCGCACGAGGTGCTGACCAAGCCGTTCACCACGGCCGTTCTGCAACGCGAGCTCGAGCAGGCGATCGGCTTCCAATTCAGCGATCAGGCCGCCTAGAGCAGATCGCCGTTTCGGCAAAGAAAACGGCCGCCGATCGATTGACCGGCGGCCGTCATGTCCGCTTAGGCATGGTGCCCTGTTCTAATATCCGTTGATCCTGGACGGAGACCTAGTAACGGTAGAACGGACGACGATGCCGGCACAGGCGGTAGAAGGCGCGGCGGGCGAACGGGTTGCCCAGCACGAAGCCCTTGTAATAGAGGCGACGGCACATCCGGCGATGACGGAAGCCGTGGTGACGCCAGCCCCCCCATCCGCCGCCGTAATAGACCTGCTGGGTCTGGGCGGCATTGGCGCCGTCGAAGAGCCCGGCATTGGCCGCCGACGGGGCAGCCGAGGCGGCACCGGCGGTGCCGAGGGTGATAGCGGCCGCGGCCGCGATGCTCAGAATGGTGGTCTTCATCTTCAGTACTCCTTCTTTCAGTGTTGCGACCGGCGGCCTCATTGCCCCCGGTCATGATGGGACGTGTTTTAGCGAACCGCGCTTGAACCGGGTCTGAAGCCATCATTCATCTCGCATTCACCTGACGGGACCTTTTGGATGGCACCTAATTCGTTGTTATAGAAAGAAAAACGGCCGATCTTTCGATCGGCCGCCTTTCGTCGGAATGAACGTCGCGAGGGTCTTAGAAGTTGCGGTAGCCGCCGTAGCGATAGCCGAAGCGGTAGGTGCAGAACCGGTTGAACATCCGGCGGGCGAAGGGCTGGCCCAGCACGTAGCCGCGGTAGTAGAGCCGGCGGCAGCGCAGGCGGTGGCCGACGCCATGGCCGTATCCACGGTGGAAGTGCCGGCCGCCGCGATAGTGCACGGTCTGGACCTTGGCGGCACCGGCGCCGTCGAACAGGCCCGGATTGGCGACGGGACCGGCGGCGGTGGCCGCACCGGCGCTGGCGAGGGTGATGACGGACGCAGCGGCGATGCTGAGGATGGTGGTCTTCATGGGGGTGTCTCCTAAAAGAGCGGTGATGGTGCCGAGGACGACCGCCTCGACGGTATGCGCGGGTTTTAGGCCTCCGCGCTTGAACCCAATCTGAAGCGCCCATTCATCTGGCGTTCATCGGCCCCAACACGGCCCCGGAGCCCAGAAATGAAGGCGGCGGTCGATCTTTCGATCGACCCCGGCCCCGGAACGGGGCCCAGAAATGACTGCGGCGGTCGATCTTTCGATCGACCCCGGCCCCGGAAC
>CAZBRE010000098.1:4474-15246 GCA_964494065.1 uncultured Alphaproteobacteria bacterium
CCGGCCCCGGAACGGGGCCCAGAAATGACTGCGGCGGTCGATCTTTCGATCGACCGCCGCTCGGTCCGCACTCATTTCGAGGCCGGGTCTAGTACCAGGGCCGATAACGGCAGAGGCGGTAGTAGGCCCGACGGGCGCGCCAGTGGCCGAGCACGAAGCCGCGATAACGCAGCCGGCGGCACATCCGACGATGACGCCAGTGGCGGTGACGCCAGCCATGGTGGCCGTAATGCACCGTCTGGACCTTGGCGGCACCAGCGCCCTCGAACAGGCCGCCGGCTTTTGCGGCGGGAACGGCGGCGCTGGCGGCGCCGGCGGTACCGAGGGTGATGGCGGCCGCGGCCGCGATGCTCAGGATCGTAGTCTTCATGGGGGAAACCTCCTGGTTTCGGTTCGTTGGCCTTGCGGGGCCTGGGGAAGCCCCGTCGTCGATGGCGCGTGTTCTAGCGGGCCGCGCTTGAACCGAAACTGAAGCCATCGTTCATCCGAGGTTCATCTCCATGACCACGGCGCGATTACCCGGAAAACCCAAGTATTTCCGCGGGATTCAAGCCGGCCGGCCGGGGCGCCGGCGCCGCTTCGACCTTGATCATTCGTTCCAGACGCGCCACTCTCGCCCGCGAAAGGACGCTCGCCATGCCGTGGGAAAAGCAGTTCGACCCGGATCGCGCGCTCCGGAAAGCCATGGAGACCTTCTGGGCGCGCGGCTACGACGCCACCTCGATGCAGGATCTGGTCGAGGGCATGGGAATCAACCGCGGCAGCCTCTATGCGACCTTCGGCGACAAGCGCAGCCTCTTCCTGAAAGCGCTCAAGCGCTACGACGCGGTCCACCGCGAGGCCTGGACCGAGGCGCTCGCCGCACGCACCACGCCGCGCGCCGCCATCCTGGGCGCCTTCGACGAGGCAATCGCGGCCGCCCTCGACGGGGGCTCGCGCGACGGCTGCCTCACGGTCAACACCGCGCTCGAGCTGTCGCCGCACGACGAGGAGATCGCGGCTTTCGTGGCCGAGGCGCTCGCCGGCATGGAAGGCTTCTTCCGCCGCATGATCGAGGCCGGCCGCAAGGCTGGCGAGATCCCCGAGACGGTCGCGCCCGAGGCGACCGCGAGCGCGCTGCTCAGCCTGTTCATCGGTTTACGGGTGCTCGCGCGCAGCCGCCCGGAGCCGCCGCTCCTCCGCGCCATCGCCGATCAGGCCGCCGCGATGCTGAAGTAAGACGGGTAGGCTTACGTCAGTCTTCCAGCTCTGCGTGCTTCAGATGGAACGAGCGGTATTTCCGCCGGGCGATATCGGCGTCGGTGCCGAAATAGGCCGCGACCACGCCGCGATAGCCGGTCTCGGTGAAGAAGTAAGCGACCGGCGAGCAGCGGCCGTGACGCGTCACCTTGATCGATCCCGGCACGAACCCCTTGCCCCAGGCGCGCTGGAGGTCGGGTGTGCGGATCGGATTGCTGTAGCAGACCCGCTTGCCCTTGAAGTCGGGCTGGGCGTAGACGCAGACAAGGCCGCATTTCTTGGCCCCCGCGGCGGCGGCGCCATGCGCGCCCACCACCGCCGCCGCGCAAATGGCGATCGCAAATGCGCGCGTGCGCCTGGCACTCATTTGCCGCCGATCTTGATCGAGCGGATCACCACCGGCTCGGCCGGCACGTTCTCGTAGGGTCCGGCGGTGCGCGTCGGCACCGCTTCGATCGCGCGCACGACCTCCATCCCCCGCACCACCTGGCCGAAGACCGCATAGCCCCAGCCGCGCGCCGACTTCTCCGAGTGATTGAGATGGCTGTTGTCGTTCGTGTTGATGAAGAACTGCGCCGTGGCCGAATGGGGATCGGGGGTGCGCGCCATCGCAATCGTGCCGACGGTGTTGGAGGCGGTCTTGTCGGCTTCGTTCCGGATCGGCCGGCCGGTCGGCTTCTCTTTGAACCCGTCGGCGGTGAAGCCGCCGCCTTGGATCATGAATTGCGGGATCACCCGATGAAAGATCGTGCCGTCATAGTGCCCGGCACGGACATAGCGCAGGAAGTTCGCCACCGTCCCCGGCGCGCGTTTGGCATCGAGCGCGATCACGATGTCGCCCTTGCTCGTGCTGATCGTCACATGGGTCGCGGACTCCGCCGCCATAGCCTCTGTCGCGGGGGCCGGACTCTGGGTCGCAAACAACGCCGCGACGATCGCGGAGAGAAAACGTCGGATCATGGATGGAGCGCTCCTAAGTTGCGCGGGGATTGCGCGGGCGGTGGTTTGCATGGGACCGCGGGCCCCACTATGGCAGGGCGAATATGGCGAGTTGGCGGCGTCCTGCAAGCCCCCGTGTTGCAAGCGCTACGAGCGTCGCGCGTGCTACGGCGTCTTCTTTGCCGGCTCGATCCGCGCCAGCTCGCGGATCACCGGGGTGCGCGGCCGGCCCTCGGCCCCGTAGCGCGTATAGCTCCGCTTGACGTAGTAGCCGAGATCGAGATCGTGGAAGTAAGTGAGGCCGGCGCGGCCCTTCTTGCCCCGGGTCGATGTCCAGCGAATGTCGATATCGACCTGAACGACCCGCCGCGTCTTGCCGGCAATGGTGAGCGTGGAGACCGCCTTGGCGAACCGCGCCACCGCCTCCTGCTTCTGCCGCGGCTTGCCGTCGATATGGACCTCCGAGCGATAGCGCCGCGTGGCGCCCAGGACGATCGGCCAAAAGCCCGGCCCATCGACCGCGTTCTTGATCGTCAACACCCGCTTGCCGCGCTTGATGCGCCGGATCATGAAGGTGTCTTCAATCTCCATGTGCGACGCGCGCGGCGCGCTCTTGGGACCCGCTTGCGCTTCGGTGATCCGGCCATTCGTCTCGCCGAAGGCGACCTCGAAGCCGTCGGTGTAGACCAGCACCATGCCCGCCGGCGGCGCCTTGAAGGCGAACGGCCCCGTCTCCTCGCCAACGGCCGGCAAGGCGGTCGGAAGAGCCGACATCGTCACGGCGATGGCCAAGATGCCCAAGACGGCCACGAACCGGGTGCGATGGATCATGAGGGCGAGGTCCTTCGGGATTGAGCGGGAACGGCGCGGCGGCGGCGCATGCTACCGCAAAATCACGCGCGCCCAAGTCGAATTCACGCCGAAAACCAGCGGTTGCGCCATTGCACCCCGTGCGTCCGCACTTTATGTGTTCCCCGAACGCCGCCGGCGCGCGTCGAATTGAAGGCGCCCCGGGCGGAGACCTGACCACCGCCAGTCCTCGGGAGACCTCCCATGTCGTTTCTGGCCGCCCGCCTCGCGCGCGTCCAACCCTCGCCCACGGTCGGCATGAATGCCTTTGCCAACCAGCTGAAGCGCGAGGGCCGCGACGTCATCAGCCTCGCCGCCGGCGAGCCCGACTTCGACACGCCGCAGCACATCAAGGACGCGGCCACCAAGGCGATGGCCGAGGGCAAGACCAAGTATGCGCCCCCCGCCGGCATTCCCGAGCTGCGCGAGGCGGTGGTGCGCAAGCTGAAGCGCGACAACGACCTTGAGTACACGCCCGACCAGATCAGCGTGTCGTGTGGCGGCAAGCAGACGATCTACAACGCCCTCATGGCGACGCTCGATCCGGACGATGAGGTCATCGTGCCGGCGCCCTATTGGGTGAGCTACGCCGACATCACGCTGCTGTCGGAGGGCGAGCCGGTCTACATCGAATGCCCGGTGGAGCAGAACTACAAGCTCCTGCCCGAGCAGCTCGACCGCGCCATCACGCCCAAGACCAAATGGCTGATGCTGAACAGCCCCAACAACCCGACGGGCGCTGCCTACACCGCGGCCGAGATCAAGGCGCTGGCCGAGGTGCTGCTGAAGCACCCGCATGTCTGGGTGATGACCGACGACATGTACGAGTTCATCCTCTACGACGACTTCAAGTTCTCGACCATCGCCCAGATCGAGCCGAAGCTCTATGAGCGCACGCTGACGCTGAACGGCTTGTCGAAGGCCTATTGCATGACGGGCTGGCGCGTCGGCTATGCCGCGGGCGACACCACGCTCATCAAGGCGATGAACATGATCCAGTCGCAGTCGACCACGAGCACCTCGACGATCAGCCAGTGGGCGAGCGTGGCCGCGCTCGACGGCGATCATTCCTTCATCGCCAAGCACAACACGGTCTTCAAGGAGCGCCGCGACCTCGTGGTCTCGATGCTGAACCAGGCGACCGGCATCACCTGCCCGACGCCCGAAGGCGCCTTCTACGTCTATCCGAGCTGCGCCGGCGTCATCGGCAAGACCACGCCCGACGGCAAGAAACTCGAGACCGACGAGGATTTCGTCAAATATCTGCTCGAAGCGGAGGGTGCTGCCTGCGTGCACGGCGAGGCCTTCGGCCTCTCGCCCTACTTCCGCATCAGCTACGCGACCGCGACGGAGCTTCTCGAAGACGCCTGCCAGCGGATCCAGCGCGCCTGCGCGGCGCTGAGCTAGCACGGCCGTCGCTTCCCGACCACGTCCAGGCCGCGGCGGAATAGGAGAACGGCGGCCCGTCGATCGACGGACCGCCGTGTAGAGTTCGGGGAGGGGACGGTCGTGGACGCCAGCTAGTCGAGCCGGCAGACCCGGCCGGTCCGGCGCATGTAGAACTCGTAGCCTCCGACCTGGCGGCAATGGGGCCGCCGGCGGCCGTAGCGCGGACGGGGATAGAAGGCACCGCCATAGGCCTGGGCGAGATCGGTGCGCGGACGCGCATCGAAAGTGTAGCGGTCGTTGGCGCGCGGATAGCCCGGTGCTCCGTTTTGCGCGGTGGTCACGCCCTGCGCGCGCTCGCGAATGCGCCGGTCGAGATAGGCTTTGCGCTCGCGCACGACTTCGACGTGGTCGCCCGAGATCCAACGCTGCTCGGCCGCCCAGTAACCGTTGCTGCGCCGGTTGATGATCACCGAGTTCGCTGCCAGCGTCATGAGGATCGCCTGGCCCTTTTGGGTGGCGATGGCGGTGCGCGGCACGCCCGCCCAGTCGATCACCACATCGAGCGGCACGCCGTCGGCGTCAGTCTCGTAGGGCTGGTAGTAGTCGTTGTAGTCGCGCGGCGTGATGATCCGCACGCGGCCAAAGTTATCGCGAATGCGGATCTCGCCCCGCGGCCGATAGACGAGAGCGTAAAGTGTGTAGCCCTGCCGGTCGGCCGTGCGGATCGCGGTGATCACGTAACGCTCGGCATCCTCGACGCCGTAGCCACGCAGCACGGTCTGGAAGTGGCGCGTCGCCTCGCCCAAATGCCGGAACACCCGGCCGGTGTCGCCGCTCTTCGGCACGCTGGCGAGCCGGGTGTGATAGGCATACTGATAGGTCTGGTCGAGGCTGACCCGCGCGCCACTCGCCCGCATTGCGCTGTTCATCGCGTGGATGTCGCCTTCGAGCATGTAGGGCAGCGAGACGATGCCCTCCAACAGACCCGCCAGCATCACCAACGGCGAGACGATGATCTGGCCGATCACGTAGCCGAACTCGCGGGCGGGATGGAGCTCGGCTGCCCGCACGGCGATGCTGCCAGTGACCATCGAAATCGATACGACGGTTGCAATGATGATTTTCCGCATGATGGCATCTCCTTCGAACCGGGGCCGGGAACGGTGCCGAATGGGCGAACCGACCGGCCCGAGGAACCTGACGGCGACAATCGCCGCCCGGTCTGGCGTTGCGAAGTGGTTTGGAGTGCCCGGTACTCGCCCCCGTTCCCGCCAACCCGACCCCATGCTATCCTCCCGCCAAACGGGAGGACGCCTCATGCCCACACAGGCCTACCGCTTCTTCGAGCGCCAGATGGCGATGTACGCGACCTATCACCGCGACTGGCGCAACCGCCTCACGCATTTCTTCGGCGTGCCGATGATCATCTTCGCGCTCCTGATCGCGATGGCGATGTGGCGCTGGCCGTTCGGCTCGATCGAGATCTCCTTCGCGATGCTGTTCTCCTTCGCGGTTTTCCTACTCTGGCTGGCGATGGACATCGGCATCGCGCTGCCGCTGATCGTCCTGCTGCTGCCCGTCCTGGTGCTGGCCGAATGGATCGCGGTGACGGCCTCGCCGGCCATCGCCTGGGGCGCCTTCGCCGTTTTCTTCGTCGGCGGCTGGGCGATCCAGCTCTGGGGGCACGCGTTCGAGGGCCGCAAGCCGGCGCTGGTCGACAACCTCTTCCAGATCTTCGTCGCGCCGATGTTCCTCACCGCCGAGCTCTTGATCGGCCTCGGCCTGCGCAAGCGCCTGCACGCGCGCGTCGAGGCCTATATCGCCGAGCGTTATCCCGACTACGCCCTCGCTCAGCCCTCCGGCCAGGGGGCCGCCGCCGAATAGCCGTCCTTTTCCCTTGCATCGCGCGGGCGGCGTTGGAACCATAGGGCGACGGATGAGAAGCCCGCGCCGCGGCCCCCGGGTGCTCGCTACTTCGGGCAAAGGACGGCGCGACAGCGGGCCCCCGATGGCGGATCAAACCTAGGGAGGAACTCGTGGGCGATAATTCGGCGGGACCACGCTGCGTTGCGCTGGTCGGACCTTACCTCAGCGGCAAGACGACGCTTCTGGAAAGCCTCCTCTTCGTGTCCGAAGCCACCGGGCGGCGCGGCACGGTCAAGGAAGGCAACACAATCGGCGACAGTTCGCCCGAGGCGCGCGCGCGCCAGATGAGCACCGAGCTCAGCGTCGCCAGCTACGAATATCTGGGCGACCCCTGGACCGTGCTCGACACGCCCGGCTCGATCGAGATCGTCCAGGACGCGTTTTACGCCACCATGGTCGCGGATACGGCCGTGGTCGTCGTCGATCCCGATCCCGCCAAGGCGATGGCGGCGACGCCGATCTTCAAGTTTCTCGACGACCACGAAATCCCGCACATGGTCTTCATCAACAAGATCGATGAGGCGGCCGAGGTCTCGATCAACGATGTTGTCACCGCCTTGCGCGAATGCTCCGACCGTCCGCTGGTGCTGCGCCAAATGCCGATCCGCGAGGGTGGCGAGGTCACCGGTTACATCGATCTCGCGAGCCAGCGCGCCTATGCCTACAAGGACGGCGAAGCCTCCGAGCGCATCGACATTCCCGACAGCGCCCGCGCCGACGAGGAGCAGGCGCGCCAGGACATGCTCGAATCGCTGGCCGACTACGACGACACGCTGCTGGAAGCGCTGCTCGAGGACAAGACGCCCTCCAACGAAGAGATCTATCAGTACCTGACCAGCACGCTGCAGGCCGACGAGGTGATCCCCGTCTTCATCGGCGCCGGCCTGCACGACCACGGCGTGCGGCGATTGCTCAAAGCACTGCGTCACGAGTCGCCGGGTGCGGCCGAGAGCGCCAAGCGCATGGGCTTCGAGGGCCTGAGCGAGCCCGCCGCCCAGGTCTTCAAGACCTACCACATGCCCCATGCCGGCAAGCAGTCGGTGGTGCGCGTCTGGTCGGGCGAGATCGCCGACGGCGCGACGCTGAACGGCAGCCGCGTCAGCGGCATCGTCAGCCTGCAGGGCCACGAGACGACGAAGCTCTCAAAGGCGAAAGCCGGCGAGGTCGTCGCCTTCGGCCGCATGGACGAAGTCCATACCGGCGAGGTCCTCACCCCCTCCGGCAACCGGCCCGGCAGCGTGCCCGACTGGCCGGACCCGGTCGCGCCGCTTTACGCCTTCGCCATCACCGCGGAGAAGCGCGAGGACGAGGTCAAGCTCTCCGGCGCCATCGCCAAGCTGATCGAGGAAGACCCCTCGCTCAGGCTCGAGCAGAGCCGCGACACCAACGAGCTCCTGCTCTGGGGCCAGGGTGAGATCCATCTCGCCGTCGCGCTGGAGCGGCTGCAGAGCAAGTACCACCTCTCCGTATCCCGGCGGCGGCCCCAGGTCGCCTACAAGGAGACGATCAAGAAGACCGTCGACCAGCACGCGCGCTTCAAGCGCCAGACCGGTGGCCACGGCCAGTTCGGCGACGTCCATGTCGAGATCAAGCCGCTCCAGCGGGGCGCCGGTTTCGAGTTCATCGACAACGTGGTCGGCGGCGCCATCCCGCGCCAGTTCATCCCCTCGGTTGAGACCGGCATCAAGGAGTACATGACCGAAGGCCCGCTGGGCTTCCCGGTGGTCGACATCGCGGTGCGGCTCTATGACGGCCAGTACCATTCCGTCGACAGCTCCGACATGGCCTTCAAGACCGCCGGGCGCCTGGCGATGTCCGAGGGCATGCCGAAATGCGGGCCGGTCCTGCTCGAGCCGATCTATCACATCAAGGTTTCGGTGCCGAACGAGTTCACCGCGGCGGTCCAGCGCATCGTCAGCGGCCGGCGCGGCCAGATCCTCGGCTTCGATGCCCGCGATGGCTGGAAGGGCTGGGACACGGTCGAGGCCAACATGCCGCAATCGGAGCTGCACGATCTGATCATCGAGCTGCGCTCGCAGACGCAGGGCATCGGCACCTTCGATTTCGAGTTCGACCACCTGCAGGAGCTGACCGGCCGCATCGCCGACGACGTCGTGCAATCGCGCCAGGCCGCCGCGGCACAGTAGGGCGACTTAGAGCCGACGTCCCCGGTGCCGTCCCGGCAACCGTGACGGCACACAA
This sequence comes from uncultured Alphaproteobacteria bacterium, assembly GCA_964494065.1. Lineage (GTDB taxonomy): Bacteria > Pseudomonadota > Alphaproteobacteria > JAPULJ01 > JAPULJ01 > DATKZM01. The sequence continues at coordinate 13,019 of CAZBRE010000098.1, forward strand.
GGAAACGGAGACGTAATGCCCCTAGGCCCGACCCAAGTCATCGAGGCGGCGCGCCTGCTTTTGAACGCCCGCGGCGACTTCCGGCGGCTGCGCGGCTTTCCCGAAAGCTGCCGCCCGCAGGACATGGACGACGCCTATCAGATCCAGAAGGCCTTCGCCGAGGAATGGGAGCTGCCGGTCGCGGGCTTCAAGATCGGCTGCACCGCCAAGAACCAACAGAAGATGCTGGGCGTCACGGGCCCCTTCTACGGCCGCATCTTCGCGCCGTTCCTGCGCGAGAGCCCGACCGAGCTCTCCGCCGGCGCCTTCCAGATGCTGGGCCTCGAGGGCGAGTTCGCCTTCCGCATCAAGGCCGGGATCAAGCCGCGCAAGGCGCCCTATACCCGCGAGGAGATCGAGAAGAAGGTGGGCGCGCTCTACCCCGCGATCGAGCTCGTCGATTCGCGCCTCGACGACTGGATCGCCCGCGGGCCGGAAAGCATCGTCGCCGACAACGGCTCCAACGGCGCGCTCATCATCGGCAAGCCCGTACGCGAATGGCGCAAGCACGACCTCGCCAAGGCGAAGGCCAAGATGTCGGTCAACGGCAAGGAGGTCGGTAAGGGCACCGGCAGGCTCGCCCTCGGCCATCCGCTGGAGGCGCTCACCTGGCTCGCCAATACGCTGTCCGACGCCGGCATCGCGCTCGAGCGCGACCAGATCGTCACCACCGGCACCGTCACCGGCTTCAACCTGGCAGAGGCCGGCGACACGGCGGTCGCCGATTTCGGCCCGCTCGGCACCGTCGAGGTGACGTTCACCGACTAGGGCAAGGCGGCGCTTTTGATCGCCGATTATCGGCAGGGCCCTATTTCATGCCGATGCCGAGGTTGATTGGACTGGTCAGCACGGCAGGGCCGCGTCCGCCCGCGCGGGCACGGATCATTTCCTCCAGCGCTTGCTTGACCGCGTCTCGTTGCTCATCCGATAGGGCAAGCTGGCCGAGGACCATGCCGACAATCGGATTGCTGTTGGTCAGCCAGTCCCACAACTCGGTACCGGAGTGAAACTCGAGCTTTTCCGTGGTCGTCTCGACGCGTATGTCCTTGAGCCCGGCATCGCTCAATTCATGGCGCAGGCGCTCTGGGTCCTGGAGCTGGAAGGGCAAGGGCGGCGGATCCATCGGCAGGCCGGTGAAGCCCGGGATGACGCTCTGAACGGCCTTCACGAAAAAACCCAGGAACTCGACCTGCTGGGGTGCGCCGAACACGATCATGAGCACGCGCCCGCCGGGCTTGGTGACGCGGGCGAGCTCGCGAATGCCGCGCGGCATATCCGGAAAGAGCATGACGCCGAACTGCGAGCCCGCGACGTCGAAAGCGTTGTCCTCCAAGTCGAGGGCGTGGCCATCCATGACGCGGGTCTCCAACGCCAACCCCTCGTCCCGCGCCCGCGCCGCCAGCCGCTCCATCATTACGGGCGACACATCCGTCGCCAGCACCTCCGCGCCGAGCCGGGCAGCCGGGATGGCGAGCCCGCCGCTGCCGGCCGCCACGTCCAGGAACCGCATGCCCGAACGCAACCCCGCCAGGTGGAGGCCCTCGTTCCCGAGCCGAAAGTGCGTGGTGGTGACATACGCGTCGTAGCCGTCCGCAACGCCGTCCCAGGCGTCGCGAATGTTGTCGGGGGTATCCAGGGTCGGTTGTTTCCGATCAGCCAGAGTCTGGGCCATGACGTTCTCCTCGTTCGCGTTGGTGGTGTCGACCTGTGCGAACGAGGCTACGGCAAAGGCGGGGCGCTCCGCTTCGGGGGAACTACCCAACTTGCGCGCTGTGGCGCCATGGGGGGTTCCCCCCATGGCGGGTCCCGTTGTTTCAGATGAGGTTGTGCTTGTAGGCGTAGGCCGTGGCGGCGGCCCGCGACGGGACGTCGAGCTTGTTGAAGATGTTGCTCGCGTGGCGGTCGACGGTCTTCTCGCTCAGATTGAGCTCCTCGGCGATGGCCTTGTTGGTCTTCCCGGTGGCGACAAGGCGCAGCACCTCCAGCTCGCGCCGCGTCAGGGGATGGGCGTCTTTTTGTACCGTGCCATGCATCAGCGCCTCGACGCGGGCTATGTCGGATGCCGCGCCGAGCTCGGCGAACGCAGCTTTGGCCGCGTCCAGCTCCAACACGGCCCCTTCGTCGTCCCCGCAGGCGCGGCAGGCCATTCCCATCAGCACGCGGACCCGCGCCACGTCGTAGGGCGCCTC
>CAZBRE010000098.1:15346-16791 GCA_964494065.1 uncultured Alphaproteobacteria bacterium
AGCGGATCCGTGGCCGCGCCCACGGCACGGTGCATGGCCGCGGCGGCCGTATCACCGCGCCCCTGGCTAAGCCGCAGAAGCGCCAGGCCCGGTTGCGGGTCGTGCCCCTGCTGGCTGGCGCCGCGATAGGCGACCTCGGCCGCCTCGTAGTCGCCGCGCAGGCGGTGCACCTCCGCTTGCTGGTAGTGGGCCGCGGCGAGGGAGGCCTGCTCGCTCCCCTGCGTCTGGCGGGCCTGGGCGCGACGCGCTTCCGCCAATGCGTCCGGCCAGGCACCGCGCAGTTGCATGATCTCCGAGCGGTGCACAAGGCAGGTGCTGGTGAAAGCGGCCATCTGAGGCTGCGCCTCACACCACTTTGTCAGGGCGGAGGTCCATTCCCATGCCCGCGCCAATGCATAGACCTGCTGACAGGCCTGGATCACGCTGCAATAGATCAGGCCGGTCATAATGGGGCCGACATCGCCGGCGGTGACCGCGATCATGGCTTGGTCCAGGCGCTGGAGCCCTTGCTCCACGTGTCCCTGTCCGATCAGGGCCCGGCCCTGAAGATGCCGGGCACAGGAGACGAGGTCCGCATCCGCAAATCGCTCACCGATTTCAGCGGCCTCCGTCGCCGCGGCCAGCGAGCCGGCATAGTCCTCGGCGCCACGCAGCTTTTCGGCCACGGGGCACAGGAGGTATCCGTACTCGGCGCAATCGGCCGGCGCCCGCTCGAGCAACTGCTGGGCGTTAGCCAGCCAGCCGCTGCCTTGGCCAAACTCCCCTTTGAAAAGGTAGGACAGGCCCACCCAGAAGGCGCAGCGGACGGCACGCTTCATCTCGCCGGCGGTAACGTAGGCTTGGTAGGCGCGGTCGAGCGTCTCCCGGTAAAGGCCGTCCTGGCCGGTCATATAGGCAGAGGTTGCCAAGAGCTCGAGGTCCCCGGCGCTCAGCGGCGTTGCCTTGTCCGCGGCGGAAAGCGCGGCGTACGCGTCGGCCCAGGCCTTGTTCGCACAGTGCTGGTGCCCGAGCGCGAGGTCGCTGCCCGCGTCTGACTCCGTCGTCCGTGCACCGCGTCGAGCCCGATCCACCATGTGGATGCCTCCGCTTGAGCAATGGCTGGCCAATTCAACCTGTTGATCAGGACACCTGCAAGCTCGTCAGACGCATTTCCCCGAGGGCAAACGGCCCCCGGATGGCCAATCGCTTCGATTACCGCTGGCGGAAAGGCGTGGCACCGTCGAGGTGACCGTCACGGATTGAGGCGCGAGACGGCGCTCTTCGAAAGGGCCGGTTTCAAACCCGCCCTGCACTAAAAAGGGATACCGACCGAATGCGCAGTCAATAAAGGTGCTGGCCGCCGGTGATGAAGATCTCGGTGCCGGTCACATAGCTGAAATCGCTCGAGCAGAGCGAGAAGACCGTGCCGGCAACCTCGTCGGGGGTGCCCAGGCGGTGCATCGGGA
>CAZBRE010000099.1:0-16736 GCA_964494065.1 uncultured Alphaproteobacteria bacterium
CCCAGCGGAAACCCCACCGCCGCTTCCAGTTCCTGCAACGCGACATCCGGGTCGCCGACCTTGATCGTGGTCATACCCATGCCGCGGGCGGGCTTCAGGTTGATGCCGAGATCGTCGAGATAGACCGCCTCGGGGGGTGAGACGCCCGCCGCGCGGCAGGCGATCTCGTAGATTTCCGGGTCGGGCTTGCGCACGCCGACCTTGCTCGATTCGATCACGTCGTGAAAGAGCGTCATGATCTCGGCGACCTCGGCCGACTTGTGGGTGTCGAGCGTCATGCCGGGGCCCTGCCCCACCTTGGCGTTGTTGGTGATGCAGACGCAGGTGAGGCGTTCGCGGCAGCGTCTGAGCGCCTCGACCATCGTTGGGCGCACATCGCCCGCGAGGAGCGCGACCACGTCGCGGCCGGGAATGGCGTGCCCGCGTGCCTCGCTCTCGTCCCTGAAGGCCACATCGAACGCATCGAGGTCGATCTCGCTGCGCTCGAACCGAGCCCAGGCGTTGCGGTCCGGATCGGTCGCATTGATCTGGCGGATGAAGTCCTTGGGCAGGCCGCGCTCGGCCTCGTATCGGTTGAAGGCCATGAACGGGCTCGTGGTCAGAACCCCGCCGAAATCCCACAACACGGCTTTGATTGCCACGGCCGCCCCGCTTCCTGCCCGGTTGGAGGGCGACCATCGCCGCTCCGGCCGAATCTGACAAGCGTTGCTTGGGGGCCGGAGGATAGGCTTGACTGGTCAAGTATTTGCATTTACAAATATTGAGAACGAAAACAATAACCTCCTTTCGCCGACGCAGACCAAGGGAGCCACGCTCATGGAATTCGGCTATTTCACGCTCAGCGACAACCACTACAAAGACAACCCCCGCACCGCCAATCAGTTCATCACCGAGATCCGCGAACAGGCGATCCTGGCCGACAAGCTCGGCTACCACTCGGCCTGGGTCGGCGAGCATCATTTCGATTCGCTCGGGGTGAATTCGCGGCCGGACCTGCTGCTGGCCAGCATCATTCCGGAGACCCAGCGCATCCGCCTGGCGCCGGCCGTCTCGGTGCTGCCGCTCCATCATCCGGTGCATGTGGCCGAAACCTGGGCGACGCTCGATCTCCTGTCGGGCGGGCGCGTCGATTTCGCTTGCGGGCGCGGCTACGACCCGCGCGAGTACAAGCCCTTCGGTGCGGACTTCATGAAATCGGCGGAGTATTTCGAGGATGCGATGGACGTCATCCTCAAGGCCTGGAACACGGGCGGGCCGTGGTCGCACAAGAGCGAGTTCCACGACATTCCGGAAATGGAGATCACGCCGCTGCCGGTGCAGAAGCCGATCCCCTTCTATGTCGCGTCGTTCTCCAAGACCAGCCTCGACATGGCGGCGCGCAAGGGGCTCGACATCATCTGGGCGCCCTTCGCCGCGGGCATGACCTATGGCGGACTCGACAAAGCGGTCGAAGCTTACAAGGAAGCGTGCGACAAGTACGGCACCAAGCCGGGCCGCATGATGTGCAGCTACTTCATCTATCTCGGCGGCACGCCGGAGGAAGAGGAATACGGCCGCGAGCGTCAGATGGCCTACTTCAATGAATGCTGCCTGCCGGCTTTCGCCAAGAAGGCCGAGGAGCTGCCGCCGACGATGCAGTACTTCCTCAAGATCGTCGACATTCTGGAGAACATGAAGGGCGAGGATCTGACCGATAAGTCGATCCTGCTCGGCTCGCCCCAGCAGGTCGTCGACTCCTTGAAGGCGGTTGAGGAAACCGGCATTGCCGAGGTCATCCTCTACTTCAACGTCGGCATGAAGCCGCACGACATGGTCAAAGAGCAGATGCACCGCTTCATGGACGAGGTCGCCCCGCAATTCGAGGGTCAGCACCGCCGGATCGCGGCGGAATAGCGGGCCGTCGGGTCGGGTAGACAAGGAATGGCTGGCCGCATCGACGCCGTGCTCGCGGAAAAGGGGATCGAGCTGCCCCGCGCGATGCCGGCCAAGGAAGGCCATATCGAGGGCTGGGCGCTGTCGCGCGGCCAGCTCTACGTCTCGGGCATGATCCCGCAGTGGAACGGCGAGCGCCGCTTCATCGGCAAGGCGGGCCAGGAGTTCGATCTGGCCCAGGTGCAGGAGGCGGCGCGGCTCTCGGCGCTCAACGTGCTGGCGCAGGCCAAGGCGGCGCTCGACGGCGATCTCGACCGCGTGCGGCGGGTGGTCAAGCTGACCGGCTACATCAATGCCCTGCCCGACTTCCATGACGCCACGCCGGCGCTCAATGGCGCGTCGGACCTGATGATCGAGGTCTTCGGCGATGCCGGCCGCCATGCGCGCACGGCGGTCGGCGTGGCGGTGATGCCCTTCAACGTCGTGATCGAGGTCGAAGGGATCTTCGAGGTCGATTGAACAGCAATCCGGAGCAACCATGTTCGATCTGTCGGTCTTTCTTCCCTATCTGCTCAATCGGGCCGGCTCGCGCATCGCCACGAGCTTCAGCGAGATCCTGAAGGCGGAACACGGCATCACGCTGTCGATGTGGCGGGTGCTGGCCGCGCTCCACCACCGCGACGGCCAGTTCGTCGGCGAATTGGCGCGCATGACCACGATCGAGGTCTCCACCCTGTCGCGCATGCTGGGCACGATGCAGCGCCGCGGGCTGGTCGAGCGACGCCGGCCGGCGCTGCGGGCCGTGGGCAGCGATGCGCGGACCGTGGCGATCCATCTGACCGAGCCGGGCCGCGCGCTGACCGAGGCGATCATCCCGGAGGCGCTGCGCTACGAGGTCACGGCGCTCGACGGCTTCACCGACGATGAGGCGCATATGCTGAAGAGCATGCTGACCCGGCTGTTCGACAATATGGGCCGTTTGGAGACGGCGCCGGACCGGCGGCCCTCCAAGCGCTTGGCCTCCTGAGCCGCGTGGCCGACCGCCCGACGAACCCCGCAGAACCCCGCAGAACCCCGCAAAACACTGCAGAACTCTAGGTTTGCCGTGGCTGATGGGCTATAACGCGGCTCACCGGTGCAAGGCGCTGTCGGGACGAAACCACACGAAATTGCTTGAAACGACGCGAAACGAGGCGAGCAGCAGGATGACGGCCGAGCCCCTATTGTCGGTGCAGATGCTGAACAAGCATTTCGGCGGTATCGTCGCCACCGACAACCTGTCGATCGACGTGGCGCCCGGCGAGATCCACGCGGTTATCGGCCCCAATGGCGCCGGCAAGACCACGCTCGTCGCCCAGCTCTCCGGCATGCTGAGACCCGATGGCGGCAAGGTGCTGTTCGACGGCCACGACATCACCACCCTGCCGGCGCCGAAGCGCTCCATGCTGGGCCTCGCCCGCTCCTTTCAGATCACCAGCATCTTTCGCGATTTCAGCGCGATCGATAACGTGGCGCTGGCGATCCAGGCCCATAGCGGGCACAGCTTCCGCTTCTGGCGCTCGGCGCGCACCGATCCGCGTCTGTTGGAGCCGGCGCGCGAGGTCTTGAAGCAGGTCGGGCTCGAAGAGCGCGCCAACGTGATCTCGGGCAATCTGGCGCACGGCGAACAGCGCCAGCTCGAGATCGCCATGGCCTTGGCCACCAAGCCCAAGCTGTTGCTGCTCGACGAGCCCATGGCGGGCATGGGCGCGGAAGATTCCGAGCAGATGACCCGCTTTCTGATCAGCCTCAAGGGCAAATACACCATGCTGCTGATCGAGCACGATATGGACGCTGTGTTCCGATTGGCCGACCGCATCACCGTCATTGTTTACGGCAAGGCGATCGCCACCGGCACGCCCGAGGAGATCCGCGTCAACGACGAGGTGCGCACGGCCTATCTCGGCGATGAAGAGGCCGCCTGATGCTCGAGATCAAGAATGTCGAGACGTCCTACGGCACCAGCCAGGTTCTCTTCGGGATGAGCCTGAGCGTGGACCGCGGCGAGGTCGTCACGCTTCTCGGCCGCAACGGCATGGGCAAGACCACGACGATCCGCTCGATCATGGGCCTCATTCCGACCCATGGCGGCGAGATCAGCTTCAACGGCAAGGCGATCCACGGCAGCCCGTCCTACAAGATCGCCAAGGCGGGGCTCGGCCTGGTGCCCGAAGGCCGGCAGATCTTCCCGAATTTGACCGTGCGCGAAAATCTCGTCGCGACCGCGAACAATCGCGGCAATCGCACGGATCCCTGGACCTACGAGCGCATTGTCGACCTCTTTCCAGCGCTGGAATCCCGGCGCAACAACATGGGCGATCAGCTCTCAGGCGGCGAGCAGCAAATGCTCGCCGTGGCGCGCGCGTTGATGACGAACCCGGAGCTTCTCATCCTCGACGAGGCGACCGAGGGCCTGGCGCCGCTGATCCGCGCCGAGATCTGGCGGGTCCTGCAGTACTTGAAGGGCCAGGGGCTTTCGATCCTCGTGATCGACAAGAATGTCGACGTGCTGACGCGGATCGCCGACCGCCACTACATCATCGAAAAGGGCGTGGTGGTGTGGAGCGGACGATCCGACGAGCTACGCGGCAACAAGGCCGTCCAGCAGGAATATCTGGGCGTCTGAGGTGCCGTCGGACCGGCCGGCCGCCTGGCCGATGTTGCTAGCGCCAGGTCCTACTGGCGAAAACCCCGACACAGCGCGATCGCGACGAAGTTGGGAGCGCCCTCGTTGAAGTCTCTGTTCCCGACATTCTTGAAGCGCACGACGCTTTGCGTCCGCATCTGCGGCGGGCAGCCGCGGGTCGATATCAGGTATTGGCGGCGCAACGGGCCGGTTTGACACAAGCCCAACCGCACGAAATTGGGCGCGCCTTCGTTGAAGTCGTTGTTCGCGACGTTCTGAAAGCGGGTGCGGCTGATGATACGGCCCGGACAATCGCTGCGTCGGCTAACCAGGGTCAGCGGGCGAGGCCTGTACGAGCACAAACTGATGCGAATGTAGTTCCGTGCGCCCTCGTTGCGATCGTTGCGGCCGACATTGCGGAAACCGACCGCGCCCAGCGGCCCGGCATCGGGCGGGCATCTGCCCAGCACCAGAAACGGGCCGCGCGGCCCCTGCGCCTGCGCGCTCGAAATTGCGGCGACAGCGCTTGCAAGAAACGTGACCGTCAATGCCAATCTGCTGATGGGTCGCATGACCTGATCCTCCCAATTGAGCCCGTTCGCGCCATCGCGCCGCACGATTGTAAAAGTAGCAGCATCGCCGGAGACTGTAACGATTAGTGAACCGTTTGGCTGAAGTTTTGTCACGAGCGGCGCGCGATTCGCCGCCACAGTGATGCCAATGCAACGCGCTTTGCGCTAGCATGCCGGCCGACCGCTCACGCCGCTTTGGAGATCATACGTGGCGAAAGCCCACGGCAACGCCCTGCCCGCCGGCTATCAATTCGAAGGCTATCGCATCGAGGCGATCCTGGGCGCCGGTGGGTTCGGCATCACCTACCGGGCGCGCGAGGTGCGGCTCGATCGCGACGTCGCCATCAAGGAATTCCTGCCGCGCGAATTGGCGATGCGCGGCGAGAACGGCGCCTCCGTCGAGCCGATCAGCGCCGACGATCTCTCCACCTTCGAATACGGGCTGTCGCGCTTCGAGGACGAGGCGCGGACGCTCACCAAGTTCCGCCATCCGAACATCGTACCCGTGCATCGCGCCTTCGAGGCCAACAACACCGCCTATCTGGTGATGGAGTATGTCGAGGGCGCCAGCCTCTACGAGATCCTGCACGGCAGCAAGACGCTCGAAGAGGATCAGCTGCGCGCCGTGTTCGCGCCGCTGCTCGATGGGTTGGAGACGGTGCACGACGCCGGCTACCTGCATCGCGACATCAAGCCAGGCAACATTTATCTGCGCGGCGACGGCACGCCGGTGCTGATCGATTTCGGCGCCGCGCGCGCCGCCATGACCGAGCGCAGTAAGACGCTGACCAGCGTCGTCACAGCCGGCTACGCGCCGTTCGAACAGTATTTCGTCAAGGGCAAGCAGGGGCCCTGGACCGATATCTATGCCATGGCCGCGACGATGTACCGGACGATTGCCGGCCGGAAGCCGCCCGAAGCGCCGGAGCGCCAGGAGCACGATCCTTACCGTGCCGCCGCAACGGCGGCGAAATCGAGCTATGACCCGGCGCTCCTGTCCGCAATCGATGCCGGGCTTTCGGTCAAGCCGTCGGACCGGCCGCAGAGCGTGGCCGACTGGCGCGAGATGCTCGGTTTCTCCGGCGAGACGGCAAGCGCCGATCCGACCCTCGCCGCGGCGGTCGTCGCGAAGGTCACGCGCGCCGAGGCACCCACGCGAAACCAGGACGGTGTGACCTGGCCGAAGCGCCAACCGACCGCCGCGACCACGCTCGGTCCCCGACCGAAACGCTCCGGCGCGATCGCCGCCGCCCTGGCGCTTGTGGTCGCCGTCGCCGGCGGTGTTTTCCTGGCCACGCGGGACAATGTGGTGACACCGCCGGTGAAGACCCCGGGCACAACGGCCAGCACGAGCGGCGGAACGACGGGGAACGGCGGCACGGGCCAAAGCGGCGGCGGCTCGACCCTGCCCGGCCAGGAGGCGACGCGCCCTCGCGGCGGCGGCACCACGTCCAAATCAACCCCGGGGCCGGACGTCATCCCCGGCGCCATACCGGGTGGCGGCGCCGATTGTCCCAATTCGCTGGCCGCCCTGCAGGGCCACTATCACGAGAGCGACTGTGCGCACCTTGCGCGGATATTCGGCGAGGCGATCGGCGCGGCGCGTGCCTCGGGGACGACCTGGCGCTGGAGCAACCGGACGTCGGGCAATCGCGGTACGATGACCGTGCTCGGCTTTTTCCAGTCGAAGGACGGCCGCTACTGCCGCCGGATTCGCCAGACACTGGTGAGCCGGGGCGAAACCCTGAGCGACGACGGGGTCGGCTGCCGCGAGGGCGCAACCTGGCGTGTCAGCCGGGCGGAATAAAGTCAGCCGTCCTCGGCCTCCAGCCGTTGACGTAGCGCCGCCAGGGCGTGTTCCGCCTCTGCGATCTCCTTGTTGATCTGGGCACGCGCACGATGATCGATATGGGCATCGGCCAGGCCCTTCTCGACCGCCCGCAAGACGTCGGTGACCTCGAGGACGCTGCGGGTGGCGCCCAGATGCAGGGTCTCGACCGCCGAGCCTTCCGGCAAGGCCCGGCGGTCGACGGCGATGAACGGCGTCGCGTCGAGGAAGAACGTCACGAAGCGGATGTCGGGTGCGGCCGCGATCAGGTCGCGCACCTCCTCGGGGCTGAATATGACCCGGCGATGCAGCCGCGCATGGAGCGTTGCGTATTGCATGCCCATGCGCTCGGCGACGTCCTTGAGCGGCCATTTCTTTTCCGCCACCAGCACCGTGTAGACGAGATCGGCGAAGGCGCGGCCGCGCTCGCTGGCCTGCTGCATGTTTCCCCCCAATCCGAGACAACGGATGGCACAGTTTAGGCCGGGATGCGTTCGCCCGGAAGCGGATCAGGCCGCATTGGGTGCGCGGTCACCGGGCGCGCCGGCGAGGCTCACCAGCACATTGGCGATCAAGGCGTGCCCCACGCCGAGGCTGAGGATCGATTCCGGATGGAACTGCACGGCGCCGATCGGCAGGCTGCGGTGCCGCAACGCCATCACCAAAGCCGCCTCGTTACGCGCCGTGACGCGCAAGTCGTCCGGAAGCGCCGCCTCCGGCGCATGGAGCGAATGGTACGCCCCCGCCGTCATCGGGCTCGGCAGTCCGGCGAAGAGCCCCGTTTCGTCATGCGTGATATCCCAGATCTTGCCGTGGCGCGGCTCGTCGAGAAGCGTGATCCGCCCGCCGAACGCCTCGGCGATCCCCTGCAGTCCCAGACAGACGCCGAACTGCGGAAGTCCAAGCGAAGCCAGGGCACGTACCAGCGCCGGTACGCCGAAATCCGCCGGGCGGCCCGGTCCCGGCGAATGCACGACCAGATCGGGGCTCAGCTCCGCGATCTCCGCCGGATCGAGGCCCCAGCGGTAGGTCGAGACCGTGGCGCCAGCCTGCCGGAAATAATCGGCGAGGCAGTGCACGAAGGAATCCTCATTGTCGATCATGATGACCTTGGCGGCGTGGCCGGACCGTGCGGTCGGCGCGGTGCTGGCCGGGGGCGACTGCGAGTCCCCGCCCACGGCCCTGAAGAACGCGGTCGCCTTGACCTCCGTCTCGCGCGCTTCTTCGGCGCCGACCGAATCGTAGACCAAACTGGCACCCGCCCGATAGCGCGCCTTGCCCTCCGACAGCACCGCGGTGCGGATGGTGATGCCGGTATTGACGTCACCGTTGAGCGCGAAGCCGCCGACCGCGCCGCCATACCAGCCGCGCGGCAGCGATTCGAGCGCTTCGATGGCGGAGACCGCCATGCGCTTGGGCGCGCCGGTCAGCGTTACAGCCCACATATGCGAGAGGAAGGCGTCGATGCCGTTCAGGCCAGCCCTCAGCCGGCCCTCGACGTGATCGACCGTATGGAACAACCCCGCATAGCGCTCGATCAGCCGCCGGTCGAGCAGCTTCACCGAGCCGGGCTCGCAGATCCGCGCCTTGTCGTTGCGGTCGACATCGGTGCACATGGTGAGCTCGGCCTCGTCCTTGGCCGAGTTGAGCAGCGCGCGGACGTTCTCGGCGTCGGTCATCGGATCGCCGCCGCGCCGCACCGTGCCGGCGATGGGACAGGACTCGACGCGCCTTCCCTCGACCCGCACGAACATCTCCGGCGAGGCGCCGACGATCGCCTGGTCGCCCAGCTGGATCAGGAACTCGTAGGGGCTCGGGTTGAGCGCACGGAAGCGGCGGAACAGTGCAGACGGCGTCTCTGCGTAGGGCGCCTCGAAGGTCCGGCTGAGCACCACCTCAAAGAGATCGCCTGCGACGATGCGCTTACGCGCCGCCTCGACGTTCTCCGCATAAGCCTCGGCGGTTTGATCTGCCGAAATCTCACCGCCGGCAGCGCCGCACACAGCGGTTTTGAGCGGCGCGAAGGGCCGGCGGCTCGCCCCGGCGGTCCGAGTGCCGTCGCGGGCAAAGGAAAAATCGTGGCGCTCGGCGATTTCCTTGCGGCGATCGAGCACGTAGAGCTGGTCCGGCAGATAAAGATGCAGGTCCGGTGCATCTGTGTCGCGCGGCAAACGCAGCGGCATAGGCTCGAACTGGAAGATGAGGTCGTAGCCGAAGGCGCCATACGCGCCCAGAAAGCCATCGTCGATGCCCTCGAACTCCTCGATGAGACGGCGTAGCGGTGAGAGGCTGGAGGGCTGCCGGCTCCGATCCTCCTCCGGGAAACGCGTCTCCGAGGCCGGGATACTCAAGACGATCTCGCGTTGACCGACCGCGCAATCCTCCCCGGCGAGGATCGGCGCCAGGATCTTGAGCAACCGCACGCCGCGCGGGTTCAAGGCGCGGACGGTGACGTCACGCCCGCGGCCGACGATCTCTATGGGCGGATCGATGAAGCCGAAATCCCAGCGCGTATAGCGGCCGGGATAATCGACCCCGGAGGAAAAATAGCCGCCGCGCTTGCTATCCAGCGCTTGCGTCAGGAAGTCGATGCCGTCGTCGTAGTCGAGACGGCGCGTGGTCCGCGAGACGGTGACGCCGCCTCGGGTGGTGAAGCTGTAGGGCATGAAAATGCTCCCGAATTCATCGTGCGGTGCGCGACCGTCCGGCCGCTCGGTCGCGGCCTTGCAAGGTCATAAGACGGTCAGAAATGGGGAAAAGCGAGCGCCCAGATGTTCGTCAGGCGCGTGCGTCAGATGTGACGCATCACCATCGAAAGACGATGAAATCGGACAAATAGTGCAACGAAGATCGGACCACCGATCTGCTCCTTTGCGTGGGCTCGCGGGCCAGCGCATAGCACGGTCCCATTAACCCTGTCCAGTCGATCCGCTGTTCAGCCGGGGGCCCGATTGGTACTCTGGATGACGCAAAATGCCCAAAAACGCTGAGGATCCCGGGCAATGAACGATGCCACACCGACGCCCGACGAGGCTGGCACGGACATGAAAATCCCCTTGGCAGACCAGCCGAGCCTGCGGTCTTGGCTCGCGCAGCTGGAAGCGGCGGGCGAGCTGAAACGGGTCGCGACCAAGGTCGATTGGGACGAGGAGATCGGCGCCATCGCCCGGGTCAATCTGAGCCTCGGCGGACCTGCCCTGCTCTTCGAGCGGATAAAGGGCTACGAGGACGCCCGCTGCACCCAGTTCTTCACCTGCGGCGTCGGCGAGCGGCGGAAGGTGGCGCTGATGCTGGGTCTGCCGCCGGAGACGGGCGAGAAGGCCCTCGTGCGGCACCTGAAGGATGCCTACCGCAAGCCGATCGAGCCGGTGACCGTCGAGAGCGGACCGGTCAAGGAGGTCGTGCTTCGGGGCAAGGAGATCAATCTCTGGGAATTCCCGGTGCCGAAATGGCATGCTTCGGACGGTGGCCGCTTCATCGACACGTTCTGCGGCGTCATCACCCACGATCTGGAGACCGACCGCGCCAATGTGGGTCTCTATCGTGGCCAGGTCTTAAGCAAGCGCAAGATCGGCAAGCTGCTCATCCCGACCCAGGGCTGGGGCACCCATTTCGGCAAGTACAAGGACGCCAAGAACCGCATGCCGGTGGCGATTGCCCATGGCTGGCACGACGCGCTGCCCTTCTGCGCCGGCTCGCCCTTCCCCAAGCACATTTGTGAATGGGACATGATCGGCGCCATAACCGGCCAGCCGGTCGCGCTGGTCGACTGCGAGACGGTGCCCCTGCAGGTGCCGGCGACGGCCGAGATCGTCGTCGAGGGCTGGATCGACCCCGACCCCGCGAGCTTCGAGATGGAAGGCCCGTTCGCCGACTATCCCGGCTATCTCGGCGGCAAGGCTTCTCCGAAGCCCGTGCTCAAAGTCACGGCCATCACGCACCGCAAGGATCCGATCCTGCGCGGCGCCCTCGAAGGCGCGCGGCCGGGCTTTCCGAGCGAGGACTCGCCGCTCTGCGCCTATTCCTGGTCGGCGATCGCCTGGAACATGCTGGAGGATGCGGGCGTCGCCGGCGTCACCGACGTCTGGATGCCGCCCGTCTCGACCGGCACCAACATCGTCGTCCAGATCCGCAAGCGCTACCGCGGCCATGCGACGCAGGTCGCCCACGCGCTCTGGGGCACCGGCTCGGGCCAATGGTTCTTCAAAAACGTGATGGTCGTGGAGGAGGACATCGATATCCGCGATCCGGTCGCGCTCGACTGGGCGATGGCCTTCCGGGTCAATGCCGGGCGCGGCGACGTCATGGTGCACGGGCCGACCTTCGGCTCGGTCCTCGATCCCTCGACAATGCCCGCCGACCGCGACATTGCGAAATACGGCACCGGCAAATGGCACCGCGTGCTGATCGACGGCACGCGGAGCTGGGAGCACGAGCCCAATCCCGCGTTCGGCGGCCGGCGCTATCCGCCGATCAACACGATCGCGCCGAAACTGGAGAAGAAGCTCAAGAAACGCTGGGCCGATTACGGCATCGGCATCGATTACCTCGACGACGAGGCGCGGGAGCTGCTGACGATGAAAGCGCTCTCCAAGATCTTCGACGAGGTCTAAAGGCCCCGCTCAGCTCCAGACATCCGCCGCCACGTCGGCGACGAGGGTGAGCTTGCGGCGCTCGTCGTCCTCGGTGACGGGGTTGCCGCCGACCGATGAGGCGAAGCCGCATTGCGGGCTGAGCGCCAGGCGGTCCATCGACACATATGCCGAGGCCGCCTCGATGCGGCGCTTCAGATCGTCGGGCTCTTCGAGCTCGGGGGTTTTGCTGCTGACGAGACCGAGCACCACCACCTTGTCCTCGGGCACCGCCGCGAGCGGTGTGAAATCGCCGGCGCGCTCGCTGTCGTATTCGAGGAAGAAGGCATCGACATTGGCTTCCCGGAAGAGCCGCTCAGCAACCGGCGCATAGCCGCCTTCGGCCATCCACTGGCCCTTGTAGTTCCCGCGGCAGAGGTGCAGGCCGACCGTCATGTCCTCGGGCCGGTCCTGCAGCGCGGCGTTGATCGCGCCGATATAGCGATCGACGAGCCTATCAGGGTCCTCGCCCTTGGCGCGCACGCCCTCCTGTACCTTGGGATCGCACAGCATGGCGATCGGCACCTCGTCGAGCTGCAGGAACTCGCAGCCCGCATGGTCGAGCGCCTCGATCTCCTGCTGATAGACGTGGGCCAAATCCTCGAAGAGAGCATCGAGATCGGTGTACGGCCCCTCGCCCGCCTTGTCGGCCGCGCCAAGGAAATGCATGGCGCTGGGGCTCGGCATCGTGACCTTGGGCATTCGGGCCGTGTTTTCCTTCACGAACTCGAACTCGTGCAGCGCAATGGCGTGGTTGCGCTTCACCTTGCCTTCGGCGTGCGGGCACGACCAGGCGGCGTGGTCGCCCGAAAAGCTCAGGCTCGCGGGCCGCGTGGTCAGTCCGTCGACCGCCTCCACGAAGCCGAGGAACCACGAGCCGCGGCGGAACTCGCCGTCGGTGATCGCGCGCATGCCGCACTCTTCCTGCAGCCGGATCGCCTCGGCGACGCAGTCGTCGATGGTCTCCTCGAGCTCGGCCGGCGTGATCTCATTTGCCCGATAGGCCGCGAACGCGTTCTTCAACCGCCGCGGCCGGAGCAAACTTCCCACATGCTCGGCGTGGAACGGCGGTCCGATAACGTACATCCTGAAAAATCCCCTTTGGTTGTCCCCTATTCCCGTTCGTCGACGAACCGCGGCGCCTTGATCGATGCCTCGAAAGCCTTGGCGAGCGTGCCCGCGGCCAGAACCTCGATGTCAGGCGTGATCTCGAAGATCGATTTTACCTCGCGGATCACGGTCTCGGCGGCCGTCTTGCCTGCGACGCCCCGCTTGACCTCGAGCCGCAGCTTCAAGGTCTCCATGCCGCTCTTATCCGTCACCAACACGCCCTGGAAGTCGTTGACGTCGGGATTGCGGAACATGAAGTCCTCGAACTCCGAATGGTTCACGTTGACGCCGCGGATCTTGAAGAACCCGGTCGTGCGCTGGGCGTGGCGGATCATCGGATAAAGCTCGGCGTATCGGCCCGGGCTCTCGCCCCTATCATAGTAGGAGACCATGTCGCCGGAATTCCAGCGCAGGAACGGCGTCGCGTGCCCGGTCCAGAGCGGCGTGACGCAGAAGGTGCCGACTTCGCCTTCCGGAAGCTGGCGGCCGGTCTCCGGATCGACGACCTCGATATAGAAAAGGTCCGTCCAGATATGGATGCCGTCATGGGCGGGCCCTTCGGCGCCCATCAGGCCGGCCTCGCTCATGCCGAAGACGTCGAAGACCTCCGCGTCCCACATGCGGGTGAGCTTCTCGCGCTTGGCCTCCGACAAGGTTTCGGCCGAGGTGACGATGGTGCGGACCGAGCTTTGCGTCAGATCGATGCCCTCGACATCGGCCAAATTGGCGAGGTGAAGCGCGAAGCTGGGCATGGCGATCAGCACGGTCGGCTTCAGCGTCGCGATCAGCTGCAGCTGGCCCGCCGACGGCACCGCGTTGCCGGCGCCGACCCAGCTCATGCCGACGCCGAAGTCGTGCGCGCTGCGGGCCCAGATCTGGCCCGCCGGGTGGATGCCGATGGGAAAGGATATGTGACACAGATCGCCGGCCCCGATCCCGATGCATGGGAAGGACCGGCCCCAGGATAGCAAGCCGTAGGTCACGTCCTCGAAGGTCCTGGGATAGAAGACGGGCTGGCCGGTCGTGCCGCCCGAACGCCAGTATTCGGAGATCTCCTCCGGCGGCGCGATGTTGACCTGGCCCATGAATTCGTCATGCGACCACTGGCGCAGCGTGTCCTTGTCGATGATCGGAATCTTCGACCATTCCTCGGGATCATCGAGCTTCGCCGGGTCGATGTGATCGAGCTTGTCCTTGTACCAACCGGCGCGCTTGGCGCGGTCGAAGGCGATGGCCTTGCGTTCGCTCTGCAGCTTGGCAATCGCCTCGCGTGACGCCGGCAGTTCTTTCGTCACCGTGTCCCCTCCCCCGCGCCCGCCGGGCCTAGATGATCCTGCCGTCCGACGGTGAATTCCCGACCACCTCGAAGCGCCGCCGCACGACGACAAGGAGATCGACCAAGCGCTGCTTCTCCGCATCGGGCATGTCCACCAGCGCCGCATCGATCCAGCCGGCATGGTCGGCCGCCATCTTCGCGAACAGTCGGCTGCCCGTATCGGTCATGCGCACCTGAAAGCTTCGCCGGTCGCTGGGGCTCGCCCGGCGCTCGATCAGCCCTTCGCCCTCCATGCGGTCGAGCAAGGCGGTGATGTTGCCGCTCGCCGCCATGACCAAACGCGCCAGCTCACCGATCGCCACCCACTCGTCATCCAGCCGCTCCAGCTGGGACAGAACATCGAAGCGCGACATGCTCTGCCCGTAGCTGCGACGCAACCGGCCGCCGACGTCCGCCTCGATCGACTTCGCGCATTTCATGAGCTGCAGCCAAAGCTTCAGCGACAACAACTCGTCGGACGTTGTCGCCTTGCGGTCCTCCGCCACCACCGTTTGCATCATCGGACATCTCCCACGCCGGCCGTCCTCAGGCCGGTCCTTTGCCGTACCGCCATTGCTCGAGCGCATTCCTTAGCTGCCTAAGCTTACGTGTTGACCTGTAATGTGTAAATATTTAACGTGTTAGGTAATTCAATCGAGCCCATCTGGCGGAGCGCGGACATGCGTGTCGTAATCATTGGCGGCGGTCCGGCGGGGCTCTACACCGCCATCCTGATGAAGAAGGCGCGCCCCGACGCCAGCGTCGAGGTCTACGAGCGCAACCGGCCCGACGACACCTTCGGTTTCGGGGTCGTGTTCTCCGACGAGACGCTCGGAAACTTCCTCTCCCGCGATCCCGAGAGCTACGAGGCGATCACCGATACCTTCGCCTATTGGGACGATATCGACTTCCGCTGGCATGGCGGGGCCGTGGTGCGCACCGGTGGGCATGGCTTTTGCGGCTGTGGCCGGGTCGAGCTGTTGGCCATCCTGCAGCGCCGCTGTGCCGAGCTTGGCGTGCCGATCCAGTTCGAGGCCGAGATCGGCGATCTCTCTGCTTTCGCCGGGGCCGATCTGATCGTTGCCGCCGACGGCGTGAACTCGTTCATCCGTGAGACCTACAAAGAGCACTTCAAGCCGTCGGTCGAGTGGCGGCGCAACCGTTTCGTCTGGCTCGGCAGCACCAAGCCCTGCGAGGCCTTCACCTTCAATTTCACCGAGAACGAGCACGGCATCTGGGTGCTGGGGGAGTACCAGTACAATGCCGAGCTCGCGACCTGGATCATCGAGGCGCCCGAGCCGACCTGGGCCAGCGCCGCGGCGGAGGTCGAGCATTTGAGCGAGGCCGAGCTCCTCGCCTATATGGAGAACCTCTGGGCCGATTATCTGGGCGAGCACACGCTGGTCGCCAACCGTTCGATCTGGCGCGTCTTTCCGACGATCCGCTGCGAGCACTGGTCGCACGGCAACATCGCGCTGATCGGCGACGCGCTGCACACGGCCCACTATTCCATTGGCTCGGGCACCAAGCTGGCGATGGAGGATGCGATCGCCCTGGTCGATGCTGTCGTGGATGCGCCGTCGGTCCCCGAGGCGCTCGCCGATTTCCAGGAAAACCGCCGCCAGGAGGTCGAGATCACCCAGCACGCCGCCGACGTCTCGGTGATCTGGACCGAAAATCCCCACCGCTATTGGGATATGGCGCCGCTGCAGGCGACCTTCTCGATGCTCTCGCGCTCCAAGCAGGTGACTTACGACAATCTCCGCCTGCGCGATGCCGGCTTCGTTCACCGGGTCGATCGTTGGTTTGCCGAGGGCGTGCGCGACGCCGGCTTCGATATCCCGCTCGACCCGCCGCCCCCGCCCATGTTCACGCCCTTTCGGCTGCGCAACATGGTGCTGGCCAACCGCGCCGTCGTCTCACCGATGGATATGTACTCCGCGGTCGACGGCACCGCGGGCGATTTCCATTATGTCCATCTGGGCTCGCTCGCGCTCGGCGGCGCGGGGCTCGTCTTCACCGAGATGGTCTGCGTCTCGGCCGAGGGCCGCATCACGCCCGGCTGCGGCGGGCTCTATGAGGACGCGCATGTCGAGGCCTGGGGCAAGATCGCCGACTTCATCCACCGCGAATCCGACTCCAAGTTCGCGATCCAGCTCGGCCATGCCGGGCGCAAGGGCTCGACCCGGGTCGCCTGGGAGGGCATGGATCAGCCATTGCAAGAGGGCAACTGGCCGCTGATCGCGCCCTCGGCGATCCCCCACTATCCATTCAGCGACACGCCGCGTGAGATGACCCAAGCCGATATGGATGCGGTACGCGACCAGTTCGTAGCCTCGGCGCGCATGGCGCACCAGGCCGGGGCCGATATGCTCGAGCTGCATATGGCGCACGGATATCTGCTGTCCGGCTTCATCACCCCGGTCTCCAACCGCCGCACGGATGAATACGGCGGCACATTGGAGAACCGGCTCCGCTATCCGCTCGAGGTCTTCGATGCCGTGCGCGCCGTATGGCCGGCGGAAAAGCCGATGTCGGTGCGCATCTCCGCCACCGATTGGGTGGGCGAGGCCGGCATCACCGGCGACGATGCCGTCACAATCGCCAAGGCCTTCGCCGCGCATCGCTGCGATCTGATAGACGTCTCCGCGGGTCAGACCACACCCGATGCCGAGCCCGTCTATGGCCGCATGTTCCAGACGCCCTTCGCCGAGCAGGTGCGCAACGAGGCGGGCATTCCCAC
>CAZBRE010000100.1:0-16684 GCA_964494065.1 uncultured Alphaproteobacteria bacterium
CCAGCCAATCGCGGCAGATCGCCACCGCCTCGGCCGCCTTGTCGGCCTGGCCGAAATAGTAGTGCGTGGCGCCCTCGATCACGACGCGCTCCTTGTCGTCGTGCTGGATGCCGTCCCAGAAGCGCTGGTTGTGATGCGGCAGGCAGCCGTCATCGGCGCTGTTCTCGATGATCAGCGCCGGCACGGAAATCCGCTTGGCGCTCTCCGGCCCGTCGGCGTTCGAATGATCGTAGGACCACTGCGACAGCCAGGACCGGAGCGTGCAGAAGCGCGCGAGCCCCGCCGGCGCGTCGTTGACCATCTTGGGATCGCCCATCATGCACCAGCCGGGCTTGCGGTCGTTGGGATCGATCGTGGCGTCGAGCCAGGCCGGATCGGCCATCGTGCCATGCACCACGAAGCAGTGCTCGAAGGTCTCGCCTTCTCGGGCCTTTCCGTCCGCCAAAAGGTCTTGAACCCATTGGGTTATGCGCCGGTTGCGCGCCACCTGCGCCGTCCGGTAATCCTCCAGCCAGGCGCGGTCGTAGGGCGGCTGGTTGGGGTTCGCCGGATCGTAAATGTTGAGCGCGGGATCGCGGGCAAAACGGTCGGTCTCGTCGGTGATCGAGGGATCGAGCCATTCGGTCAGCGTCTTGGCCCGGCTCGTATGCGCGGCCAGCAGCATCACACCGTCGGCGGGGATCAGCCCCGCCGCCGTCAGATCGTAGGGATCGCCCGCCGGCGTCTCGGTAATCGTCGGCCCCTCGGCCTGCGACTGATAGAAGAGCGAGAGCGAGCCGCCGCCCGACCAGCCGCCCAGCACCACCGTCTCGTAGCCGAACTTTTCCTTCGCGTGACGAATGCAGGCGCCCAGATCGGCCGCCACTTTTTCCATGATCAGCGCGCTGTCGTTCCGCGGGTAGCGGCTGTTGCACGAGATCACATGCATTCCGGCCTTGGCGAAGGCCGCCAGCATCGGCAGATACTGCGTGCCGCCGATCGGATGCATGAAGACGAGAACGAGCTTCGCCGGCACGCCCACCGGCACCAGGCGGTGCGCCTCGAGCACCACCTTGCCGATCTGGCCGGCATAGGTCTCCTTGATCGCCGAGCTCTCGTCGAAGACGATCAGAAACGGCTCGCGCTCGTAGTCGTACCCCGCCTTGGCCGAGACCTCATTCATCGGCGCGCCTCCAGGGCTACGTGTTCCGATCTTGGTCCGGCCGCAGATCGGCTAATAGCCGAAGGGGAGACTGAACGACTCTCCCTCTCCCTCTTCAGAGGGGGAGGGCTGGGGAGGGGGTGTGGCGCCGCCTGCGAACCGCCTCCAATGAAATAGATGAACTGCATCGTCGTCACCCCCCCTAACCCTCCCCCTCTGAAGAGGGAGAGGGAAAAAACAAACGCAGCGTTTTGATTGAGCGCGACCTCAGCCGGCCTTAGCGATCGTCACCTTGCCCGCTTTGACCGGCATCGTGCGCGTGGTCCAGTCGTCCATGACTTCGCGGGCCTTCTCCATCTCGTGCGCCATGATCTCGTCGTGCTTGGGCACGCGGCAGGTCACCTCGATCTGATAGCCGTTCGGATCCCAGGCATAGATCGACTTGACGAATTCGTGGTCGAGCGGCCCGTGGTTCTCGATGCCCAGATCGTCGAAGCGCTTCTTGAAGGCCTCGACCTCCTCCAGCGAGCCGACCTCGAAGGCGAAATGGACGTTGAAGCCCGATTTGCGGCGGAACTTCTTCTCATCGGCGCTGTCGGGCAGATCGAAGAAGGCGAGGTAGTTGCCGTCGCCGAGCTCGAAGAAGAGGTGCATGTAGTCGAGCTTCTCGTCGGTGCCCGAGATCTCGTCGAAATCGAGCGCGGCGGCGAGCTTCAGGCCCATCACATCCTCATAGAAGCGGCGCGTCTCGTCGGCGTCACGGCAGCGATAGGCGGAGTGGTGGATCCCGGTGATTTTGGGCGGTGCGGCATCGGTCATGGCCAGACCTCGTCCAGGCAATGTCTAGGGCAACGCCCCATTCTGCGCCTCCTCCAGGCCGGCGCAAGCGCTAAGCGCGGGTAAGTCCTGTGTGCGGAATGCGGAACACAAGGGAACCCTGCATCCAACGGCCCCGATCAGATCGCCGATAAGGGCTGGACCGGCCCAGCCATGCCCATCAGTATCCTTGCCATTCGGACAAAGCAGTTCGTCTAATCGGCCCAACCGCTTAGCCTCTCCCCCTGACGACCGCCCACAACACCAAGAAAAGAGAGATCCGCCCATGACAGCGTCCCAGACCGCCCGCGATATCGCCATGAAAGGCGCCGGCTACTACTCGAAAGCGACGACGGGCGCCAAGGACGTCATGGACGGGGCGGCGCATCTGGTGCTCGATGCGGCCGCGGCGGTCACCCTCGCCGACGACGGCAAGCCGATCACGGTGTCCGACATGGGCTGCGCCGATGGCGGCACTTCCATGGACATGATCGCCTCCGTCGTGCGCGCCTTCCGCGACCGCGCGCCCGACCGCCCGATCCAGCTCGTCTACACCGATCTGCCGCGCAACGACTTCAGCCAGGTCTTTCAGAACGCCCACGGGTTGACCGACCTGAAGAGCCCGCTGACGGAGATCCCCGGCCTTTACATCTTCGCCTCGGGCACCTCGTTTCACCGCGCGATCTTCCCGCCGGAAACGCTGCATCTGGGCTTCTCCGCCACCGCCTCGCATTACATCAGCGAGACGCCCTGCCCGATCTCCGATCACGTCCACATGGTCGGCGCCAGCGGCGACGAGCGCGCCGCCTTCGAGAAGCAGGGCGCCAAGGACTGGGAGACCATGCTGCTCCGCCGCACGGAAGAACTCGTGCCGGGCGGCCGCCTCGCGCTCTTCAACTTCGGCATCGACGAGGAGGGCCGCTATCTCGGCCACACCGGCGGCGTCAGCATGTTCGACACCTTCAGCGAGATCTGGGCCGAATTCGCGGACAAGGGCGTCATCACCAGGGACGAATACCGCAACACCAACTTCGCCCAGTGCTACCGGACCGTCGAGCAGTTCTGCGCGCCGCTCGAAGACGAGAACAGCCCGGTCTACAAGGCGGGCCTGCGCATGGAGCATGTCGAGACCCGCGTGGTCCGCTGCCCCTACGAGCGGGATTTCGCCGAGCACGGCGACGCCGACCGCTTCGCCCGCGAGTACATCCCGACGCTGCGCTCATGGAGCGAGCATACGTTTGCCGCCGGCCTCTCGCCCGACCGCTCCATCGACGAGCGGGTTTCCATTCTCGACAAGTACTTCGATACCTACGAAGAGCGCGTCAGGCAGAATCCGGACGGCCACGGAATGGATTACGTCCACATCTATCTGATCTGCTCGAAGGTCGACTGACGGAGCCGAGACCCCGGGAGGCTAGACGCCCCCTCTAAATGCCCCGCTATACACCAAGATGCTGGCGCCTGACCTCGTCGTTGGCTTCCAGCGCCTCGGCGGTGCCGGACCAGACATTCGTGCCGTGCACCAGCACGAAACACTGATCGGCCAAACTGGTCGCGAGATGATAGTTCTGCTCGACCAGCAGCATCGTCTTGCCGCTTTGCTTGATGCGGTGGAACGCCTCTTCGAGCTGGTCGATGATCACCGGCGCCAGCCCTTCGCTCGGCTCGTCCAGGATGAGCAGCTCGGGCTCGCCGATCAGCGCCCGGCCGATGGCGACCATCTGCTGCTCGCCACCGGAGAGCTGGTTGCCATAGTTGCGGCGGCGTTCGCCCAGACGCGGGAAGAAGTCGTAGATCTCGTCCGGCGTGCGCCGGGGCGCGCCTTCGGTCGTCTGGCTGAAGGCGACGCGGAAATGCTCGTCGACGGTGAGCGACGGGAAAATGCCGCGGTCTTCAGGCACATAGCCGATGCCTTGACGAATGATCTTGAAGGTCGCCATGCGGCCGATGTCGCGGCCCTGAAACTCGATCGTGCCCTGGCGCGGCGGCGTGTAGCCGAGGATGCTCTTCAGCGTCGTCGTCTTGCCGGCGCCGTTGCGGCCCAGCAGCGCCACGCAGGTGCCGGCGGTGACCTCCAGGGTGACGCCGTGCAGCACATGGCTGTCGCCGTAATAGGTGTGGATGTCGCGCACCTCAAGCACCGGACTTCCCCAGATAAGCCTCGCGCACGGCGTCGCTCTCGCGGATCTCCTTCGGCGCACCTGTCGCCAGCAGGCGGCCGTAATCGAGCACGGTGATCTTGTCGGAGACCTCGAACACCACGTCCATGTCGTGCTCGACCAGCACCAGCGTGACCTCGCGCGGCAGCTCGCCGATCAGCGATATCAGCCGCACCCGCTCACCCGGCGAGGTGCCGGCGGCCGGCTCGTCCAGCAGCAGGATCTTCGGGTCGGCGCACAGCGCGATCCCCACCTCGAGCTGCCGCTTCTGCCCGTAGGCCAGCTCGTTGACCCGCTTGCCGAGACTGTCGGTCAGATCCATCGTCTCGGCGACCGTGTGCGCGCGCTCGACGACGCTGCGGAAGGACCGCCGGTCGCGCACGGGATTGTATTTGGATCGCCGGTGGGCCTGGCAGGCCAATCGAAGGTTTTCCTCGACGGACAAGCCTTCGAAGAGCGCGTTGCGCTGGAACGAGCGGGCCAGCCCGGCATAGGAGATCGCCTGCGGCGACAGGCCCGCCAGGTTGCGCTCGCCCATCATGATCCGGCCCTGCTTCGGCTTCAGCCAGCCGGTGATCATGTTGAAGAGCGTGGTCTTGCCGGCGCCGTTCGGCCCGATGATCGCGTGGCGCTCGCCCGCCTCGACGGTCAGCGACAGGTTCTTGATCACCTCCAGCGCGCCGAAGGACATGCCCAGATCTTCCAGCGCCAGCTCGGCCATGGCGCCGCTACTCTGCTGCATCGGTCGCCGCCTCGGCCGTGGGCGGGCCGCGCCCGGCGCGCCGCTTCATCCACTCGTAGAGGTCGACGAAATAACCCGCGAGCCCGCGGCTGAAAAACGCCACGATGGCCATGAAGGAAAGCCCGAGGAAGATGATGTACTCCTCGGTGATCTCCGACAGCAGGTCCTTGACGATCAGGAAGAACGCCGCCCCCAGCAGCGGGCCGACGAAGAACATCCGCCCTCCGATGATGACCATCAGCAGGCCCTCGCCGGAAACCTCCCAGGCCATCTGATCGGGATTGATGAATTCGATGTTCTGGCACAAGAGCAGCCCGCCGAGGCCGGACACGGCGCCGGACACGGTGAAGGCCATGATCTTGTAGAAGGCGACGTTGTAGCCGAGCGCCACCATCCGCTTCTCGTTCTCGCGAATGCCGACGAGGACGCTGCCGAAGGGGCTGCGCAGGAAGCGCCAGAGCGCCAGCAAGACCAGCAGCAGACAGGCCAGAAGCCAGTAGTAGAACCCGGACGTCTGCGCTGTATCGATGCCGATCCACGAAAGGTTGGGCCGGAAGGTATTGATCGGGCTCATGCCGTCTTCGCCGCCGGTCTTCCGCAGCTTGGTGAACGTCCCGTAGAAGAGCTCGGCGATCGCCAGCGTCACCACCAGAAACTGAATGCGGCTGACCCGCATCACGATGGCGCCGACGAACATACCCAACAGGCCGCTGCCCAGAATGGTCAACGGTATAGCGGGCCACACGGGGATCTCGGCGAACTGGACCAATACCGCGATGCCGTAGCCGCCGATGCCCATGAACATGCCGTGGCCGACGGAAACGAGCCCCGTATAGCCCAGCAGCACATTGATGCCCATGGCGAAAATGCCCCAGATGATGACCTCGTTGACGATCGTCATCCGCGCGCCTGAGAGCACCAACGGCAAGGCCACCAAAATGACGACACCCAGGCACGCCCATATCACCGACTCGCGGGACATCGGGCTGTTCATACGGCCTGCCCCTTGGCGCCGAAGAGGCCGGACGGCCGGAAGATCATCACCACCGCGAGCAGGATGTAGATGCCGAAGAACTCGAGGTCGATCTTGATGCCGGCGACCGTCGGCTTGTAGGCCTGCGCCATGGTGTCGACGAAGCCGACCAGCAGGCTGGCGTAGAGCGAGCCCCGGAAATTCCCCAGCCCGCCGACCACCACGATGATGAAGGTCACCACCAGGATGCTCGCCCCCATGCGCGAGAAGATGCTGAGCACGGGCGCCGCCACGACCCCGGCCAGGGCTGCCAGCGCCGTGCCCAGCGCGAAGACCACGGCGAAGACCAGCACGATGTTGATGCCCATGCCGATCACCATGTCGCGGTTGTCGACACCCGCGCGCACGACCGCGCCCCACACCGTCAGGTCGAGCAGCAGCCAAAGCGCCAGCGCCACCGCCACGCCGATGCCAATGATGAAAAGGCGATAGATCGGGTAGTTCGCCCCGAAGATCGGGATCGAGCCGCTCAGAAACGTCGGCGGCTTGATCGAGAGGTAGGTGTTGCCGAAGATCAGCTCCATCAATCCCATGATGACGAAGAGCAGACCGAAGGTGAGCAAGGCGAAATCGAGATGGGTTTCCCGGCCGCGTATCGAAAGCGGGTGCAGGATATAGCGTTGAAACAAGTAACCGAGGATGCCGACGGAGATCGGCGCCAGGATCAGCGCCAGCCAGAACGAGTCCGTCCAGGTGGCGAAGCGCCAGCCGAGATAGGCCCCGATGGTATAGAACCCGCCATGCGCCAGGTTGAGCGTGTCCATCAGGCCGAAGATCAGGGTCAGACCGACGGCGAGCAGGAAGTACAACATGCTGAGCTGCAACGCGTTCAGTATGTTGAGGAGCAGAAAGTCCATCGGCGAACCCGTTAGCGGCCGGATTGGATTGGACCTGCGGCCAACCCGTGGTCCGGCCGCACACAATTGAACGCGCCCGCCGGCCCCGTCAAGGGACCAGCGGGCGACGTTTCTGTCGTCGTTACGCCTATTTCATTTTGCAGCCGGGCTTGTCCTTGCCGCCCGGCAGGGTGGCGACCGGCTTGCGATAGAGCTTGCCGTCGGCGCCCTTGGTGATCTGCACCAGATAGATGTGGGGCAGCTGAGCGTTGTTGTCCTTGCTGAAGTGGAACGTGCCGCGCGGCGACTCGTACTTGACGGCCTTGAGCGCCGTGGCGGTGCCCTCGCGGGTCACGTTCTTGCCCTGCGCCTTGATCGCCAGCAGGATCGACATCGCGTTCTCATAGCCGAGATAGGCGTTGATGTCCGGATCCGAGCCGTACTTCTTGCTGTACGCCGCGACGAACGCCTTGTTGGCCGCGTTCTCCAACGCCGGAACGTGCGTGGTGTGGTGAATGGCGCCCACCACGGCATCCTCACCCATCGCCGGCCACAGGCTCTTGTCGTAGAGCCAGTGCCCGCCGTAAAGCGGCATCTTGAGGCCGAACGCCTTGTGCTGCTTGACGACCTGGATGGCTTCCTTGCCGGCGTAGAACGAGAAGATCATGTCGGCGCCGGATTGCTTCGCCTTGGCCAGGAACGGCCCCCAGTCCTGGGTCTTGCCATACGCCGACCACATCACTTCCTTGACCTTGCCGCCGGCCTTCTCAAAGCCGGCCTTGAAGCCGCCGACCATGGCGTGCCCGGCCGCATAGTCCGGACCCATGGCCACGGCCGTCTTGTACTTCTTCGCCCAGTACTCACCGATGCCCGACTGCAGGGCGTAGGCGGCGAAGGAGCTTCTGAAGATGTAGCGGTTGCAGAACTTGCCGGTGATGACGTCGGCGACGGCCAGCGTCACGACCACCGGAACCTTCTGCTGCTTGGCGAATTTCGACATCGCCACGCCGACGCCGGAGCTGATGACGCCGCCGATGGCGATCACGCCGTCGGACTTCACCATCTTACGGGCCTTCTGGATGGCCACGGGCGGCTTGTTCTCGTTGTCGGCCTTGAGGATCACGATCTTGTTGCCGTTGATGGTGCGGCCGACGTTATCCAAGGCGATCTCGTAGCCCTGCATGATCTGCTCGGCCAGCTTGGCGTAGATGCCCTTGAAGCCCAAAAGGACGCCGATCTTGACGTCCTTTGCCTGGGCGCCGCCGGCGCCCACGGTGAGCACCGACGCGGCGACCGCCGCCGCAATCGTAAGTTTTCGCATACCCTATCCTCCCAATTGGCGCGCCCAACCAGTGTCGGGCGCGGAATTCTTTTACCTAACTGTAAATTTTATTTGGTTTTCCGAACAAGCGAAACCCTTTGTCCCTCGATGTTTATGCATATCAGCTGCAGCCCCGCCGCTGACCTGGCCGCGGAACATGCAATTCCGATGGTCTAAGACGCGCAGGTTGTCGCCGCCAGCAACGTCCTACGGCATGGTGCGCATGGCCCGCCAGTCGGGCTCCACGCCGGCGGCATAGCCGATGCCGCTCAGCGCGGCGATGTCGACCACGCCGTCGCTGATCGCGAGACAAGTTTGCCCGAGCACCTCCCGGTAGAGGCCGCGATGCGCCCCGCGGAAGGCGGCCTGCTCGGCCGCGGGCGCGCCGGCCATGCCGAAGACATAGTGATGGCCGTTGCGCTCGACATGCGCGAGACCGAGCAACGCGACCAGCGCCAGGTCCTGCTGCACGCTCAGCCCCGCCTGGCAGGTCAGGTCTTCGGCCGACATGAAATAGCCGGCACCGTCCCGGTTCGCATTCCCGGTCGCATTCCAGGCCGCGCAGCGGGCGGCGTTGAGGATCGATTTGTAGAGCCCCTTGCAGGTCTTGCTCGAAATCCCGCGATAGCCCTTGGCGCGGCCCGCCGCGAAGCTGTCGTAGCCGTCATCCGATTCGTCGAGGATCACCGGCCGGATCGCGCTCAGCGCCGCGACATCGCAGCCGAGCGCGGCCGCACGCTTGATCGGCTGCTCGATGAACAGCACCGCGTCCCGGAAACGCGCCAGCCGCGGCTTCGCCTCGATGGCGCGCCACAGCGCGAGCAGGCTCTCCACGTCGTCATACTGTTCGTTGCCGTCGAGGGTGACGCGGTAGTCGCCGGCGGACGCGTCGAGCACCGCGGCGATGGCGCAGAGCCGGTCGAAATCCGCCGCCTGCTCGCCGCGCACCTTCACTTTGAAATACCGATGCCCGTAGGCGCGCACGACCTCCTCGAGCGTTTCGGGCAGGCCGTCGTCGAGCCGCGCCTCGGCGGTCTGGTCGCTGGCCACCAGGGGATCGAGCATGCCGACCGTGTGCCGCGCATGGATACGGTCCCTCGGCGCCAAGGCGGACAGAAAGCCCGGCA
This sequence comes from uncultured Alphaproteobacteria bacterium, assembly GCA_964494065.1. GTDB lineage: Bacteria > Pseudomonadota > Alphaproteobacteria > JAPULJ01 > JAPULJ01 > DATKZM01. The sequence continues at coordinate 9,176 of CAZBRE010000100.1, forward strand.
GATCGAAGCCATCGAGATCGGGCGTGAGTGGCGCCGCCTCGATGCCCGGCAGGTTCGCGCGCACCGCATCGAAGAACGAGACGCCATGCGCCCGGCAGAGCGCATCGAGGACGGCCCGGTCGACCAGCGCCGCGCCGAACCCCGCGACCAAGCCGTTGAGCCCGGCCGTCGCCGCGACATCGCGGATGGGCTGATAGCTCGCGGCGGTGAGCCCGAAAGCGCTCGTGGTGCCGGCGGCGCGATAGGCATCGGCGGCGATCGCACAGGAGGCGCGCAGCTGGCCGATATTGTCTTCGTTGCTGAGCGCCGGGTCCTTATCGAACCATTTCGGCACCATCAGCTCGGCAGCCGCGCCGCGCGCCTCGCGGCCGTCTTCGGTCCGGATGCGCACGCGCAGAAAGGCCTGCGGCGCTTTCGTCAGCGTGACCACGCCAAACCGGAACGGCAGACGCAGCACTACGTCGCGCTCGAAGAATTCGACCTCGGTCACGGCAAAGCGCGGCGCGGTCAAGACGTCTCCTCCAGCCCGCGCAGATAGCCGATGGCGCGGGCGGCGACCGCGGCGCCGCTCGGCTTGTAGATGAAGGGCTCGATGGCCACGACGCCCTTATAGGCATTGCGTTTGAGCGCCGCGACGATCGGGGCGAACGCCGTTTCACCCTGCCCCGGGGCGGCGCCGTCGGCGTCGTTCAGTTGGATATGCGCGAGCTTGCCCGTCGGCAGCCAGTGGTCGAGCAGATCGGGAACCGCCTGGGCTTCGTCCTGCAGCGCCGCCTTCGCATCGACCATGGTGGCCAGCCCGGCCACGCCGAGCTCGTCGAGCATTTGAGCCGCCTCGCCGACCGTATTGATGAAGTTGGTTTCCGCCGTGCCCAGCGGCTCCACGCAATAGATCACACCGGCCGCTTCCGCCGCGCGGCCGACCTGCTCGAAATAGCTGAGCGCGCGCGCGCGGGCCTTGGTCTTGCCCTCGGCATCGTCGGGCAGCAGCCGCTGCTTCGGCGAGCCGTGCACGAGGACCGAGCCGCCCAGCTCGGCGCACAACGCGACCAGCGCCAGGCCGACTTCGAGCGTTGCTTCAAAGACCGCATCGTCCGCGCTGGTTACAGAGAGATCCTTCGGCTTCACCAGCAGCCAATGCAGCCCGGTGATGGCGATCCCGGCCTCCTCCGCGGCCTGCCGTGCGGCGCGGATCGTCGCGGCCGGCAACCGGTGCGGCTCGTCGCCGAGGGTGAACGGCGCGACCTCGAGCCCGTCATAGCCGAGCGCGGCGGCGAAGCGGCATTGCTCGTCGAACGCCATCTCGCCGATCACCTCGTTGCACAAGGCGATCCGCATCCGGCCGCCGGCGCTCACGGCTCGTCCCCTGACCCGTTGCCCTTTGCGTTCCCGCGCCGCAAGCGACGCGGGGTGATCTTCATCTTCGCGATGCCGAGCGCCCGCCGCACGCGGCCGATGCTGAGCAGCACCGTCAACACCGTCAGCAGGCAGATCACCGCGCTGATCGGCCGCACGAAGAACGGCTCCAGATCGCCGCCGGTCAAGGTGAGCCCGCGCCGGAAGCTCTTATCCAGGATCGGCCCCAGCACGATGCCCAGGACCAGCGGCGCCATCGGATAGTTCATCTGCCGCAGGATGAAGCCCAAGGTGCCGAAGCCGAGCATGACCCAGATGTCGAAGAGGCGGTTGGTGATCGCGTAAGGCCCGATGACGCAGAGCACGAAGACGACGGGCATCAGCCGCTCGCGCGGGATCGACAGCACGAACATCAGCGGCTTGGTGATCGCAATGCCGAAGATCAGCATCGCCATCGAGGCCACCAGCACCATGGCGACGACCGAGGGAATGAAGGCCGGCGTCTCGATCATGATCATCGGCCCCGGCCGCACGCCGTGCAGCACCATCGCCGCCAGCAGCACGGCGGCCGGCGCCGATCCGGGAATGCCGAGCGTCAGCACGGGGATCAGCGCGCCGGGTGCTGCGGCGCTGTTGCCGGTCTCCGCCGCCATCAGACCCTCGATCGAGCCCTTGCCGAACTCGTCCCGTTCCTTGCTCTTGCGCCGCGCCGCGGCGTAGGAGACCCAGGCGCCGATATCCTCGCCGACGCCGGGAATGAGGCCGATGAAGGTGCCGATCACGCCGCTGCGCGGGATCGTCCGCCAGTAGCGCGCGATGTCGCGGAACTTGGGGATCACGCTGTCGACGGCGGACTTCACCATCTCGGCGCGCGGCAGCAGCATCACGGTCAGCACCTCGGCAAAGCCGAAGGCCCCGACCAGCGCCGGAATGAGATCGAAGCCGGACAAGAGCTCGGTCGTGCCGAAGGTGAAGCGCCCGTAGGCGTGGATGCCCTCCTGGCCGACCATCGCCAGCGAGAGGCCGAGGAAGCCCGCGACCCAGCCCTTCAACGGATCGTCGAAGGCGGTGAGGTTGCCGGAGATGACGATGCCGAAAACAGCGAGCCAGAAGAACTCGAAGGCACCGAACTCGAGCGCGTATTCCGCCAGGATCGGCGCGAACAGCGCCAGGAAGACCATGCCGATGACGCTGCCGAGGAACGAGCCGGTCGTGGCGATCCCCATGGCCCGCCCGGCCAACCCCTTCTTGGCCAGCGGATGGCCGTCGAGCGCCGTCGCCGCATTGGCCGGCGTGCCCGGAATGTTGAGCAGGATGGCGCTGCGGCTGCCGCCATAAATCGCGCCGACATACATGCAGATCAGGATGATGATCGCGCTCGACGCCTCCATCTTGTAGGTCAGCGTGGTCATCAGCGCGACGCCCATTGTCGCGGTCAGGCCGGGCAGCATGCCGATGACGATGCCGAGCAGCGTCGCCCAGGCCACATGGATCAGGATGCTCGGTTGCAGAAACTCGCCGAGGGCGCTGATGAAATAGGTGAAGCTCTCGATCATCGCCGCTGCCGGGCGTCAGGGCAGCGTGACCAGGAACAGCTCCTGGAACACCAGCGCCACGATGGCGGATACGAGCACCCCCTGAACCAGCGCACCGACGATCAGAACCCAGCGGCGCCTGGCCGCGACCAGGGGCCATTCGAAGATCAATATGAAGGCGGCGACGAAGATAAAGGTCGCCAGCCAGAACGGGACCACGCCGACCAGCCCGACCGCATAGGCGACGGTCAGGACGAAGGCGATGCCCAGGCGCTTGGCGCCGCCCCCGAACGCGATCTCCCGCCAGCCCTCACCGCCGAGACGGTGACCGCCGCGGGCGAGCGAGCGCACGAACAGCACCGCCGCCAGGATCAGGTTCACTCCGGCCAGGATGCCGGGCACGATGCCGGGAATGCTGTAGGGGTTGATGTTGCGCTGCTCGAAGCGCGGCATCTCCAGCGACATCCAGAGCATCGCCGCGCCGAAGGCGATCAACACCAGCGACGTCACGAAGTCGGCGCGCGGCATGCCGTTGCCGTTCAAAGGCCGCTCCCGTTCACGGGCGAGATTCCTTTCTGGCCTGTCTGGACAGGCGAAAGAGACGGGCGGGCCGATTATCCCGACCCGCCCGCTCGCAATCAATCGCCGTTAGGGCTTGGGAATGCCGACCTTGTCGGGGCTGACCGCCGCCTTGCCGCCCTTCTGCAACAGCCAGGCGTTGACCTGCACCGACTTCCAGACCTTCTTCTGCGCCGCATCGCCCCACGAGACGTTGACGACGACGCCCTTGCGATCGGCGTATTTCGTCAACGCGGCCGAGTTCTTGATGGCGCTGCCCCAGACCTTGTTCATGGTTGCAACGACGTCGGCCGGGATGCCCTTGGGCGCCCAGATGCCGAAATAGATCGCGCCGACCGGCATCTTCGGCACGAACTTGGTGACCGGCGGGATCATCCCGTAGCCCTTCACCATCAACGGCTCCTGCGCCATCACCGCGAGCGGCCGCAGACGCTTGGCGCGGATCATCTCGTACTGCTCGGTGATGAGCTGGGTGGTCAGCGCGGTCTCGCCGGCGACGGTGGAGAGCACGGCCGGATTGCCGCCGTCGTAAGTGATGTTCTTGTAGTTGCCGCCCGTCGTCTGCTTGATCGCCTCGATGGCGGAGTGGCTGGCGGAGTTGAGACCGCCGGTCGCCACCGTGACCGTGGACGGCTTGTTCTTCATCGCCGCCAGCACGTCGTTGAAAGTCTTGAACTTGCCTTTGGGATTGGCACTCATCACCGTCGCATTGGCGACGGCCAGATAGAGATGCCAGTCCTGGATCTTGGTCTTGAGCGAACCGGTGACGATGTAGGTGCCGAGATCCTTCGCTGCACCTGCGGTCCAGGTGTAGCCGTCCTTGTTCGCGTCGAGCGCGGCCTTGGTGCCGACGGCGCCTGCGCCGCCCGGCGAGTTGACGACAACGACCTTCTGCTTCAGCGCCTTTTCCATCTCGCCCGCGAGCACGCGCACGACCTGATCGGTCGAGCCACCGGCACTCCACGGCACGATGATGCGGACAGGCTTGGTCGGCTTCCAATCCGCATGCGCCGGCGCCGCGAGGGCGAAGGCGGCAGCGGATAGGGCCGTAACGATAAGTGTCTTTTTCATGGACTTCCTCCCTGGGATGCGCCGGGACCCAACCAGCGGTACATCGCCAACTATATCCGGCTGGCTTGCGTTCGCAATAAGTTTTAACCATTTAGTTACTAATCGCGCCGCGAAACTCGCAACGCCGCGGATTCGAAGGCCCGGCGGCCCGGCGGCCCGGCCCCGGCTTGACCGCATGTCTGTTTCTTGTAGCCTGTGACCCGCCGCTTGTGATCAGGGGGTCACGCCTTTTCGGAGGGTCAAATCTGCCATGACGGCGTCCTTGTCTGCCATGCCGACCGATGTCCTCGGGGGCGTCGGGCTCACCTTTCTCAAGGTCTATGAGGACCGGCCGGCGCCGGACGGGCTCCACTCGGGCTGCGCCCATGTGCACGCCATCACCGACGAGGCCTATTTCGTGGTCGCGGGCGAGGGCTATCTCGAGCTGCACGATCTCGCCAACGGCTTCCACCGGGCACCGCTCAGCCCCGGCGCCTTCGTCCAGTTCACGCCGGGCACGATCCACCGCGTGGTCTCGACGGACGGCCTCGAGGTCATGGTGACGATGGGCAATGCCGGCCTCGCCGAGCGCGGCGATGCGCGGATCTATTTCGGCCCGCAGATCGACGCCGACCCCGAGGAGTACGAGCGGCTCGCCGCCCTGCCCAAGGCCAAGGGGCGCGAGGGCGCGCTCGAGCGCCGCGACGCCTCGATCACCGGCTACACGACGCTGATGGATTTGCTGGCCAACGACGAGGCGGCGTACCGGGCCGAGGTCGCCCGCTTCGTCGAGCATCATTTCGCCGCGATGGCCGCGATCCGCGACGATCTGGCGGCGGTGGTCGCGGCGGGTCCGGTGCGCTGGGCGCAACAGGCGCGCGACCGCGTCGACGCGCTTCCCAAGGGCGCGGCCGGCCCCGAGACGCTCGTCACCGAACCGGCAAGCGAGCCGGTGCTCGGCATGTGCGGCACCTTGCGGCCGGTCGCAGGCCTCCACCCGCTGGCGGCCGAGGCCGTCTCGCTCCTGGCGGACGACGCTCTGGTGCGTTAGCCCAGCACCTCCACAAAGCGCGCATACGCCTCGGCGATGCGGTCCGGCGCCAACCCGTCATGGACCACGAGGCGCATGCCGTACTCGGCCGCCTCGCCCGCGTCGATCGTGCGGGCCTGAGCCAGAAACGGATTGATTGCGACGGTCCCCCAGTCGCTGACGAACCAGGCATCCCAGCTCTGGCGCGGATCGGGAAAGATGGCGATCCCGGCATGATTGCCGCCGCCGACGGGGCCGCTCAGATCGATCCACGGCGCGTGCTCGCCGGTGACATGCGCACCGCCCGTCCGACCGTCGGCGTCGATGAGGCGCCCGCCCTCGTTGACATTCATCGATTCCGCGACCCGCACGCCGAAAAAGGCATGCCGCGTCGGCCCGATCGTCACTGCCTGATCGGTGGGGCGAAGCGACGACGCGATATCGATCGTGACGAAATCGTCCGTCATCGCCAGTTCGGTGGTCCGCGTCTCGACCGCCAGCACGCGGCCGGCCGGCGCGCCCCATTCGTGGGGCCCACGCCAGTCGAGGCTTTGCGTGACCCGAAAGCGATCCGCCCCCGTCGCCTCTCCCTCGATGGCGGTCTCAATGATGCGTCCCGGCGCCCGGCCCTGGAACACGTCGTCGATGTAGAAGTTGTAGGTCGCCTCTTCGGTCTTGCCCTTGGCCGCCGGCAGATGCGCATTGAAGTGATCGGCGCCGACCCAGACCGAATTGTGGTGCGGATGATCGGCCGGGCTCTCGCTGGTGACGGCGAAGCCGGCCGGGCTCACCACCGGCCAGAGATAGTTCCGCATGCGGCCCTGGGTGAAGCCGAGACGCGTCGCGCCGTCGGCGCGCAAAAGGGTTCGCCAGCCCTGCGCCCAGGCGCCTTTCGGCAGATCGAGCGTCGGCCGGCTCAGTGTGAAGTCAACCATGCTTGTCCCCCACCGGCCGCAGATACCCCATCACCACGTCGATCACATGGCGCCGCCGGTCCGCGATGGCATCCGGCGATCCCAACGGCCGGCCGAAGATGGTCGAGAGCGTGTGGACGTTCGAGAGATAGAAATAACCGACACCCGCGATCGAGATGTAGAGCTGCACCGGATCGACGCCGTCGCGGAACACGCCCGCCGCCACGCCGCGATCGAGGATCGCCTTGATCTGCTCGGTCAACGGCATGTGCATGTCGCGGATCGAGGCCGAGGCCCGCAGATGGGCGGCTCCGTAAAGGTTCTCGTTGTTGAGCAGGCGGATGAAATGGGGGTTCTCAACAAAGTAGACGAAGGTGTAGCGGACCAGCTCGCGCATCGCCGCGTCCGGATCGAGGTCGTCGAGACGCAGCTCGCGCTCGTGCGAGCGGATATGCGCGTAGACGGCTTCGAGGACATGCAGGAACAGCTGATCCTTGTTGCCGAAGTAGTGGTAGATCATCCGCTTGTTGGCGCCGGCCCGCGCGGCGATCGCATCGATCCGCGCGCCGCCGAGGCCTTGCGACGAGAACACGTCGATCGCGGCCGCCAGGATGCGTTCCTTGGTCTGCTCGGGATTGCGCCTGGCCATGTCCGCCGCTGCAGCCGCCGCGTTCGTTGCTCTGCGTAACCGTGCGGTTACATAGACCACATGGGCCGTCGGCCTCACAAGAGGCGGGTGCATACGCCCGTCATCGTCCCATCTCGCGCCCACTGTCCCAATCGGAGACACCGAAGCCACATCCGTCGCGCCACTGACGATCGGCGAATTGACTCGTTGGAGCGGGTGTTGTTTTGTCGAGCGTTCTGTCAGGCTCAAGTCTCGTCTTGCAGCTGGGCCATGATCGGGGCGGTCGACCATGGCGTCCGGGGGGGACGGCGGGATGTTTTTCGAGTTTGCGAAATTCCTCGACCAGCTGATCAACGCGGTGACGCTCGGCGCCGTCTACGGCCTGATCGCCATCGGCTACACGATGGTCTACGGCAT
>CAZBRE010000101.1:0-16577 GCA_964494065.1 uncultured Alphaproteobacteria bacterium
CCTCCGAGGCCTTTGAGGCCCAGTACGGATCGCGCAGGAGCGCACGCGCCATGAAGATCAGGTCGGCGGAGCCGTCGGCGACGATCTCTTCGGCCTGGGCCGGTTCGGTAATGAGGCCCACGGCGGCAGTGGCGATATCCACCTCCTGCCGGATCTCGCGGGCGAACGGCACCTGATAGCCCGGCGCAATCGGCGCACTCTCATTGGGAACCACCGCACCGCTCGAGCAATCGATGAGGTCCACGCCGATTTCCTTCAGCCACTTCGAGACCTGGACCGATTGAGCGAGATCGAGCCCGCCCTCAACCCAATCGACGACGGACAGCCGAATGAAAACAGGGAGATGCTGAGGCCACTCCTCGCGCATGGCACGCGCCACCATCAGGGGCACGGCGGCACGGCCCTCAAGGCTTCCGCCATACTTGTCCCGGCGCTTGTTGCTCAGCGGGGACAGGAACGTATGCAAAAGATATCCGTGCGCGAAATGCCCTTCGATGATGTCAAACCCCGCCGCACGTGCGCGTCGTGCCGCGGCGCGAAAGGCCGAGACCGTCGCCTCGATATCGCCTTCATCCATCTCGCGCGGGGTCTGCCAGTCGTCGGCGTAGGGAACCGCACTCGGCGCGAGGAGCGGCCATTGCCGGGCCTCATCCAAAGGGCCGTTGCCTTGCCAGGGGCTGAAGCGCGCGCCCTTGCGGCCGGAATGCGCAAGCTGGATGCCGGGGACGGCGCCCTGTTTGCGGATGAAATCGGTGATCGGCCGCAGCGCGTCGACGTGGGCGTCGGACCAGATGCCCATGTCGTCATTGGTGATCCGCCCCTCCGGCGTGACGGCAGTGAACTCCACCATCACGATGCCTACGCCGCCGACGGCCCGGCTTCCCAGATGGGCCATGTGCCAGGGCTGTGCGATCCCGTCCGACGCCGAGTATTGGCACATCGGCGACATCGTGATGCGGTTGCGGACGGTCAGCTCGCGCAGTGTGAATTCCGAAAAGAGTGCGCTCATAGTACCTCAATTGTTTAGACGTTGGCCGCCGACGACTGCGCGCCGCTTAGCCTTTGCGCTTGGACGTGCGCATGCCCGAAGCGGCCGTGAGCCCGCTCCCGAGCGAACGCCAGCGCCGCCACCCGGCAGGCGTCAGCAATGCGTGCAGGAACAGGTCGAGGCCTTCCCTGATGTAGTCGTCCAGCGTTGTCGTCGTGCGGAAGTGCCACGCCTTCAGCGCCCACCCGTGCGCCAGCAGAACGATGCGATAGGCCGCGAGGTCGAGATTCACCGGCCGCATGAGGCCTGCCAAGATGCATTCCTGCAGGCAGTTCGAAATGATCTCGTTGGTGCTGAGCTCGAGCCGCATCAGGACTTTTTGCCGGTCTCGCGCCAGCGATTTGGTTTCCCGATAGGCGAGGGTCGTCGCATCGACGTTGTCGCCCACGGTTTCGCAGTAGGTTCGAACCGCCACCACGAACCGCTCGAGCGGGTCTGACGCGCCCTCCAGCGCTTTGGGTATCTCGCGGGCGTAGGTCTCCAGCAGCGCCACGATGACGAGAAAGAGAACGTCCTCCTTGTCCTTGACGTAGGTGTAGATGAGACCGGGGCTGAAGCCCGCCGTTTTCGCGATCTCCTTGATCGTCGTGCGATGGTAGCCATTGACGCCGAAGCATTTCGCCGCAGCTGCGACCAGCTGTGCGCGGCGGCGTTCGATCAGCGCCGGGTCCTCGATCTGACTGTCGATCTCGATCCGCATTCAAATCCCCTAGCGACTGGTCCGGGCAGGTGACGTGCCCTCGTTCTTCAGCTGCTCGCGAAGGTTACGTTTCAGGAGTTTGCCGGCGCCACTACGGGGCAGCGGTTCGTCCAGGAGGGTATAGGATTCCGGCCGCTTGTAGTCTGCGAGCTGGCCTTCGCAGAAGGCTGAGAGGTCGCACTCGGTGAGCTCGCCGAGCTTGCGGCTGACGAAGGCATGCACCCGCTCGCCGAGCACGGGGCACGGCTTGGCGACCACCGCGGCCTCGAGGACCCCGGGATGCCGGGCGAGAACATTCTCGACCTCGACGCTGTAGATTTTGTATCCGCCCCTGTTGACCATGTCCTTCTTGCGATCGACCAGATGCAGGTAGCCGTCGGCATCGAGGAAGCCGATATCGCCCGAATGCCAGAAGCCGTCGGTGAACGCCTCTGCCGTTGCCGCCGGCGCGCCCCAGTAGCCCGGCACCACCATGGGTCCCCTGATCCAGATCTCGCCGAGAGATCCGGCAGGCAGCTCTCGACCGTCGTCATCCGCGATGATCACCTCGGCACAATGAAGAGGCAGGCCAATCGTGTCGCGGCGTGAGAGAGCCTCGCCAATCGGTGTGACGCTGGTCGGCGACGTCGTTTCCGTCGCGCCGTAGCCGTTCATCAGACAGAGATGCGGCAGCTTTGCTCCAAGGTCGGCAATCGCCGACTCCGGCATCGGCGCGCCGCCGTAGCTGCCCAGCCTCCATGCCGACAGGTTGTAGCGCGCTAAGCTCGAATCCAGGAGGCAGAGATTGTACATCGCCGGCACCAGAACCGTGTGGGTCATGCGTTCGCGCGCCGCGAGCTTTAGGAACTCCTGCACATGAAACGTCGGCAGTATCAGCACGGTCCCGCCTACGTTGAGCATCGAGAGGATGATCGCGACGAGACCGGTTACATGCGTGCCGGGCACCGCAAGCATCGAACGCTCGTCCGGGCCAAGCCGCTGGGCCAACTCGAAATGGCGCAGCGAGTGGGCGATGTTGAAATGCGTGAGCATCGCCCCTTTGGGCAGGCCCGTCGTCCCGGAGGTGTAGAGGATGAACGCCGTGTCCTCCTCCGGTGCGGGCTGACGCGCGGGTAATTTCGGCGCATCGAGCGCAAGGCCGTCGAACCGGACGTGGGCGCCCGGCGGGGGACATGAGACGCGATGCCGTAGCCCAGGCAGCGGGCCAAGGGCCGCAACGGTAGCTTCGAGCTCTGAATCGAATACCAGAAGACACGCACCGCAGTTGTCGAGGACATAGTGGATTTCATCGGCCACCAGCCGTGTGCCGATCGGCACGGCAATGGCGCCGACGCGCAGCGCTGCGAGCACAGCGACAATGTACTCCGCTCGATTGCCCAGCAGCACGCCGATGCGGTCGTTCCGTCCCACCCCGATCTGCCCGAGACCCGCCGCGGTCTGCTCCACGATCTCGCCGAGCTCGCGGTAGCTGAGCCGCAGCTCGCCCGCTACCACGGCTTCCTGATCGGGAACACGTGCGAGGGTGTTCTCGAACACCGCGTAAGTGTCGGCAGGGCGATCGGAAAAGCAGCGCACCAGGCGGTCGCCGAAATGCGTTTCCATTCTCATTGCCGCGTCGGTGTGTTCGGTCCAGCCCATCGTCCGTGCATTTCGATTGTCAAGCCGCGCTCAGCCCGTCATCGACGGAGACGATCGCTCCGTTGACGAATGACGACCCGGGCGCCACGAGAAACAGCAAGGCCGTTTCGAGGTCGCTCACTTCGCCTATCCGGCGCCGAGGCAACCTCTGAACGAGTTTCGCCGCCCCCTCGCTCTTGAGATCGCTCTCCGTCATCTCAGTGCGGAAATACCCGGGGCACACAGCGCACACGTTGATGCCATGGCGGGCCCATTCGCGGGCGAGCGCCTTCGTCATGAGAACCACCGCCGCCTTCGACATCCCATAGACCCCGAGCTCCGGCATCGCCCTCAGAGCGGCGATCGAGCCAAGGTTGACGATCCGTCCCCCTGTGCCGGCCGCGATCATGCGGCGGCCAACCGACTGAGCGACGAGAAACGCGCCGCGGACGTTGACCGTAAATAGACGGTCGAGGTCCTCGGCGGTTGTGGATAGGGCATCCTTGAGGACGTAGACGCCCGCATTGTTGATGAGTATCGAGACCGGGCCGAGCTCGTCCTCGATCTTCGCAATGACCGGATCGATGGCCGCGGGGTCGGAAACGTCGAGCTGGTATGCATGCGCAACGCCGCCCTCTTCGCCGATTTGGCCGGCAAGCGATTCGAGCAGCTCACGCCGCCGCGCCGCCAGGGCGACACGCGCCCCACAGCGCGCCAGCAGCGTGGCCGCGAACCGGCCGATCCCCGAGGACGCGCCCGTGACCAGAGCCGTCTGGCCATCGAGCCTGAGGGACAGGCTCATTGCGCCGCCTCCGCTTCGCGCGCGCCGATCGGGTCGCGCGCGGCAAAATCCCAGTCCCCGCCGCCGGCATAGGTCCGCAGGATCCGCTTGGCGACCGATTGGATGTGAACCTCGTCCGGACCGTCATAGATGCGGGCGAAACGCGCATGCCGGTACATCCGCTCCAGCGGCGTGTCGATGGTGACGCCCATAGCGCCGTGAACCTGGATGGCCCGGTCGATCACGCTGTGCACCATCTGGGCGCCGACAACCTTGATCACAGCGATCTCGGTGCGCGCTTCATCCCCTGCGTCGAGCTTGCGTGCGGCGTCGAGCGTCAGCAGGCGGCAGGCCTGGATCTCGGCGGCGCTGTCGAAGACCATCTTCTGCACCAGCTGCTTGCTGGCGAGCGGACCACCGAAAGCGACACGCTCGTTGGCCCGCTTGCACATGAGATCGAAGGCGCGCTGGGCCTGGCCAAGCCAGCGCATGCAATGGTAGATGCGGCCGGGGCCGAGGCGTTTCTGCGCGATCTTGAAGCCCTTGCCCCGCTCACCGACCAGGTTGCTCGCCGGCACGCGTACGTCCTGCAACTCGATCTCGCAGTGGCATCCGCGCATGCCCAGAACCGGCACCTCGCGGACGATACGGTAGCCCGGCGCATCGGTGGGCACGATGATCATCGAGAACGCCGAGTGCGCCGGGGTGTCGTCCGACTCCGTCCGTGCGAACACGGTGGAAAAGGCGGCCCGGTTCGCCCAGGTCGTGAACCACTTGTGACCGTTGACGCGCCACTGTCCGTCCTCCAGCACCGCCGTCGCTTGGAGCTGCGTCGGATCGGAGGATGCCACGGCCGGCTCCGTCAAGGCCACGGAGGGGAAGAACTCGCCGGCGACAAGGCGTTCAAGGTAGCGATCTTTCCATTCCTCGGTCGCAAACTGGTGCAACATGAGGGAGTCCTGCAGCGTATGCGTGCCCAGCGCGACGATCGCATGCTCCGAGCGGCCAATGACCTCGTTGATGAGAACGTAGTCGGCAAAGGGCATGCCGTGTCCGCCGATCTCGCGCGGATGACCCAGGGCCCAGATGCCGGCGGCCTTGGCCTCGGCCATCAACGGACGCATGATCTCGAAATACGTGTCGTTGTCGACGTCGTCGAGGCCTTGCTCGAGCGGGTAGACGCGGTCCTCTATGAATCGCTCGACCTTCTCGCGCAGCGGGCGCCATTGCGCAGATATTCCTTGGAAGTCGCTCATAGCAACGTGCCCTTGAGTGGATGAGCTGCGCCCGGGGTGATTTGCGGCATGTGCTAGCTCCTCCCACTGATGAATTCAGCGCCAAGCTCGGCGACTTCGTGTGCGGCGATGCCGAAGTCGCGCGCCGCCGTGTTGGTAGCGGTGCCCTCCTCGCCGCGCTTCGCCACCCCGATCAGGATGGCGGCGTTCCGGAACGCGGCAAAGGCCAGGAAGGGGGCCAGATCCTCGGCCGCCTCGTAGCCCGTGCGATCCAGGTAGCGACGGACATAGCTCTTCTCGTCGGGGATGCCGAGCTTGGCGAGATCCTCACCGGCGAGACCGGCAAGCGTCCCCGCCCTCAGGTGCCATGCCAGACAATGGCCGGCCAGGTCCGCGACGGGATGACCGAGCGTGGACAGCTCCCAGTCGAGAACGGCGAGGATGCGCGGCTCGGTGGGATGCAGGATGATGTTGTCCAGCCGGTAATCCCCATGGATCAGGGACGGCTGGTCGGCCGGCAGGTGGTCGGCGAGCCAGTCCGCAAGCACGTCCATTGCCGGCATGGGCTTGGAGGCCTTGTCGCGGTATTCGCGGGTCCAGCGGGCAACCTGCCGGGCCATATAGCCTTCCGGACGCCCGTAGTCGGAAAGTCCCAGATCCGCCGGATCAAGCGTGTGCAGCCGCGCAAGTGTGGCGTTCATGGCGTCATAGATGGCGGCGCGTTCGGCGGGCTCCAGTCCCGGCAGGTCGAGGTCCCAGAAGAGGCGGCCGTCCACGAAGTCCATCACGTAGAAGGGGCTGCCGATCACGGCGGGATCCTGGCAGAGCAGCCGCGCCCTTGGGACCGGTACGCCGCTCCCTTGAAGCGCCCTCAAGACCCTGTATTCGCGGTCGACGGCGTGCCCCGCACGGTCAGGGACACCTACTGGCCGACGGCGCAACACATAGCGGTGTCCGGGCGTCTCGAGCATGTAGGTCGGGTTCGATTGGCCGCCCCGGAACTGGCGCAGCAGAAGCGGTGGGCTGAAGCCGTCGAGGTTCCGGCGCAGATAGGCGGCGAGCGCCTCGACATCGATATCGTGCCCGGGCACCGGCACCGTGCCGGCAAACCTCGACGCTCGTGTGGGGTCAACCATATCAACGCCGCTCCCAAGATCCTCCCTGGCAAGCCGTGCTCTCAACGGAACCTCGAGAAATCCGCCTGGCGCTTCTCCAGGAAGGCGGTGCGCGCCTCGCTCGCCTCCTCGCTGTTGGTGAAAGCGGCGAGGCCGTCGGCCGCCATCTTCGCCTGGCCGAAGATGTGCGCCGAATCCGCGTTGAACGCGTGCTTGAGAAAGCGCAACGCCGTCGGGCTCAGCGCCGCAGCCTGCTTGGCCAGCTCGCGCGCCTCATCCATCAGACGCTCAGCGGGGACGACCCGATTGACGAGGCCCCATTCCAGCGCCTTCTCCGCCGTGTACTGCTGACAGAAGAACCAGATCTCGCGAGCGCGCTTTTCCCCCACGGTGCGGGCAAGGTATGCCGAGCCCCAGCCGGCATCGAACGACCCCACGCGCGGTCCCGCCTGACCGAACTTCGCGTGCTCCGCAGCGACCGTGACATCACAGAGAACATGCAGCACGTGGCCCCCGCCGATGGCATAGCCGTTGACGACCGCGATCACGGGCTTGGGGATGTCACGGATCACGTTGTGCAGGTCGTCGATCTCCCATAACCCGTTCTGGCTGGTGCCATAGCTGCCGGTTTCCTGCATCTCCTTCTGGTCGCCGCCGACACAGAATGCCTTCTCCCCTGCCCCCGTCAGAATCACGCAGGCGACGTCGCGATCTGCCCACGCACGCTTGAACGCGTGGATCAGCTCCTCGATGGTCCGGCCGCGGAACGTATTGAGACGATCGGCGCGGTTGATGGTGATTGTGGCGATGCCTTCGCTCTGCTCGTAGAGCACGTCCGTGTAGTCCATGATGTCTCCGCCTGCGATCTGTCCGTTGGTTTCCGGATCGAGCTATGCCCGGGCTTCGTTGAGCACGTGCCGCGAAACAAGAATTCTCTGCACTTCGTTGGAGCCGTCGAGAATCTGAAAGACCTTCGCATCCCGCATCATCCGCTCCACGTGATACTCGCGCACATAGCCATAGCCGCCGAGCACCTGGACGGCCTCGGTGGTTACGCGCATCGCGACGTCCGCGGCGTAGCATTTGGCCATGGACACCTGCGCCATCGTGGCGTCGGATACGGTCGGGAACTCGCGGTCGACGCGCCAGTTGGTGTCGCGCACGAGAAGCTGAGCGGTGCGCAGGCCCGTGGCCATGTCGGCGATCTTGAAGCTCACGCCTTGGAACTTGCCGATCGGCCGGCCGAACGCTTCGCGCTCGTTGGCATACCGCGCCGCGATGTCGAGAGCCGATCCGGCGATGCCGAGGCAGATCGAGCCGGCCCCCCAACAGCGCATGGTGTTTGCGACCCGTTCCAGGATGCGCCAGCCGTCTCCCTCGTCGCCGATCAGGCACTCTTCGGCCACCTCCACGTCCTCGAGGATCACATCGCACATCGGCCCCCCGCGGAGGCCCATCTTGCGTTCCTTCTTGCCGAAGGAGAGGCCGGCGGCCGTGCTCGGCACTGCGAACACGCTGATATCGTCGCGGCCGTCGCCAGTCCTGCAGAAGATGAGGTATTGGTCGGCCACCGAGCCGTTGGTAATCCACCGCTTCTGACCGTTGATGACCCACTTGCTGCCTTTGCGGACCGCTCGGGTTTTCATCGCGCGTGCGTCCGATCCGCAATGCGGCTCCGACAGACAGAAGGCTCCGATCGACGGCGCCGCCGTCACGGCGTCGAAGAAGGCGCGCTTCTGATGTTCCTTCCCGACCGTGGCGACGATCTTGATCGGCGAGAAGGTCGAGAGCAGTACCGGGCCCATGGTCGCGAACCCGCGGGCGACTTCCTCGAGGGTCACCGACAGCATTTGCGTGCTGGCGCCGGAGCCGCCGTATTCCTCGGGCACCGGCATGGTGAGGATGCCGACGTCGAAGAGGCGCTGCTTCAGTTCGTCGGGAAACCGGTCTTCCTCATCGCATGCCTCTGCGATGGGCGTGATGTGATCCGCGACCAACCGGGCGACCATGTCGCGTATCCGGATCGTTTCCTCGTCGAAATACAATTCCTGCATCGCGCTCAATCCACCATCGTGAGGCCGCCGCTTACGCTCAGCACCTGCCCCGTCACGTAGTTGGCGCGATCGCTGGCAAAGAACAGGACCGCATCGGCGATCTCTTTCGGCTGGGCCAGTCGTTTCATCGGAATTGCCCGTGTCAAAGCATCGCGGATCTTCTCCGAATGCGTTGCAAAGAGCGGTGTATCCGTCGGCCCTGGGCAGACGCAGTTGACGGTCACGCCCTTGGAGACGACTTCCCGGGCCAGCGACTTGGTGAAGGCGATGGTTCCGCCCTTTGCGCCGGCATAGACCGTTTCGCCGAGGCTCCCGACGCGTCCAGCATCGCTCCCCACATTGACGATACGGGCGCCGACGGTCTCGAACAGCAGCGGCAGCGCTGCACGCGTCACCTGGATGGGCCCCATGAAGTTCAGCGCGACTATCTTGTCCCAGTACTCGCGTGTGTTCTCCATGAACGGCTCGATCACATCCCAACCGGCGGCATTGACGAGCACGTCCAGCTGACCGAAGTCCGACGACACTTTGTCGAGCGCCGCATTGATAGAATCGTGCCTCGTCACGTCCAACTCGAGAAAGCGGACTGGTGGACTTTCCGCTTCGATCGCCTGCGCAGCGGACGTTCCTCGCTCGGAATCCACGTCGCTCAGGATCACTTGAGCACCGGCCTTCGCGAACTCCTGGCAGGTCGCCAGGCCGATGCCCGAAGCGCCGCCCGTGACCAGAACGACCTTGTTGTCAAACCTCATTGATCATTTCCGCCATTCGTTGTGGATGCAGTCTTGCTCGTGCCCGGAGCCAGGAATTGCTCGATGCGCTCGCGGGCTTCGGCCGTCTTCATGAGTTCGAGCGGCTTCTCCAGTTCGCGCGCGTAGCCGTCGATCTCCGGATCGAAATAGGCGGCCATACAATCCTTTGCCGCCCGCAACGCCGGCGCAGATAACGACCCCACGCGCTCCGTCAGATGGCTGGCGCGCTGGGCTAGTTGAGATTCGGGCACGCTCCACTGCACCAACCCGATCCTTTCAGCCTCGTCGCCATCCACGACCTCGCCGGTCAGGATGAGCCGCGACGCCGCACCGATGCCGCACAGACGGGTGAGCCGCTGCGTGCCGCCCGCGCCCGGGATCATGCCGACGCGGGCCTCCGGCAGTCCGAGCTTCGCCGACTGCGCGGCGATGCGAAGATCGCAGCTCAGCGCCATTTCCAGGCCGCCGCCGAGCGCGGGGCCGTTGATCACCGCAAGCGTCACGGCCGGAAGCCGCTCGATGCGGTCAAACAGGGCATGGAACTTGCTGACGTAACCGACCATTTGGCGGGCGCCGTCGTCATCGGAGAAAAAGCCTCGAATCCGCGAGAGGTCCGCGCCCGCGCAGAAGCAGCGCTGATCGCTGCGGATTATCACAATGGCGGCGTCGGCGTGCTGCTCCAGCTCATCGAGACGTTGTTCGAATGTGGCCATGAACGCGTCATCGACGGCATTCACCGGCGGTCGTGACATCGTGATGGCGGCCACGCCATTTTCAACGGTGAGATCAATCATGAGACGTGCGCATGCTGCTGTTGAACGTCGGCGAAATCCGCCGCGACAAGTGGGACCGCCACGGCAAACTCAAACGGCGGCCTCGCTGTCGGCCGAATCCTGTCATGGCGCCTCTTGTCATCATGGAGCCAGAACCTCCGCGTAATCCGGCCGTGGGTCTGCGAAGACGACGATCTCTTGCACGGCCAAAGTGATTTGCGCGGCCCCGACGTCGCCCGCTACAGCCTCGATAAATGCCGGGTTGGCACATGCAAGCCGGCGCGCTTCGGGCGTTGCGAACCAGATCTCCCAGAGCCGGACATATGGAAAAGACACCGCGCCCGCCGCCCCGAGATCGCTCGCCGAGCCGGTATCCAGATCGTTGCGAACCACGGTCTGGATGCCGTGCGACGTTGCGCTGTCAATCAGCTCACCGCCCGAGCCCGATCCACCGTCGGCGGTCGAAAGGATGATCGCCTTTGAGCCTTCCGCCGATGGTTTGCCGAGCAGGATCTTTTCCTCGCCCAGGACCGATACGGTGCCGGCAAGATCGAACAGGCGTTCCTCGTCGGGTCGAACGTTGGCGTAGTCGGGATGCTGGAAGAAGCCCTGCCGGTAGTCTGAGCGGGGCGCCTGGAACGTCGTCGTGATGCCGTCGAAAGGAGGCTCGCCGTCTTCGGGAAAGCTCTCCTCCACGTGATTCTGGATGTAACGGTAGGCGAACCGGCGGAAGCCGGGCTGGGCCGCGGCAAGCGGCCCGTGCACATTCCGGTAGTGCTGCGAGAATCCGGCTCTGCTCAGAGCCGAATGACGCTTTAAAAGTGTATGACGTTTGAATACGGACATACTGCTCACGACCGGATGTGACGGGCCACTGCCGAGACCTGCAAAAGCTTCGCCGGAACCTACTTTTTCATCGCCGCGAATTCCCTTTTGCCCTTCTGGATTTCCTCGAAGAGCTTCTTGGATCCGGGTGACAGTCGTTTCACCCATTTCAGCAGCGTCGGCTCAACGAGCTTCTGCCATTCGGCACGCTGAGCATCGCTGAGGAGGTAAACTTTCCCGCCCTTGGCAGCGAATGCCTTCAGCTTCTTCGCTTCGTCCTCGAACCAGCGGTCCCGCACGCTGTTGGGATCGGGAAGTCCGGCAAGGATGGCCTTGCGGGTGCCCGCGCTCAGTCGATCCCAGGCCCGCTTGTTGGCGAAATACATCCACGGGTGATGCAGATGATGCGTCGCCACGAAGTGCGGCGCAGACTGTGCGCCCGGCGTTACGGAGTAGAAGGGAAACGGCAGGTCCGCGGCACGGACGAGGTTCTGCTCGAGCCCCGGCCACAGTTCGCTAAGCGGCAGAGAGACGCCGTTGGCGCCGAGCGACTGCCAGAAAATCCTGGAGGCCGCGGCCGGCGAAACCCGGGCTTTGACGCCCTTGATGCTTGCCGGCGTGTTGCACGCGAACTTGCAAAATACGCCGTTGTAGCCGGCCTCGTGGATCGCCAGCAGCAAGAGCCCCTTCTGGGCGAACATCTTCTTCAGCTGCGGGAAAACGTATTTGTCAGTCACATACCTGCGCTGGGCCTCTGACGACCATACGTAGGGGAGACTGACAACCGTTGCGTCAGGAATGGTGACACCGGCGCCAAAGGCGGACGTGGCGCCCATGTGCAGGCGTCCGCGCACGACTTGCTGCACCATCTCCTGCTCGTTTGCGACGAACTGGTGCTCGACCACGAGCTTGCCACCGGACGCCTTGCCGATGGCTTGGCGAAACTCCGCATCGAGTGCGGCACCGAAGGATGGCGGCCGCATGATGCTTCCGAGTTTCCAATGCTCCTGCGCATGCGTGTGGCCAGCGACGCCAAGTGCTACGACCACAAGCGATGCCAATCCAATCAACCTTCTTAGCATCGTAATTCCTCCCTATTGCGCCCAGTTAATGCAGATATCGAGCCGCCGGCGCGAGACGTCACGATTTGGCTGAAATCCATCTGATTGCTGATTCGCGCGCCCCTTGGTCGCGCGACGGTGCTGCTTGCCGAACCTCGATCGGCGTGTGACAGGTCGAACGTCATTTGCCCACCAGATGCAGAGTGAGGGCCGGCCAGAAAGAGACGACCATCAGCCAAGCCAGCATGATGACGACGAACGGAATGACCGCACGACAGATGAGGGCGAAGCTCTCCCGGAAAGCCGCCATCGCCACGATCAGATTGAGGCCGGCCGGCGGGGTCAGGTATCCGATCTCCAGATTTGCGGTCATGATGATCCCGAGGTGAACGGGATCGATTCCCGCGTCTTTTGCGATCGGCGCGATCAGGGGCGCGAAAATCAAGGTCGCCGAGGCGACCTCCATCACGCATCCCACGGCCAGCAGCAGAACGTTGATCCCGATCATGACCATCGCCGGGTTGCTGACGTTGCTTTGCACGATCTGGACCCAGCCCTTGGCGATGCCTTCGTAGTCCAGAATGGTGTTGAGACTGCTGGCGATGGCGACGAGCGGGAGAAGCGTGCCGAGCATCTTGACGGTGTCGAAAAGGACGTGGCGATAGTCGGCCAGCTTCAGCTCACGGTGGATGATGAGCTCCACGATGAGCGCGTAGACCAGCGACACCGCCGCTGCCTCGGTGGGAGAGAAATAGCCCGAGTAGATGCCTCCCATGAGCAGAACCGGGAGGAACATCGCGAAGACCCCTTCTCTGAGGGATCGGACGACTCGTCTGAGGTCGAGCGACTCCCTCTCGCGGCGCCGGTTTGCCATGTAGCAGTACAGGGCGAACAGCAACGTCAGCAGAAGGCCGGGCCCCAGGCCACCGATGAAGAGCTGCGTGATCGAGGTCTCGGTGGTCAGGCCGTAGAGAATTATTGGTATCGACGGCGGGATCATGACGCCGAGCGTCCCGGCCGAGCAGATCAGGCCGATTGAAAACGCCTTGCCGTAGCCGGCCTTGATGAGGCCGGGATACATGATCGTTCCGATCGCCAGCATCGTGACGATCGACGAACCCGAGATCGCCGCAAATACCGCGCAGGCGAGAACCGAGGCCACGGCCAGACCGCCCGGTACAGGCGCCGTCAGCGCGATCATCACATTGATCAGGCGTTGCGCTATGGCGCCGCGGGTCATCAAGGCGCCGGCCAACAGGAACATCGGAATTGCCAGCAGAACTTCGCGGTCGACGGTGAACCACATGTCCTGAATCAGGTATTCGACCTGACTGTTCTTGGCGAAAACCGCGTGTACGTACGCCGCGCCCGCCGCGAGGATCAGCACGACGGGCTGCCGCAGAAACAGCAATGCCAACAACAACAGAATGAAGATCGCGACTTCGGCCGAGAGCGCGCCCGCCAGACCGAGACCGGCTACGCCGGCAAGCAGGCCGAGGGGGACCACCCATGCGATGCCCATGCGGGATGGCGTGGCGGCTGCCATCATTGCGTCCCACTTTCGGCAGGTCGCAGCGTCGGGACGGCCGCGAAGCTCAAATACCGGATGCTGGCGGAGAAGAAGATGTAGGGGATGACCATCTGCATGGGCCAGAGCTTGGCGTAGAACAGCAGGTCCTTCTCGCCGAGGCGCATCGTGCTGAGAACGTACCGCGCGGCGTAGATGCCCAAGAGCACGCACAGACCGCACGAAATGAAATCGCCAAGCCGCGCGATGTGCGCATGCCACCGTTTGGGAAAAAGCTGGTCGACGGCGGAAATGCGAAGATGCCCACCCGCATGCACGACGACTGCAAACCCCAACAGGCCGGCGATGGCGTCGGCGTAGACCGCGACCTTCTGCGCGCCGAATATGCCCTGCCCGAAGAGCTCGCGCGCCAAGACGTCCGATATGAGAGCGGTGGCGACCAGGAGAAGACCGCCGCACGACAGGACGACTTCCACGCGGAACAGCCACGCCAAAGCCGACCTGAGACTGGCCTTCCACCGGCTGCCCTGCACCCGTTCCCTCCGGTTCTATCTGCACCCTCGTCAGCCTTGGGGTGCATTGCCCCTTCAAATCCGCCGCCTTCAACGCTGTTTGGCGATTGATTGAATGTTCATTCAATCTGACATGACGGGCTGGGGCTCGTCAACGGAGTCCTTGCGGGCGCGCCGGCAGCCTTGGCTATGTACCCGGCTTTGGTCCGCTCAAGCGCCCAGGGGGATACGATTAACCGACGATCCGCTGCGGGCGGATTGGCCGATCTTTCAACCAGATGGCTAGAGACTGAATGGATTTCCCGCGCCTGGCTGGAAGCTGACAACGCGGCAAAGCGGAGCCGTGCGGCGGTACCACCGGATCGCCTTCACTGCGCCCGAGATAGTTGGCGGCACTATCGAAGATCGTGATCCGCGGGCCGATGGCCGGATTGGCGTTCGATCGGTCGGTCATCAACCGTACCCCACCTGCCCCTGCCTGAAGCACCGGCGAGACTGTGCGGGTCCGCTCGGCAGCGTTGGCAGGTGGGAGGGTATTCCGATCGGATGACTATTCGGCCGCGGCCCTGCGCCCGGCGACGGCGCCCTCGGAGACCAGGCCTTCGATGGCCGACGGTTCGTATCCAAGCTCGGCGAGGATCGCATGCGTGTCGGCGCCCAGGACCGGCGCGGGGGTCTCATATCGGGGCGGCGTTTCCGACATCGATACGATCGGAGACACCACGGGGGCGCTCGTCTCCAGACCCGGGAAGTCCATCGGCGTGAACATGCCGCTGGCACGAACATGGGGATCGTCGAGGGCCTGCTGCGGCGTATACATCGGCGCGCCGGGTATGCGGGCGGCGGCCAAAGCGTCAAGCGCCTCGGCCAGCGTGCGGTCCGCGCACCAGCGTGCCATGCGCTCGCTCAGCACATCGCCGTTCTTGCCCCTATCCTCATCCGTTGCGAAGCGTGGATCGCTCAGCCATTGATCCTTCTCGCCCATGAGCGTCGCCCACCGCGCAAAGAGCACGGGGCCGATGACCTGAACCAGGATCCAACAGCCGTCGCTGGTCTGAAACAGATCCCCGGGTCCGAACTGATAGGATCGGTTGCCCACCGGGATGCGGTCCAAACCCAGCACGGCCTGCTCGATCAGCATCGAATTCGCGAGGGTGAAGGCGCTCCGCAGCAGGGAGCCTTCGACCAGCTGGCCCTTGCCGGTTTCGCGCCGCGCATACAGAGCGCACATGACGCCGAAGGCGCAGCCGAGCGCGGTGGAAAAGTCCACATAGGGAGCCGACCAGCGCACCGGCCGTTCCGGCTCGCCCGAAAGATAGGCCGCACCCGACATCACCTGCCCAATGCCATCGAAGCCGACGCGGTCCTTGTACGGTCCCTCGTTGCCGAAGGCACTAACGGTGGCGAGGATGATATCGGGCTTGACCGCCACGAGGGCATCATAGTCGAGACCCATCGACGTCAGGGTCGTGGCCGGCAGGTTCGCCACCACGACGTCGGCGGTGGCGACGAGCCGCCGGACGATGTCGCGGCCGCCGGCGCTCATCGGGTCGAGCGCGATGCTGCGCTTGTTCCGGTTGAGCTGTAGAAACGTCCCGCCTTCGCCCGTCTCGGCGACCGGTGCGGTGAAGCGGTCCTCGCTGCCCTCGATCCGCTCGGCCCGGATAACCTCGGCGCCCATATCCCCCAGCAGCGCGGCGCAGTAGGGCCCGGCGATGAAACGTCCGAAATCAAGAACGCGAATCCCGTTGAGCACGCCTTGCATTAGCGCGCCTCGCCGGATCGGCGCCGGCTGGTCGAACGCACGATCACCGACGCTAGCGCCAGAAACGCACTCGCAATGATGACAAGAACGACAGGCGTGGTCAGATGTCCGGGCAGCATTTCTGTTCTTGTTCCGGCCACAGCCAACGCAATACCGGCCAGCGGGGTCATTGCCCGCGTCGGCCATCGGGTGAGCTTACCACGCGTCAACGAGGCCTTGTCACGCTCGTTGAAGTCGAGACGACAGGAGCGCTGGCCTTCCTAGGGTAACGTGCCGGCAATCCCGCGGAACCGGGCGGTTTCCGGCGAGCGCAAAACACGTCTAACACATTGACGTAGCACAGAAAAATATCTGGCGGTGCAGGCAGTCTAGAGCGAACCAGTCTCTGAGACGGATTCCCTGTTTAACAGGGAAGAAACAGGGAAATATCGCGAATATGGCCCATACATCGCCGGTCCAAATGGCAAAAACGCCTGTGTTTCCAGGCTTTCTCAGCCAATTTCCCTAAACGACAGAACAGGGAATTTGTTCAGCCGAACAGTGAATTGACTTGCATTAACGGGGATAAATATCTGCAGAGCTGGGTCGGCCCCAGCAGCCTCGCAGCAGCCCAAAACCCCAGCTCTCATCGACCAAGGATTGCGTTCGATATCGGCGGAAATGTAGTCCGTCGGCTTTCACTGTAGATGGCGAGTACCGACGACCGCTTTCAGCGTAAAAGCGGACATACCAGCATGCATCGCCGATGTCTGCTTCTGACCCAAAGCGGACATTCGCTAACTTGTGCGCGAACGTCCGAGATCGGGCCAGA
>CAZBRE010000102.1:0-8945 GCA_964494065.1 uncultured Alphaproteobacteria bacterium
ATCCACCGGGCCTCGGGCGCGGTCGGCGTCTCCTACGGCGCGCATTCGAATCTCTGCGTCAACCAGATCCGCCGCAACGGCACCGAGGAGCAGAAGCGGACATACCTGCCGAAGCTGCTCTCGGGCGAGCATGTCGGCGGCCTCGCCATGTCCGAGCCCAATGCGGGCTCCGACGTCGTCTCGATGCGGCTCCGCGCCGACAAGAAGGGCGACCGCTACGTCTTCAACGGCACCAAGATGTGGATCACCAACGGCCCGGTGGCCGAGACGCTGGTGGTCTACGCCAAGACCGATCCGGCGGCTGGCAAGCGCGGCATGACCGCCTTCATCGTCGAGACCGACACCAAGGGATTCTCGGTTGGCCAGAAGCTCGACAAGCTCGGCAATCGGGGCTCGCCTACCGGCGAGCTGGTCTTCGAGGACTGCGAGATCCCCGAAGAGAACGTGCTCGGCGGCGAAGGCAGGGGCGTCAACGTGCTGATGAGCGGCCTCGATTTCGAGCGTGTCATTGTTGCCGCGGGCGCGCTCGGCATCGCGCAGGCCTGCATGGACGTCGTCGTGCCCTACATCCACGAGCGCGAGCAGTTCGGCCAGCCGATCGGCACCTTCCAGCTGATCCAAGGCAAGATCGCCGACATGTACACCAAGCTGAACGCGTCCAAGGCCTACTGCTACATGGTCGCCAAGGCATGCGACCGTGGCGAGACGACGCGGAAAGATGCCGCCGGGGCCGCGCTCTATTGTGCGGAGCGTGCAACCGAGCTGGCGCTCGATGCGATCCAGATCCTCGGCGGCAACGGCTATATCAACGAGTATCCGACCGGCCGCCTGCTGCGCGACGCCAAGCTTTATGAGATCGGCGGCGGCACCAGTGAGGTGCGGCGCATGCTGATCGGCCGCGAGTTGTTCAAGGAGACGGCTTGATGGGGAAATCGGGTCTCAAGATGCCCGCCGTCGATCCCGCATCGGTGGAGATACGCCATGGCTCGGCCTATCCCGAGGAATTCAAGCCCGTCGCCGCAGGTCGCCAGAAACAGGCTCTGGGTGACGCGGCGGGGCTCACCCAATTCGGCGTCAACCTGGTACGGCTAACGCCGGGTGCTGCGTCGGCGCTCCGGCATTGGCACAAGCATGAGGACGAGTTCGTCTACGTGCTCGAGGGCGAGCTCACGCTTATCACCGATGCGGGCGAGCAGGTGCTGACGCCGGGTCTCGCAGCGGGCTTCCCAGCGGGCGTGCCCGACGGCCACAATCTGGTAAACAAGACCGACAAGGACGCGCTCTACCTCGAGATCGGCAATCGCCACCCGGAGGAGGAAGCGCACTATCCCGATGTCGATCTCCACGTGCGCCGCAGCGGCGGGGCATTCAACTTCACCCGCAAGGATGGCAGCGCGATCTGACGGCAGCGATTGAAAGCATGGGTGGGCTGCGGGATTGGGATAACAGCGCCGCTTGATGCAGGCGCGGCATAGGATCACCTTAGGTCCAACAGCCTATATCTGAAGGAGAACTTCCGATGGCCGAGAACGGCAAGGATCCGATCGTAATTGTCGACGGCGCGCGCACGCCGATGGGCTCTTTCCAGGGCACGCTGAAGGACGTGAAGGCGACCGATTTGGGCGCCGTGGCCGTCAGGGGCGCCTTGGTGCGTGCGGGCGTCAAGCCGGAGGAGGTCGACGAGGTGATCATGGGCTGCGTGCTGCCGGCCGGTCTGGGTCAGGCCCCGGCCCGCCAGGCTGCGCACGGTGCCGGCATTCCCTGGGACACGGGTGCCACTACGATCAACAAAATGTGCGGCTCGGGCATGAAAGCGACGATGTTCGCCCATGACCTGATCAAGGCGGGTGCTGGCGACGTGGTGGTGGCCGGCGGTCTCGAGAGCATGACCAATGCGCCCTATCTCATGGACAAGGCGCGCGCGGGCATGCGCATGGGCCACGCCAAGGTCTGGGACCACATGTTCCTCGACGGTCTGGAAGACGCCTACGAGCCGGGACGGCTCATGGGCACTTATGCCGAGGAGACGGCGCAGCACTTCCAGTTCACCCGCGAATCCCAGGACGAGTTCGCGATCACCTCGCTCAAGCGCGCCAAGACCGCGAACGAGGACGGCTCGTTCGCCAACGAGCTGGAGCCGGTGACGGTCACGAACCGCAAGGGCGAGACAGTGGTCGAGCGGGACGAGCAGCCCTTCTCGGCCGATCTCTCCAAGATCCCCAACCTGAAGCCCGCCTTCGCGAAAGACGGCACGGTGACGCCCGCTAATTCGAGCTCGATCTCCGATGGCGCGGCCGCGCTCGTCTTGATGACGGCGTCCGAGGCCGAAAAGCGGGGGCTGACCCCGCGGGCCCGCATTGTCGCACATGCCACGCACGCCCAGGAGCCGGCCTGGTTCACGACCGCCCCCGTGGGCGCCATCCAGAAGGTGCTGGACAAGGCCGGTTGGAGCGCCAAGGACGCCGATCTCTATGAGATCAACGAGGCCTTCGCCGTGGTCACCATGGCGGCGATGCGCGAGCACGATCTGCCGCATGACAAGGTGAACGTCCATGGCGGCGCCTGCGCGCTCGGCCATCCCGTGGGCGCCTCGGGCGCGCGGATCATCGTGACGCTGATGAACGCGCTGGAGAAATACGACGTCTCGCGCGGCGTCGCGTCGCTCTGCATCGGCGGCGGCGAGGCGACCGCGGTCGCCATCGAGCGCATGAGCTGACCGGCACCGGCTGGAAATTCGGAAAGCGTGATCGTGGCCCGCTCGGGAAACGTACTGATCACGGGAGCCGGGCGCGGCATCGGCCTTGAGTTCGCGCGCCAGTACGCCGAGACCGGCTGGCATGTGCATGCGACCTGCCGCGAGCCCAAGAGCGCCTCGGAGCTGCTGACGCTGCCGGGCGAGGTAACCGTCCACAAGCTCGACGTCACCCATCCCAAGCAGATCGGCCATCTGGTTCGGGAGTTGGAGGGCGTTCCGATCGACCTTCTGATCAACAACGCAGGGGTGATCGGCCCGCGCGAGCACAGTATCGGCAACATGGACTATGGCGCTTGGGAGGAGGTGCTGCGGATCAATACCCTGGCGCCAATCCGGATCGCCGAGGCCTTCCTCGACAATATCCTCGCGAGCGAGCGGAAACTGATCGTCTCGCTTACGAGCGTCTATGGCAGCATCGGCTCGAATAATTCCGGCGGCAGTTACGTCTATCGGTCGAGCAAGGCGGCGCTGAATGCGGCGATGCGCAGCCTCGCGATCGATCTGAGGGACGAAGGGGTCACTGTGGTCGTGTTCCATCCCGGCTGGGTGCGCACCGATATGGGCGGGCCGAACGCCACCGTCACGCCGCAGGACAGTGTTGCCGGGATGCGCGCGCTCATCGATCTGCTGAAGCCCTCTCAAAGCGGCCATTTCTATGGCTACGATGGCGCGGAGATCCCCTGGTAACGGCTCACTGGACTCGTATTTGTGCGGACGGGTCCGATGGTCTAGGAATGGCCGAACGGTTGTTCGGCTAAGAGGGAGAAGGATCGATGAGCGGTTGGCATCTTGCCCAGATCAATGTCGCGCGCGCCGTGGCGCGCATAGACGATCCGGTGATGGCGGAATTCGTGGCCCAGCTCGACGCGGTCAACGCGATTGCCGATGCCAGCCCGGGCTTCGTCTGGCGCTTGCAGAGCGAGAGCGGCAACGCTACCGATATCCAGGCCTATAGCGATCCCAAGGTCATCATAAACATGTCGGTCTGGGAGAGCGCCGAGGCGCTCTTCGACTATGTCTACAAGAGCGATCACCTGAGCGTGCTTCGTCGGCGCCGCGATTGGTTCGAGCGCGCGAACCGGCCGATCATGGCCCTGTGGTGGATCGAGGCCGGTCAGACGCCGAGCGTCGAGGACGGTGTGGCCCGGCTCGATTTTCTCGCCGAGCACGGGCCGACCGATCGGGCCTTCACCTTCAAAGAACGGTTTCCCGCGCCCGGCGACGACGGCGATGGGTCGACGCGGCGTGATCCCGATCTCGTTCCCGAAGAGTACTGCGAGGGCTGGGCCTGACCCGCCTGCGCAGTGTGGCGGTGCGCTCCTGGAGTTCGATCCTATGATGTTGAGTGAGGAACAAACGCTTATCCGCGACACCGCGCGGCAATTCGCGGCGGAGAAGCTGGCGCCCCATGCGGCCGAGCGCGACCAGACCTGCGAGGTGCCGCGCGCGGTGATCGAGGAGATGGGGGAGCTGGGACTTTTGGGTGTCACGGTCGATCCGGATTGGGGCGGCGCCGGAGCGGATCATGTCGGCTATGTGCTCGCGCTGGAAGCGATCGCGGGCGGTGACGGCGGCGTGTCGACCATCATGAGCCTCACCAACTCGCCGGTCGCGGCGATTTTGGAGACCTACGGGACCACCGAGCAGAAGGAGCGCTACCTCAAGCCGATCGCGAGCGGCGCGACCACGGCGTCCTTCGCGCTGACCGAGCCGCATGCGGGCTCCGATGCCAGCAACCTCAAGACCCGCGCCCGGCGCAAAGGCAATCACTGGGTGATCAACGGCACCAAGCAGTTCATTTCGGCCGGGGGCACGTCGGATGTCTGCATGACTTTCGTGGTGACGGATCCGGACGCCGGCAAGAAAGGTATCTCGTGCTTTATGGTCCCGACCAATGCCGACGGATACGTCGTGGCGGCGAAAGAAAAGAAGCTTGGCCAGCGCTCCGCCGATCTCTGCCAGATTATCTACGAGGATGTCGAGGTCACGCCGGACACGATGTTGGGTCAGGAGGGCGAAGGCTACAAGATTGCGCTGGAGAATCTGTCCACCGGGCGCATCGGCATCGCAGCGCAGGCGACCGGATTCGCCCAGGCCGCCTACGAAGCGGCGCTCGCCTACGCCAAGGAACGCGAATCCTTCGGCAAGCCCATCATCGAGCACCAGGCGGTGGCCTGGCGCCTGGCCGACATGGCCACCGAGATCGAGGCGGCGCGCCAGTTGGTGCTGAACGCAGCGCGCCTCAAGGATGCGGGCGAGCCCTGCCTCAAGGAAGCCTCGATGGCGAAGCTCTTTGCCAGCGAGATGTCGGAGCGGGTCTGTTCGGCGGCGATCCAGACCTTCGGCGGCTATGGTTATACCGGTGACTTCCCGGTTGAGCGCTACTATCGCGATTGCCGGGTCTGCCAGATCTACGAAGGCACGAGCGACGTGCAGCGCATGGTGATCAGCCGCGCCATCGCCGGGACGTGAGCAAGTGAGCAACGGCAAGAAGGCGTATAAGCCTCAGCTGGTCCTGCTTGGCACCTGTTGGGCGCTGCACGGTATCTCGAACCTGCTGCTGGTGAGTGTCATTGTGTTGAGCGGTCACTTGATCGCCGACAACAAGGCCTTCGCGGCCCTCCCGGTGGCGCTGCAATGGACCGGAAACGCCATCATGGCGGCGCCGGCCTCCTTCTACATGCGGCGGTTCGGACGCCGGGTCGGGTTTTGGACCGCCGGGCTAACCATCTGCACCGGGGCGGCGCTTGCTGTCCTCGCGATGTACGAAGGCCGATTCGTTTGGCTCTGTATCGGCGGCTTCCTGATAGGTGCCGGCAACGCCTTCAATTGGTATTACCGGTTCGCCGCTGCCGAAGTCGTTCCGGATCACTATAAGAGCCGCGCGATTTCCTTCGTGCTGGCCGGCGGTGTCGTGGCGGCATTGGTTGGTCCATCGCTTGCGGATTTCTCGAAAGACTTGCTGGCGCCGATCAATTTCGCGGGCGCCTTCGCCGCCATGATCGTCGCCAATGTGATCTCCGCGACGATCCTTCTGTTCGTCAGGATCCCCCAGCCGAAGGCCGAGGAATTGCGCGGTGGGCGGCCGATCGGACAGATCGCCCGACAACCCGCCTTCATCGTAGCGGTCGTGGGCGGGGCTGCGGCCTATGGCGTGATGGTACTAATGATGTCGGTGACGCCGCTGGCGATGATGCTGCACAAGCACACGTTCAGCGATGCGACCTTCGTCATCCAATGGCATGTCCTGGGCATGTACGTGCCCTCGTTCTTTACCGGTCATTTGATCCGCAAGCTGGGGACGCTCAACATCATGCTCGTGGGCACGGTCATGATCGTGGTCTGCATCGTGGTTGGGTACGATGGCACCAGCCTCACGCATTTCTGGATCGCGCTCGCGACCCTGGGCGTTGGCTGGAATTTCCTCTTCATCGGCGCCACGACGTTGTTGACCGAAACCTATTCGGTGGCCGAGCGCGCCAAGACGCAAGCCTTCAACGAAGCCGTGATTTTCACGACGGTCGGCGTCGCGACATTTTTCTCCGGGACTTTGCTGCATGAAGTAGGATGGCGCGCAGTCAATCTGGCGGCATTGCCGGCGATCGTGATCGTGGCGAGCGCCATCTTATGGCTCATGCTGCGAGGCGCCGGGAAGCCGTCGAACGCGGAGGCAGAGCCCCGCACCTAGATCGTGCGGCTTGAGTGACCGGCTCGATGAAGTCACTTGGCGCAGTGCCATATCTTTTGGCCTACATGTTCGCGGTCACCGCTGCGTCGGGGCTGTGGCTCGGCGGTTGGTGGTCGATGGTGACGATCATCTACGGCGTCGTGCTGGTTCCTCTGCTCGATCCGATAATCGGCGTGTACTATCCGCCGGAGCGGCCCGACTACAAATCCTCGGCTTACGATCTGGTGCTGTGGTTGGCTGCACCGCTGACGCTTGCCGTCCTGGTGTTCGCCTTGTGGCGCGTGTCGTTTCGACCGGTTTCTCTGGTCGAGGCGATCGGATTCACCCTGGCGATCAGCCTGACGACGAGCATTGGTATGGTCGCCGCCCATGAGCTTATCCACCGGCGGCGGGCGTCCGAGCGTTGGCTGGGCCTGTTGCTGCTGGCCTTGGCCTCCAACCTGCAATACCGGCTCCATCACGTATACGGCCATCACAAGCGGATCGGCGTGCCCGGCGACATGGAAACCGCCGACAGGGGTGAGAATGTCTACACGTTCACCCTCCGCTGCTATCTGGGCCAGCACGTATGGTCGCTGCAGAGCGAAATGGATCGCCAGCGGCGGCGCGGCCGTGCGGCGCTTGGTCCCGGTAATCGCCTGCTTTGGTATCTCGGCATCGAGCTGGCGGTCCTGGTGGCTGTTTTCCTGGTGTTCGGCTGGCGTGGCGCGGCGTTTTTTGTGGTGCAGTGCTACATCGCAACCTTCCTCCTGAACGCCGTTTTCTACCTTGAGCACTACGGACTGGTTCGCAAGGAGGTGGCGCCCGGACGTTACGAGGCGATTGCCGACCGGCATTCCTGGAACTCGAACCACCGCCTGACCAACTGGACGGTCTACAATCTCGCCAGGCATTCGGGGCACCACGTGCAGGAAACGATCCATTACGAGGGGTTGGGGAACACCCCCGACATGCCTCAGTTGCCGACCGGATATGGCGGGATGATCCTTTTGGCTATGGTGCCGCCGATATGGCGCCGGGTCATGGATCCGCGGGCCGACCAATGGGCGGGGTGAGACGGCCCGGCCTCGCGGCGCCAGCGCCCGATTTCCCGACGTCCTGCAACCGGCCGGGACATCTGGGTCACGTTAAGAAGTTTTGTATGTTTTCAGGTATTTGTGCATCATTTCAAAACACCTGTACGGCGCCTAAAAAGAGAATAATTTTTTAGCGATTCTCGAATTAGAGGCGGGCGGGCATGCCCATTTAGGGCTTGTTTAATGAGTTCTCCGGCATAGTCAGCCCTCAAAATCACAAGGAAATCCGGCGTTTCGTCTCCCATGAGCGGTAGCACCATAGTCCTGGCGGAAGATGAGCCCCATCTCCGTCGGCTCTACTCCGACTATCTGAGCGCACATGGCTATCAGGTGATAGCCACGAGCGACGGGTTGGAGACACTGAGCCTGCTTCACCGTGTGCAGCCGCGGATGCTGTTGCTCGACATCATCATGCCCGGGATGAACGGCATCGAGACCTGCCGGCGCGCCCGACAGGTGGTCGAATACAGCACGCCGATCATCTTTATCACGTCGCTCGATTACGCCGATCACGTGAAAGAGGGGCTCGAGGCGGGGGGCGATGACTACATCCTCAAGACCTCGCCCTTGGAAGTAATCCTCGAGCGCGTCCAATACTGGGCCGATCGCACAGCGCGCAGCCGCACCGAACGCCGGCGGGCCCGCGCGCTCGACGAGATCCGCGTGCTGGTGGAAGAGCATGCGATGGGCACCGGCGAGGCCAGCATTCAGTGGCGGCCGGATCCGCGAGCCGCGGCACTCAACGACTTCCTGGCCAAGGCCCTGAGCGCGGCCGGACCGGGCTTCGGCGACACCGAGGAGCAGAGGATCTATTTCCTGGGCTACGTTGCCGGCGTGGTCGACTTTGAGATGAGCCAGGCGGGTCTGCTGCGGCCGCAATTCGTCAAGTATATCCGCAGTGCCTTGCGGTCCAGCGGGATCGTCGATGCGGCCCAGATCGAGGCGATGGTGAACTCTCTCGAGGCCATCTCCGCCGATGATCTGGCCAAGACGGGTTGGCGTAACGGCCGACGCGACAAAGGGGCCGCCGCGGCAGGCGGGCCGGGCTTTGTGCCTAGCGGCCTCGCGGAGTTCAAGGCCGTCGCCTGAACGGACGGACTGAAACTCTGGGCTGTGCGGGAGGCCGGCTGTGATGCCGGCCTTTTTTATTTGCGGAATGTTTGCCGTTTACGTAAACGTCACGCGGCCCCGTGTTCCCGGCCATTCAGACTGATACAAGGACGGTGTGGGCCATTCGCCGCCATCCAAAGCGGCTGACGCCTCATTTCACTGGTCGCACGGCGATATCGTTGTGAGTAGCCATGTGCGGCTGGCCGCTTGACGTTTCGAGGTTGGTTCCAATGCGGACATTCAGGCGGCTGGCGGTGCTCCTTTGCGTTATCGGCCTGGCGGTTGGCGCCTACGGCGTCTTCGTTGAGCCCGGTCG
>CAZBRE010000102.1:9045-10479 GCA_964494065.1 uncultured Alphaproteobacteria bacterium
TTTGCGTTATCGGCCTGGCGGTTGGCGCCTACGGCGTCTTCGTTGAGCCCGGTCGGCTGGTGGTCCGCTCGCGTGCGGTCGAGGTCGCGGCCTGGCCTGCTTCGCACCGGCCGCTGCGGATTGCCTTCCTGACCGACCTGCATGTCGGCGCTCCGCACATCGGCCTGGAAAAGCTGCGGAAAATCGTCCACTGCACCAATGCGCTCAAGCCTGATCTGGTGTTGCTTGGCGGCGACTATGTGATCGATAGGGTTCTCGGGGGCAATGTCGTCGCGCCGGGCCCGATCGCCAAGGCGCTGGCGGGGTTGTCGGCGACTCACGGCGTCGTCGCGGTGTTGGGCAATCACGACTGGTGGAACGATGGGAACGCCATCCGGCGTGCCTTGGAGAACGCGGGCATCAAGGTCCTCGAGAACCAGTCCCTGGCCCTTCGCCACGAGGGGCAAACCGTCTGGATCGCCGGCATTGCCGACGACAAGACGCGCACGCCCGATCCGGTGGGCGTCCTCTCGAAGATAAATGGGTCCGATCCGATCATCGTGGTGACGCATGATCCGGCGATCTTCCCTGACGTGCCGAAACGCGCCGCGATGATCTTCGCCGGCCATACGCACGGCGGACAAGTCTATCTGCCAGTCCTGGGCGCGCTGATCACGCCGGGCCGGGCGCCGCGTCGGCACGCTTATGGTCTGATCCGCGAAGACGATAGGGTGATGTATGTCAGTGGCGGCATCGGCACCAGCATCATCCCGATCCGCATCAACATGCCGCCGGAAATCGCCGTCGTGACCCTCCGGGGCATTTCGTCTAAACAAAACCAACATCGCCAAGCCCCTGCGGGGAACCGTCAATGTCAGTGATACGTAGCGCCCTCAACACGCGGTCCGAAGACTACAAGAGCAACCATGCCCGGATGACCGGTATCCTGGAGGACCTCCGAGACAAGGTTCACACGGTCAAGCAGGGCGGCGGCGAGCGGGCGCGCAAGAAGCATCTCGATCGCGGCAAGATGCTGCCGCGCGACCGGATCCGGACGCTGCTCGATCCGGGCTCGCCCTTCCTGGAGCTGTCGCAGATGGCAGCCTGGGACATGTATGGCGGCGAAGTGCCGTCGGGCGGGGTGATCACCGGTGTCGGCCGGGTTTCGGGCCGCGAATGCATGATCATCTGCAACGATGCGACCGTGAAGGGTGGGACGTATTTTCCGATCACCGTGAAGAAGCATATCCGCGCTCAGAACATCGCGATGGAGAACCGGCTGCCCTGCGTCTATCTGGTCGATTCGGGCGGCGGGAACTTGCCGACGCAGGACGACGTCTTCCCCGATTCCCAGCATTTCGGGCGCCAGTTCTATAACCAGTCGGTCATGTCAGCGGACGGCATCCCGCAGATCGCCGTCGTCATGGGCTCCTGCACCGCGGGCGGCGCCTACGT
>CAZBRE010000102.1:10579-16569 GCA_964494065.1 uncultured Alphaproteobacteria bacterium
GAGTTCAAGCGGCTCTACGCGACCACGCTGATCTGCGGGTTCGCGCATATCTACGGCTATCCGGTGGGGATCATCGCCAACAACGGCATTCTCTATTCGGAATCGGCACTCAAGGCCGCGCATTTCATCGAGCTCTGCGGCCAGCGCCATATCCCGTTGGTCTTCCTGCAGAACATCGCCGGTTTCATGGTCGGCCAGAAATACGAGGCGGGCGGCATCGCCAAGGACGGCGCCAAGATGGTGCATGCCGTAGCCTGCGCGCGCGTGCCCAAATTCACGGTGATCATGGGCGGCAGCTTCGGTGCCGGCAACTACAGCATGTGCGGGCGCGGCTACTCGCCGAGATTCTTATGGATGTGGCCCAATGCGCGGATCTCGATCATGGGCGGCGAGCAGGCGGCGAGCGTGCTCTCGACCATCCGCCGCGATAATATCGAGGCCGGTGGCGGCAAATGGTCCGCCGAGGACGAGGTGAATTTCAAGGCGCCGATCCTCGAACAGTATGAGCACCAGGGCCACCCCTACTATTCGACCGCGCGAATCTGGGATGACGGGATTATCGAGCCCGCCGATACGCGCATGGTGCTGGGGCTGGGGCTTTCGGCGGCATTGAACGCGCCGGTCGAAGACCCCCGTTTCGGCGTATTCCGGATGTGAGGCGATGAGCGAAGAAACAGTTTTGAGCGAGGTGGATGAGCGCGGCATCGCGCGGATCACCCTCAACCGGCCCGACATGCAAAACGCCATGAATGACGTGCTGATCGGCGCGCTCGACGAGGCGTTTCGGACTGCCGCGGCGGATCCTTCCGTGCGGGTGGTGGTGTTCTCCGGCAACGGCAAGAGCTTCTGCTCGGGCGGCGATCTCAACTGGATGCGGCGCACCGCCGATTACGGGATCGAGGAGAACCTCGCCGATGCCCGTGTGCTGGCGCGTATGCTGGACGCCATCGACCGCTGCTCGAAGCCGGTCATCGGCCTCATCCACGGCAATGTCTATGGCGGAGGCAATGGGCTGGTCTGCGCCGTCGATATCGCGATCGCGGCCGACACGACAAAGTTCTGTCTATCGGAAGTACGCCTGGGGCTTATGCCGTCGACCATCAGCCCTTATGTCGTACGGGCAATGGGCGCCCGTGCGGCCCGATGCTACTTCCTCACGGCCGAATTGATCGATGCCGCCGAGGCCTATCGCATCGGCATGGTCCACGAGATCGTGCCTGAAGCGAAACTCGAAGAAGAGGGCGAGCGGATCATCAAGGCGCTCCTGGCCGGCGGCCCCAATGCGATTGCTGCTTCCAAGGTGTTGATCGAACGGGTTCGCTACGGGCCGATCGACGAGGCGATGATGGACTACACCGCGCGCGGCATCGCCAAGATCCGCGCGACCGACGAAGGCAAGGAGGGCGCCGATGCGTTCCTTCAAAAGCGCAAACCCGCTTGGCGGACGTGACACGGAGCGGGCAGCGTGACGACCGGACCGACGCAACGCGAAAGAGCGACCGCCCGCTACCAGGTAAGCGGCATTGTGTTTACTGGTGTGATGGTCTTGCTGGTCGCCTTCGGCTTGGCGCAGGTCGCCGATCTTTTCTTTTGGGTGATTCTGGCAGCACTCTTCGTCGGCGTGACGGCGATGTATCTGTCGTTCCCCGGCAGCGGCTTCTTCTGCATTGCATTGGCGAATTTCCTCGCCGTCTATACCTGCCTTTTCGCCTTTTTCATCGAGGTGAATTTTCGATCGGGCGACCGGATCGAGATCATCATCGCGTACCTGCTGCCGATCGCGGCATTCAATATCGGTACGTTGCTGCGGCACGGCGAAATCCGGCGGATCGTGGTGAACGCCCGCTTGCGCGAGGTACGCCATCTATCGCGGCCGTTCCGCTGGTTGGCGCCGGTCTTCGCTATCGGCGCGCTGAGCTTTGTCGTGCCGGGATTGAAGCTGAGCACCACGGCGCTGGATGTGGCACTCATGGTCGCCATGGCGGCGATCAGTGGGATCGTGGTGCTGGTGGCCCGCGACGTGGCGATTTTCCTCATCGATGTCGGTTTGATGTTCGAGGATTTCTTTCGCCGGATCTCCGACTTGGTCCTGCCGGCGACAGGTTTCCTCACGTTCTACTCGATGAACATCATCGTGTTCGCCTGCATCTACCGGATCATGGACCGCTACTCGGCGGTTCAGCATTTCCGAATCGAAGGCGTAGCGCGGGATATCGATTTTCCGGAAAGCCTCTATTTTTCGGTCATTACGCTAAGCACGGTCGGTTACGGAGAGATCGTTCCGATGAGCAATGTCGCGCGCGTGGTCGCTGCGGTGCAGATCGTGCTGGGTGTTATGCTGCTGCTGTTCGGGTTCTACGAGATCATGAGCTTTGCGCGCGGGCGCGAACGGTCGGTTCGCGATCACTCGCCCGGATCCGAGACGAAGACCAAGACCAAGAATTGAGCATGATAACGCGCTACATGGGGGTGGGGCGAAGGCCGGACGGTATATGTTCGACAGCATCCTGATCGCAAATCGCGGCGAGATCGCCTGCCGTGTTATTCGCACGGCGCGGCGGCTTGGTCTGCGCACCGTGGCCGTCTATTCGGAAGCGGATGCCGATGCGCAGCACGTCGCCATGGCCGATCGGGCGCGGCTGATTGGCCCGGCTCCAGCGGCCGAAAGTTATCTCAAGATCGACGCCGTCATCGCCGCGGCAAAGGCCGAAGGCGTGAAAGCGATCCATCCGGGGTATGGGTTCCTGTCGGAGAACGCGGCATTCGCCGAGGCCTGCGCCAAAGCCAAGATCGCCTTCATCGGCCCACCGGTCGAGGCGATCCGGGCCATGGGATCGAAGAGCGCAGCGAAGGACATCATGGGCAAGGCCGGGATAGCGTTGGTCCCGGGCTATCACGGCAAGGATCAGAAGCCGGGCGCGTTGCGGAAGGCCGCGGAAAAGATCGGCTACCCCGTGCTGCTCAAGGCCTCGGCCGGCGGCGGCGGCAAGGGCATGCGCCTGGTGGAGAGCCCCGATTCGTTCGACGAGGCGCTCAAATCCGCCAAACGCGAGGCCAAGGCGGGCTTCGGCGACGATCAGGTTCTGGTGGAGAAGTTCATCGATCGCCCGCGTCATATCGAGATCCAGGTCTTCGCCGACTGCCATGGCAACTCGGTTCATCTCTTTGAGCGCGACTGCTCGATCCAGAGGCGGCATCAGAAGGTGATAGAGGAAGCACCCGCGCCCGGCATGACCGACGCACGCCGCCGCGAGATGGGCGAAGCCGCGGTCGCCGCGGCAATGGCAATCGGCTACCAGGGCGCTGGCACCGTCGAATTCATCGTCGACCAGGCGGGCGTGTTCTATTTCATGGAAATGAACACGCGCCTGCAGGTCGAGCATCCGGTGACCGAGATGATCACGGGCCAGGACCTGGTGGAATGGCAAATCAGGATTGCGGCCGGCGAGCGCCTGCCGATGTCACAGGATGATCTCGCGATCTCTGGACACGCAATCGAAGCGCGCATTTATGCCGAGGATCCGGCGCGCAACTTCCTGCCGGCGACCGGCACGTTGAACCACCTGCATTTCCCCGCAGGCGACGAGCACACAAGAGTGGACACGGGTGTTCACGAGGGCGACGAGGTTTCGGTTTTTTACGATCCGATGATCGCCAAGCTGATCGTGCTTGGCGAGGACAGGCCGGCCGCGGTCAACCGATTGAAATCGGCGCTGGCCGAGGTGCGCGCAGTCGGCGTCACGACGAACGCACCGTTCCTGCGTTCGATTGCCGAGCACAAGGCCTTCGCCAAAGGCGACGTACACACCGGCTTCATCGAGCAGCACAAGGATGCGCTGATCCCGGCTGCGAAGAGCGCACCTGACGAGGCTCTCGCCTTCGCCGCTCTTGCGACCGTATTGGAGCAGGCACAGCTGGCCGAAGAGCGCGCGGCGGTGTCCTCCGATCCCTATTCGCCATTCAATCGCTCGGACGGTTGGCGGCTCAATGACGACGCCCATACGGTCTTGAGGTTCGACGATGGCGGCAACGAGGTCACCGTCACCGTGCATTACCGGCGCGACGGCTACGTGCTTGACCTGCCGGGCGGAACCGTTACGGCCAAGGGCGAGCTCGAGGAAGACGGCACGTTGGTGGCCAATCTCGGGGGCACGCGCGGACGCCCCACCGTCGTACGTCACGAGCAAACTGTGCACGTCTTTATCGATGGGCGTGTCTGTCGCTTGGAGAGCATAGACCCGCTTGCCGCCGTGAGCGACCTCGAGGCCGGCGATGGACGGTTGACCGCACCGATGCCGGGCAAGATCATCGCTGTTCACGTCAAGGCCGGCGCCGCGGTGGAGCGAGGCATGCCATTGTTGGTCATGGAAGCCATGAAGATGGAGCACACGATCGCGGCGCCCGCCGACGGAACCGTCACCGCGGTCCACTTCAAGACCGGCGAGCAGGTCGACGAAGGCACCGAGCTGATTGAATTCGAAGTGACAAAGAGCGCGTGAGATGACGCTGCCGAAATCCGTGAAGATGGTCGAGGTCGGCGCGCGCGACGGCCTGCAGAATGAGCCGGGTACGTTGCCCACGGAGCTGAAAGTCGCGTTTATCGACCGATTGTCTGCGACCGGATTGCCGGTGATCGAGGCGGGATCGTTCGTGTCCCCCAAGGCGGTACCGCAAATGGCCGATACCGATGAGGTCGTGAGCAGAATTGAGCGAAAACCCGGCGTTTTATATCCTGCAATAACATTTAATATCAGAGGATTAGAGCGTGCAATTTCATCAAGAATTGAAGAAGTTGCGGTCGGTACCGCGGCCTCGGAAACGTTCTCCCAAAAGAACACGAACTGCTCGATCGAGGAAAGCTTCGAGCGCTGCCGGTCGATCTGTGACGCGGCCGCGCCGGAGGGGCTGCGGGTCCGCGGCTATGTCTCCTGCGTTCTGGGTTGCCCCTATGAAGGCGAGACCGATCCGGAGCTGGTCGCCGATATGGCCAAGGAAATGGCCGATATGGGCTGTTACGAGATTTCTTTGGGCGACACGATCGGAACCGGCACGCCGGAAAAGGCGAAGGCGATGATCGGCGCGGTGGCCAAGAAGGTGCCGATCGAGAAATTGGCGCTTCATTTCCACGACACCTACGGCCAGGCGCTGGCGAATATCTATGCGGGTCTGGAGCTTGGCGTCGCGGTCGTCGACAGCTCCGTCTCGGGTCTCGGCGGCTGTCCGTACGCTCCGGGTGCGGCAGGAAATGTCGCCAGCGAGGACGTGCTCTACATGCTGAACGGGATGGGTATCGAAACCGGGGTGGACTTTGATAAGCTCGTCGAGGCCGGGCGGTTCATTACCGATGCGATTGGCCGGCCGCCGGTTTCCAAGGTTGCCCAGGCGATGCGCGCGAAGGCAAGCTGAGCGCCGCATCCAGACAACATCTCAAATGGACCTGAGCGCTGGCGGGGCGCTCAGGGTCATGATAGAGGGATCGTGCTCAGGTTTTCCGCGCCATGACCGTTCATCTCCTCAAACTTTCCGTCGGCTCCTCCTCGATCGAATCCTTGGCCGCGTGGCAAACGCGGCGCCTCGCGCAGCTGGGCGAGCTCTATCATCGCACTCGCCATGCGCCGCGGCGCGCCGATGAAGTCCTCGACGGCGGCTCGATCTACTGGGTCATCCAGCATTTCGTCATCGTGCGCCAGCGCATCATCGGCATCGAGCGTGCGCAGGACGCCGACGGCACGCCTTGCTGCCATCTGATGCTCGACCCGGAATTGGTCCGCACCCGACCGCAGCCGCGCCGGCCGCATCAGGGATGGCGTTACCTCGATTCCGCCGACGTGCCCGCCGATCTGGGCGTGGTGAGCGCAGACGACGATGAGCCGCCGCCGGCCATGGCCTCCGAATTGCGCTCGCTCGGATTGA
Source organism: uncultured Alphaproteobacteria bacterium (assembly GCA_964494065.1). GTDB lineage: Bacteria > Pseudomonadota > Alphaproteobacteria > JAPULJ01 > JAPULJ01 > DATKZM01. Next base: position 16,493 of record CAZBRE010000102.1, read on the forward strand.
TCTGAGCGCGCGATGATCTTCGCATCGCCGCCCGAGCTCGACGCGAACAGGCTGGCGATCAATGCGCTTTACCGGGC
>CAZBRE010000103.1:0-16512 GCA_964494065.1 uncultured Alphaproteobacteria bacterium
TGCCGCCGGCGAAATCGGCCATCCAGATCTCGCCCGCATCGTAGAGGCTGAAGACGAAGCGCTGGCCGGGCGCATCGACCAGACCCACCACCTTCGAACGTTTGCCGCCAGCGCCCTTGGCGGGGATGTCGGCGACGAGGCTCAATGTCTCGGCATCGAAGACCCGCACGCCGCCCGGCTTGTAGTTCGAGACCGCGACCAGGGTGCCGTCCTGCGAGATCGCGCCGCCGATCGAGTTGCCTGCCTGGATCACGCGCTTGACGATGCGGCCGGCCACCAGATCGACCTTGGTCAGCCCGCCGTCGCGGCCGAAGATGTAGGCGTAGCGCTGGTCGCGCGAGAAGACGGCCGAAGCGTGCGAGAGATCGCCCAGCCCGCCGAGGCGCTTCAGCACGGTCCGACGTGTGGTTTCGATGATCAGGATGCGGCCCTTGGTGCGCTCGATGATCAGCCCAAGATCGCCCGTTCCGCGCGTCGCCCGCCATTCGGTTGCGGCGGATTGGTCCGGCAAAGAAAGGGCGAGCCCGACCAGGACAAGACCGAAGCTCCAGGCGAAAACCGCGCGCCGTCTAGCGTTCATCTCTCAATCCCTTCTTCATTTCGCGCACCAGCCAGACGGCTTCGTCGCGGCTGACCTCGAAGCTCCAAGGCGGCATCGGCCGGCCGGGCATGCCGTTTAGGATCACGTGGACCAATGTGTCGTCGTCCTTGCCCTTGAGGGCAGTGGGCAGCAGCGACGGCCCGAGCCCGCCCTTCAGCGTATAGCCGTGACACGAGCCGCAATCCTGCCGGAGCCGGTAGATGAGCTCGGCTTGGCGCGATGCCGACGGGGAGCCGGCATCAGCGGCCGGGGCCGCGAGCAAGAGCAACGCAGCGGCGGCAACAGCAATTCGATCAAGCGCCTGCATCATGGCGGACCGTATCAGGGGCCACGGCCATGTCACTGACGCAGGTCAATGTCTCGGCCAAGCCGACGACCCGGCCGATCACCGTCAGCATCGGCGGCACGAGCCCGGCGCCGTCGATACGCGCACGAATATCGTTAAGCGTGCCGACGCAAACCTGTTCGCGCTCGGTCGTGCCGTTGGAGATCGCCGCAACAGGTGTCTCGGCGGGCAAACCGGCGGCCACGAGCTCATCAATGATCTGATCGATGTTCGCGAGCCCCATATAGACGACAAGCGTCGTATCCGGATCGGCGAGGCCGGCCCAATCGAAGTCGAGCGCCTGGTCGTCGCGGCAATGACCGGCGAGGAAGCGCACACCGCTCGCGGTGCCACGATGGGTGAGCGGGATGCCGAGCGCCGCGGTGCAACCCGCGGCCGCGGTCACGCCGGGCACGACCTCGCAGGCGACGCCGTGTGCGGCGAGCGCCTGCGCTTCCTCATGGCCGCGGCCGAAAATGTAGGGGTCGCCGCCCTTGAGGCGCACGACGATGCGGCCTGGCCGCGCCAGGCGGACCAGCAACTCGTTGATCTCGTCCTGGGTCAGGTGGTGGGCGCCGCTCGCCTTGCCGGCGAAAATCTTCGCTGTGCCTTTCGGCACCAGCGCCATGATCTCCGGCGCGATCAGTCGGTCGTAGACCACGACGTCGGCGGTCTGCAAAAGCTTCCACGCCCGCATCGTCAGCAGATCGGGATCGCCTGGACCCGCGCCGACCAGATGAACGGTCGCAGGCCCTGCATCCAGTTGCGGAAATCCTGTTCGCATGGTCACCAACGCCTGCCTCCCGCGTCTTTTCGTCCGGGGCCTCGGTGGATCGGCGATATCTTGTGAAGGAGCGCGGGGCCGGAGCGCGTAATGCCCCGGCCCCGGCTTGCCTCAGTAGACGTCGTTGCGTGTGTTGTAGACGTTGAACTTACCGGTTGGGGTGACCAGGCGCTTGTCCTTGATCACCGCCTTCAGCTTCAGCGTCTTGTCATCGACGACGACGATCGCGGATTGCTGCTTGCGCGAGTTCCAGACCGAGAACCAGATTTCGTTACCGGCCCTGTTGAACTCACCCTGCACCACACGCTTCACGCCTTCGGATATCCCCGACCATTCACCGATCGGCAGGACCTTGGGTTCCTTCTTCAGATTGCGGATATCGAACACCGCGACCGAAGACGCGATCGCCGCTTCGGGATTGAGGGGCGTGTCGACATAAAGCCAGTGCGACTTCGGATGGGTCTTGATGAAGAGCGACCCGCCGCCCTGGCCTTCGAGCTTCTGCACCACCTTCCAAGCGTACTTCTTGTGCTTGACCGGATCGGTGCCGATGAGCGCGATCGTCTCGTCGCCGAGATGGCTCGTCGCCCAGACCGGACCGAATTGCGGGTGGATGAAGTTGGCGCCCCGGCCCGGATGCGGCTTGGGACCGGTCTTGATCAGCTTCACCAGCTTGCGCGTCTTGGTGTCGATCACCGCCACCGTGTCGCGCGCATTCGCGGCCACCAGGAAGTACCGCCCGGTACGGTCGAAGCCACCGTCATGCAGGAACCGTTCGGCGGCGATGGTCGTCACCTGCAGGTTCTTGAGGTCCGAGTAGTTGACCAGCAGGATCTTGCCGGTCTCCTTCACGTTGACGACGAATTCCGGGTGGAAATGCGAAGCCACGATCGAGGCGACGCGGGGCTCGGGGTGGAACTCCTGGGTGTCCACGGTCATGCCGCGGGTGGAGACGACCTTGATTGGCTCCAGAGTCGCCCCGTCCATCACGACGTATTGCGGCGGCCAATAGGCGCCGGCGATCGCGTATTTGTCCTCCCAGCCCTTCATCTTGGAGGTCTCGACCGAGCGTGCCTCGGCGCCGATCTTGAGCGTGGCGACCGTGGTCGGCGTCTTCATCCAAAGATCGATCAGGTTGATCTTGGCGTCGCGTCCAATGGTGAAGAGGTACCGCCCGGATGCGGAGAGCCGCGAGATGTGAACGGCGTAACCGGTCGTGATCACCGAGACGATCTTCTTGGACTTGCCGTCGATCAGAGCGATCTGTCCGGTATCGCGCAGCGTCACCGAGAACAGGTTGTCGCGATCGAGCTTGTTCTGCGGGCGTTTCGGACGTTTGCTGACCGGGACGATAACCTTCCAGGTCTTCTTCATCTCGGCGAGGCCGAATTCCGGTGGCTGCGGCGGATCAAGCAGCAGATACTTCGCCATCAGCTCGATCTCAGACTTGCTGAGGTCGCCCGACGTGCCCCAGTTGGGCATTCCGGCGGGTGAGCCGTAGGTGATGAACTGCTTCAGATAATCCAGACCCAGCTCGCGCGTCTTCTTGGGCGTGAGCGCCTTGCCGGTTGCGCCCTTGCGCAGGACACCGTGACAGCCGGCGCAACGCTCGAAATAGATTCGGCTGGCGTGCTTGAATTCGGCGTCGCTCAGCTTGGGCTGGCCCGGCTTCTCGCCCGGGCGTTCGACCTTTTCCCCAGGCATCACATCCATGCGCGGCTGATACTTACCGCCGGGCGTGGTCTTGTGTCCTTCTAGTTCCTTCTTCGAGGGTTTCTTCTCGGCGAAGGCGACAGGACCGGCAACCGACAGCGCGAGCGCCGCCGTCAGGCAGGTCAGGGCGGTGACAACCGCTTTCCTCATCTTGCATTCCCCCATGAACGGGATTTCGACTGACGGAGGCTAGCCAGCCAGACCCAAGCCCGCCTTGACCGTTGTCAAGCACCGCAGCATTTGATGCATCTCTCTGCATCTTGATGCCGATCAAGTGACGTCGAGGCGCGTTCGCGTAGGGTTCCAGGCCTCAGTTGGGTCCCGGCCGCTCCGGGATATTGGGGGACCGCCCGTGGGCTTGATTGCTCGCATAGTGCTGATCGTCGCTGTCCTCGCCGCCAACGCGGCGCGCGCCGAGGAGACGTTGTCCCAGTTCGCGGGTGCACGGCTGCCGGCGCTCTTTCCCGGCGCCGAGCGGATTGGCACGTTCGAAGGACAGCCGCCCGCCGCACCGGTCTATCGTGCGGGCGCGCTCGCGGGTTATGTCTTCTCCACCGCCGCTGTGTCGGGATCGACCGGATATTCCGGCAAGCCACTCGACGTCGTCGTCGGCCTCGACCTCAAGGGGCGCATCACCGGCGCCGTGCTGCGGGCGCATCAGGAACCGATCCTGGTGATCGGCATCCTCGAGCGTGACCTTGCCGCCTTCGTTGGGCGCTTTCGCGGCCACGATATTCGCGACGCGATCAAGGTCGGCGGCAGTACGCGCAAAGGTCAACGCGGCATCGATGCGATCAGCGGCGCCACCGTCAGCAGCGCCGTCATAGCCGACAGCGTCCTGCGCTCGGCGCGCACGGTGGCGCGGTCGCGAGGCATCCTCGCCGCCGGCGGCGGACCGCGGCTCGACATCGACCGGTTCGAGGCGCTCGATTGGCCGGCGCTGTTGCAACGCAGGCTCGTTGCCCAGTTGGCGCTCGACAACCGCAAGGTCGACCAGGCACTCGAGAAGGCGGGGGCCACCCCGATTGCCGGCCGGGACCCGGCCGCGCGCTTCATCACGCTCTATGCGGGGCTGGCCACCCCCGCGCTCGCCGGGCGGAACCTTCTCGGCCAGCGTCTCTACAATCGGCTGATGGCGGCGCGGCGCCCGGGCAGCCAGATTATCTTCATTGGCGCCAGCGGGCTCTACTCGTTCAAGGGGACGGTCTGGCGGCGGCGCGGGACGTTCGACCGTGTGCGCCTCGTGCAGGACGGGCGCGCCATCTCGCTCACCAAGGCACAGCATCATCTGATCGAGAAGCTTGCGGCCGAGAAGGCGCCGGACCTGCGCGAGATGGCCTATTTCATGCTGCCGCCGGGCGCGCGGCTCGATCCGCTGCGCCCGTGGCGTGTGGAGCTTACGGTGCGCGCCGCGGGATCGGATGCCGCCGTGAAATTCGCGCTCGCATATGAGCTGCCACGCGAGCTGGTCATCGGCAAGCCGACGCCGCAAGTCGCCGCGCGCGGGGGCCTGTTGTGGCAGGAGATCTGGCGTGATCGGGTTATCTCGATCGCCATCATGCTCGCGGCGCTAGCGGTGCTCACCGGCATCCTGTTCTTTCAGGGTCCGATCGTGCGCCGGCCGCGGCTCTACCACACGATACGGATCGGCTTTCTGCTGTTCACCGTGCTCTGGATCGGCTGGTGGGCGGGCGCGCAGCTGTCGGTCATCAATGTGCTGACCTTCACGCAATCGCTCTTGACCGGCTTCAAGTGGGAGCTCTTCCTGCTCGAGCCGCTGATCTTCATCCTCTGGGGATTTGTCGCGGTCGCAATGCTGTTCTGGGGACGCGGTGTCTTCTGCGGCTGGCTTTGCCCTTTCGGAGCGCTGCAGGAACTGACGAATCGCGCCGCGCGGATCTTTAAAGTGCCGCAGATCGAAGTGCCCTGGGGGCTCCATGAGCGGCTGTGGCCGATCAAGTACCTCGCCTTCATGGGCCTTTTCGCGCTGTCGCTCGGCTCGATGGCGCAGGCCACCGCCGTCGCCGAGATCGAGCCGTTCAAGACCGCGATCGTGCTGCACTTCTGGCGGGCCTGGCCCTACGTGCTCTACGCCGTGCTGTTGATCGGCGCGGGCCTCTTCATCGAGCGCTTCTTCTGCCGCTATCTCTGTCCGCTCGGCGGGGCGCTGGCGCTGCCGGCCCGGGCGCGCATGTTCGAGTGGCTGGTCCGCCGCCGGGAATGCGGCCGGCCCTGCCAGACCTGCGCGGTGAACTGCACCGTCCAGGCGATCCATCCGACCGGCCAGATCAACCCGAACGAGTGCATTCACTGCCTGCATTGCCAGGTCTTTTACTACGACGATCATCAGTGCCCGCCGCTGATCGAGCAGCGGAAACGTCGCGAGCGCCGCCGGCGGCTTTCGGGCGACGCCGCCGCCGGATGAGCTACTTGACCGACGTCAAGGCGCCGCGCACCGCCTGAGCCTAGTCTTTTTGGAACGCCGGACCTGTCCCGGACAAAGATTGGGCAGACGATTCGATGACGGCATGTGATTGCGTGTCTGTAGCAGCGCCGCCAGCACCGGCAAACCGGGCGGCGGGAAGGGGCCGAAGGTTGCTGTTCTTAAGTGCGGCCAGCCCGAGGGAGGCGATACAAGGTTCGTAGCGCGCATCGACGTGACGGCGGCGGCTAGAAATCCACTGGCAGATCTCCGCCCCGCGGAACCGAAAGACCGGTTTCGTGATCCGTTGGGTTTCATCTACGCGGAGCACTACCGCAACCGCATCATCTGCAATACGCTCGAAGCGGCGAGCCCTGCCTGGCGGTCGAACCTGTCGACCCAGGAGTTGGAGGCGATCGTGGAGTTCTACACGGTCGATCGACCTCTTCACGTCGCGGATGAGGAGGAGCTCTTGTTTCCAATGCTGCGCAAACGCTGCAAGCCAATGGACAATCTGCCCGGGATCCTGGCACTTTTGGAAGGTGAGCATCGCTCCGATCAACCCTTGATCGACAGCGTGATCGATGGCCTGAGCGAGCTGATCGCATCCGGCAGCGTCGGCGAACCGGCGCTATTCGCCGAGAAGTGCCGGGCGATGTCGGATTTCCAGCGGCGGCATCTCGCCTGGGAGAACAGCGTGGTGATGCCGCTCGCCAAACGCCGGCTCACCGACAGCGACATCGTCGATCTCGGCCGGGGCATGGCCGAGCGACGGGGGGTGATCCTCTACGCCAAAGACCCGGATGCCAAAGACCCGGATGCCAACGATGGTGACGGCGATGATTGAGCGTCACGGAAATTGCATACTATATAGCGCAGCTGTCGCAGGAGAACGCGGCCATGTCTATTACCCATAACGATATCGGGGCGGTGAAAGCCCTTCCCCTGTTCGAGGACCTCCCGCCCGAGGCCTTGAGCGACACGATCGGCCATGCGGTGGTGCGCCAGCACCCGATCCGCACGATGCTATTCGTTCAGGGCGACGATGCGGACCGCTTCTTCGTGCTGCTGGGCGGCTGGGTGAAGCTGTTCAGGCAGGCCAATAACGGCGCCGAGGCAATAATCGAGGTCATCGGACCGGGGGAATCCTTCGCCGAAGCCGCTGCGCTTGGATTGGGGCACTATCCGGTTTCGGCCGAATGTGCGACCGCGGTCCGCTTGCTGGAGGTTCCGGCGGAGCCGTTCAAGAAGCAGCTCGCCGCCGATCCGGAGTTGATGCTGCGCATCATCGCCTCGCTGTCGGTTCGCCTGAAGGGGTTCGTGCGGCGCAACGAGCTGTTGATCACGCGGACGGCCAGCCAGCGCGTGGCGATGTTCCTGCTGGCCTTCGCCTCGGAGTGTTCGGAGAAGGGCTCCGGCTCGGTCAAGCTGCCCTACAACAAGCTCCTAATCGCCGGCCGGCTGGGTATGAAGCCAGAGACCTTCTCACGGGCGCTGTCCGAGCTGCGCCAGATCGGCGTCAATGTGAGCCGCTCGGAAGTGCTGATCGACGACGTCCGCACGGTCGAGCAGTTCGCCAATGGCGGCAATGCTTAGGCCGGCCCGCCGCTGAAGAGCGCATGCAGGCGCGCATCGTGCGTTTGGAAATGCACGGTGAACCAGTCGCGCAGGTGTTCTGAAAGCACTTCTTCATACTTGAAGTAAGCGTCAGCCTCGTAACGCTCGATGATATCGACGATGTCGCCGAGCAGGAGGTCGTGGTCGGCCTTGTGTTCCGTCAGCCGGTCGTAGCGCGCCTGTTGCATGATGTATTCCTCGAGCGCGAAGTGCGCGGCGATCCTGGCGTGGATCTCGCCCAGCCCGTCGGTCACCTGGCTCTTGGTGACGTCTTTACGCTTGAGGCTCTCATAGACCTCATTGATCAGCGCTATGAGCTCCTGGTGTTCCTGATCAACGTCGTCGATGCCGACGGAAAACTCCGGTTTCCAGTCTATCAACGCCATATCCTGATCCTTGCCTGTCTCGGCCATACAAATCCGCGGAACGTAGGTCAGCGGAAAATGAAGCCGCCCCGGTCGCGTTGAAAGTCGATGATGAAGTGCTGGCGCGGTGTGAGCGCGACCTCCTTGCGGGTTTCGTAATCGTAGCCGGTCGTTCGGCCGCTATCGATCAGGCGCGCGACGATCACATGCCGTCCTGGCGTCACGACGAGCCCGCGATAGAACTTCGATGAGCCGTCGCTCGAGAGGCCCGCCGCCCGCACGGTCGCCTGGTACCGCGGCATCCCGTCGACCAGCACTTCCAGGTGGATCGGGTGGCGCTCGCGCGGGCAGATCAGCACCTTGCGCTTATGCGGCGGCAGTTTGGCAAGCTCCGCGCGGGTGCGGCGGATGCATTTGCCGACCCGCTGGCCGCCGGTGATGAAGCTGATCTTGATCAGCGCCCTGTCGTCGGAGAAATGCACATAGCTCGGACGGTAGGTGAAATAGCCGAGCATGACGCCGAACAACGCAAGGACGACCGCCAAGGCCAGCATCTGCCGCAGCTTACGCATCGCCGCCTGCCTTCTCCTCCAAGGCCTTTCCTTCGGAGGGCTTTTCGTATTCACGCGGCGGTGGCGGCGGCTTTCCTTCAGTCGTCGGCTTGGACGCCGGCAAGGGCGTCAGTCCGGCTTGGAAATCCCGCACCGCCTTGGCCAGCGTGCGGTTGCCGCCGGGCCCGACCCAGACCTTCGCGATGCGTTCGCGCGGCACGGCGGTGCGCAGCTTCGGGTTGCGCTCGCCGGCGAGCCGCGCTTCGGTCCATTCGATGCCGAAACGGTAATAGCACTCGCCCTCGCTGCAGCCCGATAGCACCACACCTTCGGCAAGACCGCGGCTCAGGATGTAGTCGACGAAGGTTGGCGGCAGCATGCCGATGCAAGGGAGACTCACGGCCGCACCGCTCGCGCTCGACACCGTATCGGCCTTGGCACCGTGATCGCAGCCGATCACGATCACGCGGTTCTGACCGTCGAGTTTCTCCGAAAGCGCCTCGATACGGTCGCGCAGTCCCGCGATTGAGATGCCGGGCAGCTCGATGCCGGAGACCAGCTTCCGCGCGCGCGCGCGATAGGGCGTGGCGGTCGGGCAGGCGCCCGCGCAGATGCCGCAGGAAAGACAGAGCTTGTCGTTGACCACGGCCTCGCGCTCATAGGGCTTGCCGTCGCTGCGCGGCGCCATGGTGATGGCGGCGAAGGGACAGTCGTCGACGCAGCGCGTGCAGCCGTTGCAGTTGTCGAGGTCGACGACGGCGGGGGCGAGGCGCTTCATCGGCGGCATGAACGGCAAGGCGACGATGAGCAAGGTAAGGACGCCCGCGACGCCCCAGACGGCCCCCGGCGACCAGATGTCGAAGAGCGGATAGAAGGCGAGATAGAACCAGTCGAGCTTCAGCGTGCCCGGCACCTCGGCCAGATTGGCGGGGCCTTGGCTCATCGCCGGCTGCACCAGGGACAGCGCGACGAACATGGCGAAGGTCGCGATCGCGAGGCCGCGCGGTGGGTTGATTTTGGGCCGGCTCACCCGCTGCAGATGGACCCACAGCACCGCCAGCAGGATCAGCGGCAGGATCACGTGCATGAAGACCAGCAAGGTGAAAAAGCGGTTGTCGATGAAATCCGGATTGATGAAGTTTCGGGCGATCGATTCGGAGAAGATCGGCAGCCAGTCGAACCACTGCGAAGTGACCAGCGCCACGTAGTGGGCGAGCTTGTCCCAAACCATCCAATAGCCGGTGATGCCTGCGGCAAAGACCAACCAGATGATCGGCACGCCGGTGACCCAGGTGAACCAGCGCGCGCTCCGATAGCGGTCGAGCGAGAACTCGCGGGCCATGTGGATCACCATGAACAGCACCAGCGCGTCCGAAGCGTAGCGATGGAGGCTGCGCATCACACCGGCCGCATACCATTGCTGGTGCGTCATGTACTCGACCGACAGGTAGGCGGCGGTCGTGCCGGTATCGAAGAAGATGTAGAGGTAGATGCCGCTGACCGCGACGATCCAATAAAAGAAGAAGCCGAGCGCGCCCAGATGGTTGAGCGGGTTCCAGACAGGCCCGACGAGCTTGTCGAGCCCCACCTCAAACGGGACGAAGCCCGCGCGCAGTATTCGTCGCAGCCAGCTCATTCCGCGAGGCCTCTTGTGATCTTACGCAACGTCATGGTGTTTTGCCGCCGCCTACCCCAATCGCTTGAGGGTATGGCCGCGCAGGGCGGCGCGAACGAGCACGAAGCCCGTGCCGCCCAAACTGGCGATGCCGATGATGAGGGCCACGAAGATGCCGTAGTTGAAGCGGTAGCGGTCGGCGCCCGGGCTGTAGACCGTGCAGAAGAGGCGGATGCGATTTGCCAGACCGGAGAGCGTGGCGAGGCTGCCGCGGCGGCCATAGACCAGCTCCTTCAGCGGCTCGACCAGCGCCGGCGGCTCGAAGCCGCCGCCGTAGATCTGGCTGTAAACCCGGCCCTTCGCATCGACGATCGTGGTCTGGGTTACATGCGAAAAGCCGCCGGCGGAGGCCCGGAAGACGAAGCCCGTGTCGGCGGCGAGCCGATTGACCGTCTCGCGATCGGTCGCAAGGAAGCGCCAGTTGGGCAGCACCGCGCCGCGCTCGCGGGCGAAGGCGCGCATCCGCTCCGGTGTGTCGTTGCGCGTGTCAAAGCCGACCGTCACCACAGCGAACGCATCGGCGCCGAAGGCATCCTGCGCGATCTTGAGGCTGCGATGCAGGCTGCCGATCACCACCGGACAGGATTGGTTGCAGCCGGTATAGACCAGCGTGACGACGAGCGGCTTGCCGCGAAATTGGGAGAGGCGCACGTTGCGGCCGTCGGTGGTAACGAAACGCCCATCGCGCAGCGTGCGCCCAAGCGCGGCCTGACTGATTGCCAGCGCCTGCTTGTCATTGTCGATGATGGGTGGCTCATCGGCCAGGGCCAGTGGCGTTATGGCCAATGCCGTCATCGTCGCGAAGATCAAAAGCCGAATGGCTTTCATCGCAACACCAGATAGTCGGCGATCGCCGCGAGCTGCAGCAGACCGAGCTGGAGCAGGGAGGCCTTGAAATTGGCCATGGCGCGCTTGCGGGTCGGCTGGCGCACGAAGGCGATGCTGCCGCGCAAAAAGAGGAAGCCGCCGAGCGCCGCCCCGACCCCATAGATCCAGCCGAGACCATAGAAAACGGGTACGACCGAAAGCGCGACCAGAACCACGGTGTGCGCGAGGATGATCCAGGCGGCTTTCGGGTTGCCGACCACCACCGGCAGCATCGGGACGTCAGCCGCCGCGTATTCCTTGCGCAGCGCCGCGGCGAGGCTCCAGAAGTGCGGCGGCGTCCAAAGGAACAGCACGACAGCCAGAATAATAGGGGCCGGCGCCATGGCCGGGTCGACCGCGGAGGCGCCGGCCATGACCGCGAAGCTGCCGGCGAGGCCGCCGACCACGATGTTCCACCAGGTCCGTCGCTTGAGCCAGATCGTATAGACGATGCCGTAGACGAAGGCGCCCATGAAAGTATGGAAGGCAGCGGCGAGGTTGGTCGCAAGCGCCGCGGCCAAGACCGCGACAGCCAGGATCAGCAGAATGGACGAGAGCCACATGGGCCCCGCCTGGAACGCGCCGGTGACGAAGGGCCGGTCGCGGGTGCGTGCCATGCGCGCGTCGAGGTCGCGCTCGAAATACTGGTTAAGCGCGCCGGCGCTCGCAGACGACAGCATGACCGCCAGTGCCAGCACGACGACCTGCCAGGCGGACAGCGCCGGTCCGGGCGAAACGGCGATGCCGGCCAGCGCGCTCAGCATGATCGCCACGCCGATGCGCAGCTTGAAGAGTGAGGCGATTTGGCGGGCCGTCTGGGTCATGGGTGTCGTCCATCGCGCCATCGAAAGATGAAAAGCGGTGGCCGGGCGGCGTGGGGGGCCGCCCGGCCGGCTCCGGTCAGCGCAGCGGCCAAACGTCGGACAGGAACTTCCAGTTCACGAAGTAGTAGACGACGAAGGTGGTGAAGAAGACCGCCACCAGGATGATGGTGCCGGGAAGCTTCAACGTTCCTTCGCTGCCCGAATGCGCGACTGGCGTTCCGGCGACAACTGTGGGGTTGGCCTTGACCGCGGCCGCATCGCGCTTGGCGCCGAAGAAGATCGACATCAGCACGATCAGGACGAACGCGACCCCGCCGATCGTGGCGAGGATTGCGGAGAGCCCGTTCAACCCGAGCATCAGATGGGCGATCGGCGCATAGTCGAACTTGAGCGTCGCGTCGGCGAAGTTGATGTCCCAATGCCGGCGCGAGACCCCGACGATGCCGCTGCCCATCATGAACACCGAGATACCCGCGGCGCCGAAGCCGAAGAGATAGGGCTGCCATCTGGCCAGACCCTTCCAGACGATCTCACGCTGCCAGATGAGCGGGATCACGGCATAGGTGATGCCCATGAAGGCGAGCGTGGTGCCGGCGACGACGGTGCCGTGGAAATGCCCGGGTACATAGAGCGTGTTGTGGATCAGGATGTTGATCTGCTCCACGCCCATCACGACGCCGGAGATGCCGCCGAGGAAGCCGAAGAACACAAGCGACATGAACATTGAGGCGAAGGCCGGGTTACCCCACGGTGCCTTGCGCAGCCACTCGAAGGTGCCCTTCACGAAACCGTTGCGGCGCTGCGCCGCCTCGATCGCACCGGGCACGCTCATGCCGTGGATCATGCTGCCGAGGACGGCGAGATACATGGCGTAGCTGGTGTTGAAGATCTTCCATTCCGAGCTCACGCCGGGCTCGACCAAGAGGTGGTGCGCCGAAGCGAGCTGGAGGAAGAGGATGTAGAAGAGGAACGCTGTGCGGCTCACTTTCTCCGACAGCGGCTTTGCGCCCACGGTCATCGCCGCGATCGCGTACCAGCAGGCGACCATCGCGGAAACGTTGATCTGCTGGGAGGAGTGGCCCATGCCCCACCAGACCACCTTGTAGACCATCGAATCGATCTCGGTGATCAGGCCGATCGACCACAGGAAGGTCGGGATCAGGATGATCGCGCCCGAGGCGATGGTGAAGACGGCGATGATGGCCGCCGTCAGCGCACCGAAGGTGACGAGCGGGATCGAGCCTTCGTAAGTGCCTTCCTCCTTGGCGATGACCAGGGTGCCGAAGAACACGAAGCAGCCGATCAGCGCGCCGACCGCGAAAAGGATCAGCCCCAGATAGAAGTGAGGGGCGGCTTTCAATGGGACGTAGGAGGTGAACATGACGGAGCTGTCGCCCTGCAGCACGGCGACGTTGGCCAACAGGGCGCCGACCACCATCAACACGAAGCCGAGCCAGGCGATCTTCGGTGTCGCCAGCCGGCAGTTCAGTAGGACCGCCGAGGCGAAGTAGAGAATGGCGATCTCGAAGAAGATGATCCAGAACAGCAGCACGTCCGCGCCGTGCGCGGTGAGCGCCAGGTAGAACCACTCGCTGCCGAGCAGATGAACCGTCTGCCAGCGCGTGAGCGCCACGGTGAGGCCGAACAGCCCGCCGATCGCCAGGAACACGACGGCAACGAAGGCGTTCGCCTTGATGAGCCGCTGGGCGGCGAGATCGACGTGAAGACCGGTCTCGAGACAGACCCGGTACGGTGAAACCGTGCCAGCGGCGGCGGGAGCCGCGGCGGTGCCGGCTGTTGCCATTTTATCGTCCCCCTACTTGTCCACCACGATGATGCGGCCGGTCATCTGATGATGGCCGAGGCCGCAATACTCGTTGCACACGACCCCGTAGGTGCCCGTGCGCGTGGGCCTGATGGTGATGACCATCTCGTAGCCCGGGTGGATCTGCAGATTGATGTTCTCCGGCTGCAGCGAGAAGCCATGCTGCACGTCGGCGGAGGAAAGGTGCAGGCGGTAGCTCTTACCCTTCTGGAATTCCAGGACCGGCCACCATTCGAACTGGCGGGCCAACATGTAGACCTCGCTGCCGGGCGGCGGTTTGATAACGGGAACCCCGGTGTCGCCGACCTCGCGCACCTTGTATTTCTCGACCATGGCCTCGGTGCGCTTGACGAAGTCTTCCTTGTGCACGCGGTAGGCCTCGTTCGACAGGTTCTGATCCCCGACGACGTGCCAGTAGATCATCATGAAGAACATGAAGAGGCCCCAGAGAAACGCGATGGAAATCCAGACGATTTCCATGCGGTGCAAGGGCTCCTTCCACCAAAGCCGTTTTTCCGGAGACGTTAGCGCCATGACGTGTCCCCCACTATTTCGCTATGGGTATCTGGGCGACTTCCATGACGCCCCACATGAGGTAAAGGACCGCCGGCGTAGCGACGCCCAGGAACAGCAGCAGAAACGGATTGTCGAGCACACGCTGCATGATCGGCACACGTTCGGGCGCCTCAGCCGTTCCCTCGCCTTGGTTTTCATCGGCCATCAAAACCTCCACTCACGGATTCCCCTTGATCCCAGCACCGAAGCTCGCATAGGCGGCAGCAAGCCGCCTTGACGGTCGTCAAGTTGGCGCAGTGTGTTTTGAGTAGCGGGCGGCGCGGCCGCGATCAGCGACTCGAAAGCGTCAGGCGATCAGGTTTCGAATGACGTAGAACGACCCGACGGCGAGCGCGGACAGCAAGGCAAAGAAATATATCGTGCGATACTCGAAACGGCGGCCGGCCATGCGCTCGGCAGTGTCGATGATCCGGTCGGCCAGCAGGTAAAGAATGATCGCCGCTGCCGTGTAGTAGATGGCTTCCACCGTAGGCCTCCGTCATGCCTGGTGCTGGCTACCGGCAGCTATTTTGTTACGCGGGCTTGGTTGCGGAGACGAATGCCTCTTTTGTCAAAGCCCTTGCCAACAACCGGCCTCCAGCACAAGCTGGGCTCTCCGCCAAGTGTCCCGACAAGAGCGGACGGATAGGAATGACCTGGATCAATCGTGCCCTCATTGCCATCGCCGCGGCCCTCATCGTGTTCGCGATCGGGCGGTTCGTGCTCAAGAGCTGGATCTTTGCCGCGGCCGGGGCGGGCGTGGTCATCCTGGTGTTAGCCGTCTACTTCGGACGCCCCCAGCGCCAGTAAGGCGCCTCACAGGTCGGCTGACGGAGGTTAGGGCATCGGTCCATACCCTGTGCCGGCACCACGTCGACGACACGCTGCAAGAGCCCTTCGATTTGGGGCTGCAGCCGGCCGGTGACCGGCCCGATCTAGGTGGTCCACCATCATCTAAGTGGTCCACCATCTATGAGAGAGTCTGGCGCGATTGCCAGCCCCGAGGTGGCGGCTGGAGCGTAGCGTTAGCCGGCACCTCGGACACGGGCAAGACTGCCTCCAGCGCCGGCGGTTTGTAGCCCAGCGAGCTGTGCGGTCTGATGGTGCTGTAGTGGCGGCGGGGCATGGGAGAGACTTCGGGCCGCATCACGGCTGTTCGCGAACCGATTCGGGAACGCCGATGATCTGATAGAGCCGCTCGCTCTCGCGCAGAACGAGATCGAGATTGGAGTCGCGCACCGTCGGCAGCAGGTAGCGTGCCCGCCGCAGGTCCTGGTAGTCGAGCGCAGCGCTGATGAGGTGCTCGCCCTCGCCGTCGGCCTCCGCCAGGATACGTCCGAAGGGGTCGAGGATGCACGAGCCGCCCCAGAATTGCAGCTTGCCCTCACGCCCCACGCGGTTCGCCATGGCCAGCGGTAGGCCGTAGATCATGCTGTAGAAACGCAGGCAGGTGGCCCAGCCGCTGGGATTGTCGAACTCCGCGCCCACCGCGCCGATTGCCGAGCTAATCGGGGCGAGGAGCAGCGTGGCGCCGTGCAGCGCGGCCAGATTGACCAATGCTGGATTCCAGAGGTCGTTGCAGATCAGCACCCCGACCTGCCACGGATTGCCCAGCGAGAAGGTCTCCACATAGCGGCCGGCGGCGAAATGCTTGCCTTCCTCCAGCATGCCGTAGGTGGCGAGGTTTATTTTGCGATGGACGAAGGCGACCTGGCCGTCATGGACGGCGACCACGGAATTGTAGAATTGGGCGGCAACACCGTCTTCGATGAGGCCGAAGACGGTGACCATGTCGCCGGAGGCCCGCGCCAACTCTAGGATGCGGGGGTCGTCGCGGGACAGGGCCATGTCGAGGAAAGCCGGCCCGATGCCGTGCCCGCTCAACGAGAGCTCGGGAAACAGCAGCACCTCGATGTCCTCGCGGCGCGCCGCTTCGATCATCTTGCGGTGCTTGTCGAACCCCGCATCGAGATCCTCGACGATGGTCTCCGTCTGGGCGACTCCGATCTTGAGTATGGCTGTTTCCTGCATCGCCTTGTCTCCCCAATGTCGGCGGCGGCGAACTCCGCGTGCGGGATGTGTGTCAGAGGTGCTTTGCGAAAGCCTGATTGTGACCTTTCAGCTTCGGGTCGGTGCCGAGTGAGTAGTGCTTGGACATGTCGGGAGAATAGCGGCTGGCCGGCGGCTGGCGGCCGAGCGCCTCGGCCATGGCGCGCACGTGGTGCGGGCCGGCGCCGCAGCAGATGCCGAGATAGCGCACGTCGAGCGCCAACGCATCGCGGGCGAAGTCCGCCATCTCGTAGCGCGAGCAGACGAAAGGATCGAGCGCCGTTGGAAACGGGCGGTCGCCGGGATAGCTGTGGTCGTGCGGGTCGCTGAGCGCCTGGA
>CAZBRE010000104.1:0-3148 GCA_964494065.1 uncultured Alphaproteobacteria bacterium
CGTTTCAGGATCGGATCGCCCCAGGCGACCAGCACCTGCGCGTCGTAGCCCTCGGCCACGTCGATGTTCGGGTCGAGATCGTGGGCGATCTCCTTGAAGCCGAGTGAACTGGGCCCCGCCGCCTCGCTCCGCCCGATCCCTGCGCCCAGCGCCGTGGCACCCACGACTGCGCCGGCCACCCCGCGCAGCAGCTCGCGCCGCGCGAAGCGCCGCTCGATGAGGGCGCCGATGATCGGCGCCATCGGGCGGTCGATGGGCTCATCGTCGTCGTCGTGCTGGTCGAATTCGTCGAAGCCGTTCTGCATGGCTGCCTATCGTGCGCGCGTCGGAGCCCGGAAAGCTAGCGCGTCGGTGTGACGGGCGGATGACGCTCCAATGATGCCGGGCAAATGCGTCCGCCCAGCCGGATGACCGCGCCGCGCCCGCCTGATAGCATAGATGATAATCGCATCGCATTAACGCGACGCTGCCATGGGAGGCGCCCCGAGAATGATCCGCACGCTGACATTCGCTATGGCGATGACGTTGTTTGTCCTCGCGCCCATCGCCCGTGCCGAGGTGCCGCCCGGCAAATACGTCTACCAGATCACGCATTCGCGCTACGGCAAGGTCGGCACGCACACGATCACCCTGGCCAGGCAGGGCGCGCAGACGATCGCCACCGTCGTCCTGCGCATCCAGGTCAAGATCCTCCTCATCACCGCGCATCGCGAGAACGCCGACCGCCGCGAGGTCTGGCAGGGCGGACGCCTCGTCGCCTATACGAGCGACACGATGGAGAACGGCAAGCCGATCAAGCTGACCGCCAAGGCGGCCGGCGACAAGCTCGCAATCAACGGCCCCAAAGGCGCCACGACCGCGCCCGGCAACACGTTCACGACCAATCCGTGGAACGTCGCCATCCTCAAGGCGACGACCGTGATGGACAGCAAGACGGGCGAGGTGAAGCCGGTCGTGCGCGTGGAGGCGCAGGGCTCGGAAACCGTCACGACCGGCAACGGCAACGTGACCGCGACCAAATACCTCTTCCGCACCGACACCAAGCGGTTCCTCTGGTTCGACGCGGGCGGGCGCCTCGTGAAGTTCCAGGTGTTCAACGACGGCAATACGGTGACCTTCACGCTCAAATGAGCGACAAGCGGCCCGCCACATTGCTCCATTATTTGTACGGGCGGGTTTCAAACCCGCCCCTAATAAATGGTTCGATGCGTTGTTCTGCTCAGCGCCGCGCCCGGCACGACACGAAGCGGTAGCCGGCATCGAACGACCGTATCTTGCGCAAATCCCCATAGCGGGCATCCCAGGCGCCCGAGGCCAGATCCTCGCGCAGCCGCGCGAGCCCCCGCTCGACGTGATCGGGCTCGGCCTTGGCGAAGCCCGAGGTGTTGGCGCGGAAGGTCGGATCGAAATAGAGCTCGGGCCGGTTCCAGCCGGCCAGCATGAACCGGTCGCGGAGATCGTCCGGGAGCGGAAAGGCGGTGACGCGCGGCGTGTCGACAGCCTGATCCGCCAGCGCCGCGACGATCTCGGCGATCGGCGGGAAGATCTCAAAATCCTGCTGCTGGATATCGGGGAAATACTCACCGAACCAGAACGGCCGGCCCTCGCGCGGATCGAAGGTGAAGAGCACGATCGGGCCGCCGGCGCCGATGCGCCGCATTTCCGCCAGCGCCGCTTCGAGCGCACGGAAATGATGGATCGCAAGCACGGCCATGCAGCCGTCGACGGACCGGTCGGGCAGGGGGACGGCCTCGGCGGTCCCGGCGTGCCAAGTGACGCCCGGATGCGCCGCCGCCTGGGCGCGCATCGTCGCCGACGGCTCGATCGCCTCGATGCGATAGCCTTCGTCCGCGAGCGCGTTGGCATAGTTCCCGGTCCCCGCGCCGATATCCGCGATGGACGCGCCCGCCGGCAGATCGAGCAGGCGCTTCAGCGCCGCCACGATGCGGGAATCGGCGGCGCGGCTTGCGACGTAGCTTCGTCCGATCCGGTCATACAGAGGATTTTCGGGGAACGGTTTGTCGGTCATTTTCGGCTGCGGGCGATCACCCCGCGAGGCGCTCGCCGGGGAAGGCGTAGACCTTGCTCGGCCCGATCAGCCAGGCCGTAAAGCCGAAGGGGAAGAGCCCGGCGATCGCCGGGTCGTGCACGTTGAGCCCGCCGGTGTAAGCGCCGAAGGCCGGCAGCACGAGCCGGCGCGCATCGGAGACGAAGCAGCGTCCCGACAGCCGCTTGCCGCGGAAGCGCACCGCCGCCTTGGGGTGGAAGTGCCCGGAGACCTCGCCCGGCTTCGTCATCAGCAAGGCCTCGTGGCGGAAGGTGATGGCATCGACCCGGTACTCCTCGCTCACATTGCCGCCCAAGCCCGCCGGGATCTCCGGGTCGTGATTGCCGGCGATCCAGACCCAGTGCCGCCCGATCATCAGCTCGGTCAGCGCTGCCGCGTCGCCGCTGTCGAGCCGGTTCGGCCCATCGGTGTCGTGGAAGCTGTCGCCGAGACAGACGACGATCCGCGGCTGCAAGCGCAGGATCACCTCGCGCAACCGGTGCAGCGTCGCCGCCGTGTCGTATGGCGGCAGCAGCGCCCCCTTGCGCGCGAAGGCCGAGCCCTTTTCCAGATGCAGATCGGCCACCGCCATAAGCGCCCGCGCCGGCCACCAGAGCGCCCCCGAGAGATCGGCCGTCAGCGCCGCCCCGCCCAGGCCGATGGGCGGCGGGCCAAGGGACGGTACACCGGCCGGCGCCGGACTTCCGTCGGCGCCCGGGTTCATGTCGTCGCTCCGGGCATCAACACCGTCTGCGGCTCGACTGCCATGTCCTCATGCGGTTCGACCGCCATTTCCTTCTGCGGCTCGACGGCCATCGCGTCGGCGGCGAGCTCTTCGGCCGCCTCGTCGAGCAGCGCCTCAAAGGCGGCGCCGCCGACCGCCTCCTTGCCGATATGGACCAGGACGGGCACGGCGAGCGGCGAGACCTTGTCGAGCCGCCGGTGCCGGATGCGCCCCTGCACGCGCGCCAGCAGCTCGGCGAGGCGGCCCACATCGGTCAGTCCCTCGCCCGCATCGGCGCGCGTGGCGCGCAGCAGGATGTGATCCGCCTGATAGCTGCGCAGCACGTCGTAGATGAGATCGGAGCTGAAGGTGACCTG
>CAZBRE010000104.1:3248-9909 GCA_964494065.1 uncultured Alphaproteobacteria bacterium
AGCAACCCCTCGCGTCCCGGCAGCTCCGAGCGCCAGCGCTGGATCTCCAGCCACTCGCGCACTTGCGGCGGCAGCGAGGCCCAAGCGGCCGGATCGGCCAGAATTCCGCGGAC
This sequence comes from uncultured Alphaproteobacteria bacterium, assembly GCA_964494065.1. Taxonomy (GTDB): domain Bacteria; phylum Pseudomonadota; class Alphaproteobacteria; order JAPULJ01; family JAPULJ01; genus DATKZM01. The sequence continues at coordinate 3,362 of CAZBRE010000104.1, forward strand.
CCGGTCGGCGAGCTCGGTGGTCAGCGGCAGCCGCCCGCCGGCATAGGCCGGCACGCGCGGATCGCTGTCCTTGGCGCGGGAGACGATCGCCGACATCTCGTGCACGCCCTCGAAGGCGAGTACGCGCCCGGCGAAAGCGAATGTGTCGCCCGGCACCAGCGCCTGGATGAAATGCTCCTCGATCTTGCCGAGCACGGGCCCGCGCCGGAAGCGCACGGTCAGCATCTCGGTCTCGACGATGGTGCCGATATTCATGCGGTATTGATGCGCGACCCGTTTGGAGGCCACGCGCCAGCGCCCATCCTCGTCCTGCACAACCCGCCGCCAGCGCTCGTAAGAGCGCAGCGCGTAGCCGCCCGTGGAGACGAAATCGAGTACGTCGTCGAAGTCTCTGCGGGACAGATCCGCGTAGGGGGCGGCTCGTGTGACTTCGGCATAGAGCGCGTCCGGCGCGAAGGGCGCGGAGCAGGAAACGCCGAGGACATGCTGCGCCAGCACGTCGAGCCCGCCCGTGCGCGGCGGCTTGCCGTCGAGCTCGCGCGCCTTCACCGCCGCCATTGCCGCCTCGCATTCCAGAACCTCGAACCTGTTGGCAGGCACCAGAAGCGCGCGGCTCGGCTCCTCCAATCTGTGATTGGCCCGGCCGATGCGCTGCAGCAGCCGGCTCGCGCCCTTGGGCGCGCCCACCTGGATCACCAGATCGACCGCGCCCCAATCGATGCCGAGATCGAGCGACGAGGTGGCGACCACGGCCTTCAGATCGCCGCGCGCCATCGCCGCCTCGACCTTGCGCCGCTGCTCGGCGGCGAGGCTGCCGTGATGGAGCGCGATCGCCAGGTTGTCGTCGTTGATGCGCCAGAGCGCCTGGAAGATGATCTCGGCGAAGGCGCGCGTATTGACGAAGACGATCGCCGTGCCGGCGTCGCGGATCGCCGCATAGATCGAGGTGATCGCGTGGAGGCCTGAATGGCCGGACCACGGCATGCGGTCCGTTGGCGTCACGATCGCGATCTCGGGCTCGGGCCCCGGCTCGCCCTCGATCAGCCGCACCGGTCCGTCGGAGAGCCAGCGCGTCAGCTCGCCCGGCCGCGCCACGGTGGCCGACAGGCCGACGCGCCGCGCCTTGGGCGCCAGCGTCGCCAGCCGCGCCAGGTCGAGCGACAGCAGATCGCCGCGCTTGTTGTCCGCCAACGCATGCGTTTCGTCGACGATCACGGTCGCGAGGCCGGCGAACAGTTTGGGCGCATCGTCGTACGACAAGAGGATCGCCAGCGACTCGGGCGTGGTCATCAATATATGCGGCGGCTTCCGCCGCTGGCGCATCCGCTTCGATTGCGGCGTGTCGCCGGTCCGCGTCTCGGCCCGGATCTCGAGCTCCATCTCGGCGATCGGCGCTTCGAGGTTGCGGTGGATGTCGACCGCGAGCGCCTTCAGGGGCGAGACGTAGAGCGTGTGAAACCCTTCGCGCGGGTTTTCCGCCAGATCGATCAGCGTCGGCAGGAAGCCTGCCAGCGTCTTGCCGCCGCCGGTCGGCGCGATCAGCAGCGCGTCCTCGCCGGCGCGCGCGGTCTCCAGCATGGCAAGCTGATGCGCATGCGGCGCCCAGCCGCGCGCGGCGAACCAGTCCCTGAATTGCCTTGGGAACGGCGCGGGCAGGGTGTGCGTGCGTTGCGGGGCGGAAGCGAAGGCGTCCATGGCCTCAGAGTAGCGGCAAGACACCGCTAGAACAAACTAGAAACGCTCAAAAAACGCGCGCAGTCGGGTGATACGCTCGTTCCGGTCCTTATCGTCGTAAGCGCGCGCGGGCGCGGCGCCCCAGACCGGCTTCGGCCAGGCGGGATCATCCTCGCGGCGCGCGATCACATGGACGTGCAGCTGTGCCACCTGATTGCCCAGCGCCGCGACGTTCAGCTTCACCGGATCGAAAAGCGCTTCGAGCGTCTTGCTCGCGCGCACGATCTCCGTCGTCATCGTCGACATCTCGTCCGGCTCGAGCTCGTGGAAATCGCGCAAGCCCCAGCGCGCCGGCACCAGGATCAGCCACGGATAGTTGGCGTCGTTCATCAGGAGGACACGGCAGAGCTCCCACCGCGCCACCTCGACCGTATCGGCCGCGAGCCTTGCGTCGAGTTCGAACATTGCCATCGAGCCGGTCCTCTGCCGCAGGGAACGCCGCTTACGCTTCGGCCATCTTGCGAACGTAAGCGCGCGAGACCAGCACCACGCCGATCAGCACCAGCACCGTGCCGGCGATATGGAAACCTCGGATCGTCTCGCCGAAGAAGATCATGCCGAGCGCCGAGCCGAAGACGGGATGCAGGCACATGAAGGCCGAGGCCCGGTTGGGGCCGATGCGGAGCGTGCCCGCGTTCCAACACGCCCAGGCGATGATGGTACTGAAGAGCCCCACATAGACGAGGCTTGCCGCCGTGCGCCATGTCCAGGCCATGCCCTGGCCGCTGGCGATCTCGGCGGCATAGGCGGGCACCAGCCAGATCACGCCGGCCAGGGTGACCACGAACAGCACCACCCAGGGCGAGAGCGCGAGCTTGGCCCGCTTCAGCAGCACCATGTAGAGCGCCCAGCAGGTGATCGCCGCCAGCATGAAGATGTCGCCCCAGCCGAAATGAAGCCGCAGCAGCAGGCCGAGATCGGCCTTGGTGACGACCAGCGCGATGCCGAGGAAGCAGATGACGATGCCGAGCATCTGCCAGCGGTTCACGAGGTCGCGCAGCAGGAGCCAGGAGAAGAAGGCGGCTGCCACCGGCACGCCCGAATTGATGAGCGCCGCGTTCACCACGGTCGTGTGCAGGATCGAGAAGTAGACGAAGGTGTTGCCGGCGACGAAGAAGAGCGCCATCACGATCACCGCGCCGAGGCGCTTGCGGATCTCCGGCCATTCGCGCTTGAGCGCGCCGGCCACGATGGGCAGCACGATCGCCGCCGCCAGCACGTGCCGCCAGAAGGAGAGCGCGATGGGGGGGACGTCGAGATTGGCCCAGCGCCCGACCACGAAATTGCCGCCCCAGATCAGGATCGCCAGGCTGAGCAGCGCATAGGCGCCGCCCGATCCGGCGGCGAAGGCCGCGAAGCCGCTCGTTTGTGTTTCTGTCTGGCTGGTCACCGCATCCGCCCGCCGTCGCTATCGTCCCCGAACTCAAACACGTTTCGGCGACGTGTGCTCTGCGCGGCGCGCATGGTGCCCCTACCGGCCCTTGTAGACGGGCGGCCGGCGTTCCTTGAACGAGGCCACACCCTCGGCCACGTCCTCGGTTTTCGACAGCTCGGCCCAGCGCGCCTTGTCGCCCTCGACGGCGGCGGCAGGCCCCTCGAAGAGCGCCTGACGCGCCGCCTCGATCGTTGCTTTCACCGCGAGCGGCGCCTGCGCGGCGATGGTCTCGGCGATTTCGGTGGCGCGCGCGAGCGCCCCGCCGTCCGCCACCACCTCCTGGACGAAGCCGAAGCGAAGCGCCGTTTCGGCGCCAAACTCGTCGCCGGTCAGCAGCACCGACATGGCGTTCCCCCAGCCGGCCGACTGCACCATGCGGATCGTCGCCCCGCCGGTCGCAACGAGGCCGCGCTTCACCTCGAGCTGCGAGAAGCGCGTGCTCTTGCCCGCGACCACGATGTCGGCGGCGAGCATGAGCTCGATCCCGGCGGTGAAGCAGATGCCCTCGACCGCGCAGACGACCGGCTTGGTGCGCACCGGGTCGCGGCGGTAGAAGGGATCGACCTCGCCCGCGGGGATCAGCTCCGCCTCGACGTCGATCAGCGACAGGTCGAGCCCCGCCGTCATGTTGCCGCCCTCGCCGTAAAGCACGGCGCAGCGCGCCGCATCGTCGGCTTCGTAGGCGCTGAAGGCTTCGGCCAGCTCGCGCAGCATCTTCGGGCTCAGCCCGTTCAGCTTCTTCGGCCGGTCGAGTCCGATCAGGAAGATCTGCCCCCGCCGCTCGACCTTGATGCCGCCCGGATCGCCGCCGCCGCGCTGTGTCGTCTCGTTCATCACGTTCTCTCCCAAAAGGAGCCGTCACTACTTTGATCCCTCCCCCTCTTCAGAGGGGGAGGGCAGGGAGGGGGTGTGGCGCCGCCAGTCACTATTGTTCGGATATCCGAGCCGGTGGTACTGCCCGGCACCCCCTCCCCCTCTAAAGAGGGAGAGGGAGACATACCTGCGCCCGCTACTCAATCCACCGCCATCACCACCACCGCGACCGCCAGCACGACGACCGCGACCCACAGCGGCCATTGCGGCGTGGGCGCGGGGGGCTGATCGCGGCGCAGCGCCTCCAGCGTGTCGGGGTGAAGCCGCACGCCGCCTTCGGCCAGATCGCCCGCCGCCTGCTCGAGGCCCTTGAGGATCAGCGGCGCGCGCTCGATCAGGTCGCGCGCGGTCTCCGCGCTTTCCTTGGCGCGGGCGAGCGGGCCGCGGTTCTCGCGCATCCAGTCCTCGACCAGCGGCCGCGCCAGCTCCCACATATTGATCGTCGGGTCGAGCTTCCGGCCCACGCCCTCGCTCACCAGCATCGTCTTTTGCAGCAGCAGAAGCTGCGGCTGGGTCTCCATTTCGAAGCGCTCGGTGACCTGGAACATCAAGCCCAGCAGCTTGGCGAGCGAGATCTCCGCCAGCGGCAGCCCCAGGATGGGCTCGGCGATGGCCCGGATCGCCTGGGTGAACGCCGCCTTGTCCTTATGCGCGGGCACATAGCCGGCACGGAAATGCACCTCGGCCACGCGGGCATAGTCGGCCTGCAGAAAGCCCACCAGCATGTCGGCCAGATAGTGCCGCGTCGCCCTGTCGACCCGGCCCATGATGCCGAAATCGACGGCGACGATGGCGCCGTCCGCATCGACGAAAGCATTCCCCGGATGCTGGTCGGCATGAAAGAAGCCGTCGCGGAAGGCCTGCTTGAAAAAGACCTCCGCCGCGTTCTTCAAGATGAGGCGCACGTCATGCCCGGCCGCCGTCAGCTCCTCGCGCCGGTCGACGGGAATGCCGGTGACGCGCTCGGTCGTCAGCACGCGCTGCGCCGTTCGCCGCCAGTCGACGCGCGGCACCCGAAACGTCGGATCGCCGGCGAAGTTCTGGCCGAGCTCGGACGCCGCCGCCGCCTCCATGCGGAGGTCCATCTCGACCGCCACCGAATCCGCGAAGGTCTCGACCACCGCCACGGGCTTCAGGCGCCGCAGCGCCGGCCGCATCCGCTCGAGCCATTCGGCGAGCCAGAAGAAGAAATCGAGGTCGCGCTTGAACGCCAGCTCGATGCCCGGCCGAAGCACCTTCACCGCGACCTCCTCGCCCTCGGTGGTGACGGCGAAATGCACCTGCGCGATCGAAGCCGCGGCGACCGGCTTGTCCTCGAAGCTCTTGTAGATCTGCTCGACCGGCGCCTCGAGCTGCGCCTCGACGATGGCGCGCGCCTGGTCGGAGGGGAAGGGCGGCAGCTTGTCCTGCAGCGTGGCGAGGTCGGCCGTCACCTCCTCCCCCAGGAGATCGGGCCGGGTCGCCAACGACTGGCCGAGCTTGATGAACGAGGGCCCCAGCGCCTCCATCGCCTCCGCCAGGCGCTGACCGGGCCGCTTGCCCTTGTCGCGGCGCGCGATCAGGCGGGCGAAGCGGCGCGAGATCGGCGCCACGCCGAAAAGCTCGAGCGGAAAGAGTGCGTCGTGGCGCGCCAGCACCAACGCGATCCGGACCAGCCGGCGGGCATTGCGCGCATGGCGGAGCATTCAGCCGGCCCTGGCCCGCGTCGTCACAGCCGCCACGCCGAATGGATCGCCGCGATGCCGCCGGAGAGGTTGCGCCAGGCGGCGCGCTCGAGCCCTGCGTCCTCGATCCGGCGGGCGAGCGCCTCCTGCGGCGGAAACTTGCGGATGCTCTCGACCAGATACTGGTAGGCCGCGCGGTCGCCCGCCACGACCTCGCCTATCAGCGGCACGACGGCGAAGGAATAGCGGTCGTATAGGTCGCCGAAGAGCGGCAGCACGACGCGGCTGAACTCGAGGCAGAAGAACCGCCCACCGGGTTTGAGGACCCTTCGGGCCTCGGCCAGCGCCGCATCGATATGCGTGACGTTCCGAAGCCCGAAGGCGATCGTGTAGGCATCGACGCTCATGTCCGCGAAGGGCAAGGCTTCCGCGGTGCCGCAGACCCAGTCGAGCCCGCGCGCCATGCCCCGGTCGAGCGCCCGGTCGCGGCCAACCGAGAGCATCGAGGGATTGATGTCGCAGACGGTGACCCTTGTTTCGTCAGCTTTGGGCGCCTCGCCCTTGACCCGGTCGAGGAAGCGGAACGCGATGTCGCCCGTGCCGCCGGCGACGTCGAGGAGATGCATGCCGGGCCGGGGGGCAACCATGTCGATCAGCGTCGCCTTCCAGAGCCGGTGGACGCCGCCCGACATCAAGTCGTTCATCAGGTCGTAGCGCCGCGCCACGCGGTCGAAGACGCCGCGCACCAGCCCGTCGCGCTCGGAGGCCGGCACGCGCCGATAGCCGAAATCGGCCTCGGTCTCCGATCCGCCGCCCGGGGGTCCGCCGGCAGGTCCGCTTGT
>CAZBRE010000104.1:10009-11296 GCA_964494065.1 uncultured Alphaproteobacteria bacterium
CGGGCTTCGCCCGGTCCGACCTCGGCACGGATCGCCGCCGGATCGTCGAGGATCGTTAGTCCGGCCGCCGCCTCGTCTTTCCGCCAGACGTAGCGGTGGTCGTCGAGCACGCGGTAGCCGACCGCATCGAGGATCGTCAGCGTGTTCTTCGAGCTCGTCATGATGTCATAGGAAATCGCGGGATCGGCGGTCGCATTCGCCATCATCTTGGTGCCCAGCCCCGCGCCGCGCAGCGACTTGTCGAGATACCAGGCGCAGATATTGACGACCCGCTCGCGCCGACCCTCGATATCCCGGTCCGCATAGACCATGCCGACATAGCCGAGGATCTTCCCGCGCGCCTCGACGACCCGGCCGAGATCGGGCTTCTCGGCCAGCCATTCGTAGGTCATGAGCCGCCGCCACCGCTCGACGGCGATCTTCGCGTTCATCTTCTCGTGCAGCAGCGCGCAGACCGCGTCGATGTCGCCGGCGTCCGCCGGGCGGATGACGGCGCTCATATCCCCATACTCATTTCCGTGCGCTCATGCTCTTTGCGCTCACGTGCCGGCCCCGAAGGGCTCCCCGGGCGGATGCCCGAAAATTTCCCCGGGCGCATGCCCGAAGATATCGAGCGCATCGCGCCAGCGCGCCGCTGGATGCGCCGTGACAGCTTCGGCGAGCCGCGCGCAGAACGCCCAGCCGTCTTCGTCGAGGTCGATGTGATGCGTGAGGACCCCCGTCGGCTCGTCGCCGTCCACGGCGCCGGTGCGCCGGGCCTTCAGATGCCCGATCAGATCGCCCAGCGCCTTCGCCTCGCCGGCGAACCGCGCGCCGCCCTTCCACTTGATCGGATCGCACTGGGCATTGGCGATGACGAGATCGTACCTCTCCGACGCTCGCGGCCCGAAGGCGGAGACCCCGCGATAGCCGCGCTCGACCATTGGGCCGAAGAGCGCCGGATCGATCCGGTTCCAGGGCGGCACGATGACCGCCAGGAAGCGCCCGCCGAAGATCGCCTGCAATCGCGCGCGCCCCTCGTCGAGCTCGGCCATGACCCGCGCCGCGCCGCGGTGGAGGCCCAGCTCCCAGGCGCCCAAGCCCTGGCCCTTGGGGGCGTGGTTCACATGCGCATAGCCGTGCTGGGCGATCCGCAGATGCGGGATCTGGCTCGCGCGCGCCAGCCCCTCCTCGGCCCGCGCCGGGATTACCGCCAACAGCAGGCCCGTCGTCGCGGTCAGCTCACACAGCCGCTCGAGCTTCGGGCCCCAGGCAACGGCATCGTCGTCGCGCCACCAGAGATCGGCG
>CAZBRE010000104.1:11396-16452 GCA_964494065.1 uncultured Alphaproteobacteria bacterium
AGCTCCTGGGGCTCGCGCACGCCGCGGAGCGCATGGAAGCCGAGCGACATGAGCTCGCCGTGGCAGGAACAGGCGATCTCGTGGAACGACGCCGAGATCAGCACGTTGCGCTCGAGCGGCCGGCAGAGCGCCTGGATCCGGCTCGCCTCGTTCACCGCCGGGCCGACTACCGTGAAGTCGAGCCGGTCGCTGGCCCCGATATTGCCGTAGAGCACGTCGCCCAGATGAAGCGCCAGGCCGAAATCCATCACCGCCTTGCCGTCGGCCTCGCGCGCCGCGTTGAAGGGCGGAAAGGCCTCGCGCAGCTCGGATGCGGCCTTCAGCGCGTTCCGGCACACCGCCTCGCCGTCGAGCGCGGTGAGATCGAAGGTCGCCAGGAAACCGTCGCCCAGAAACTTCAGGATCTGGCCGTGATTGGCATGCACCGGCCCCGCCATCAGCTCCAGATAATCGTCGAGCGTCTCGACCAGCTCGCGGCCGGGCAGCCGGTCTGAGACGCGGGTGAAGCCGCGCAGATCACAGAACCATAAGACCGCACGGATAGTCTCCAGCGAGCCGCGGTCGATGGCGCCGGTCAGCACCCGGTCGCCCGCGTCTTGCCCCAGATAAGTCTCCACCACGGTGCGGGCGATGTCGTAGGTGGTGCGCGATTTGACGGCGAGGCCGAAGGCGGGCAACAGCGCGCGCAGCTGGGCGAGCTCTCCGTCGTCGAAACCGCCCGGCCGCGCGGTGGCGCAGGAGAAGAAGACCCCGCTCCGTATCTCGTCGCTGTCCTTGATCTTGCCGAACTGGACGAGCTCGGCGGCGTACTCGGTCATCCCTTCGGCGCGCAGATCCTCCAGGATCGGGAACTCCAGCGGCGCGTTGCGGTCGAGCCGCCGCCGCATGGTCGGCGTGTTGGTCGAGCGCATGTAGTGGATCGGGCTCTTCTGGAAACCGTCGCTCCGCATTTCGCCACGCCCGCGCATCACGATCTCGACCCCGGCGCTGTCCGTGGCGCCGTCCGTCCGGTCCTTGGCGCGCCAGACATGGGTCTGCGCGCCGTAGCGTGGATGCAGCGTCCCCATGCCCATGGTCGCGCGTTCGATCGGGAGCCCGGCATCGCGAAGGCGATTGCAGAAGCCGCCGAACTGATCATCCAGACTAAGGCCGCGCAGGCCGCGCTCGATCAGCCAATCCCGACAGCCGTCGAGGTCGAGCGCCGTCGGCGCGTTCTCGTTGTCCGGCATATCCATGACCGCCATCTCCGATGGGCCAGGTGCAACAGGGCCGAGAGGGTCGTCCTACAGTGTTGAAGATGGGATCGCGCGCCGGTCGCTGCCACCGCGCGCCCTCGATCTCAGTTGGCGGGGATCAGTCGCCGCCCTCGCCGCCGAGCGGCCCGTAGAACATCACCCAGATCGCCAAATCGCTGGTGAAGTCCTCGAAGCGGTGCGTCATGCCCGCCGGCACGAAAAGCGCATCGGCCGGCCCGAAGCTCTGGCGCTCGTCGCCGATCATCGCGGTGCCGCGGCCGCGCGCGACGACATAGACCTCGTCGCGGTCGTGCGGGCTCTGCGGGTCCTCGCCGCGCGGCGCATAGAGCTTGATCTCGAGGCTGCCGCGCTGGAAGGCCTGAACCGAGCGGATGCCGCCGTCGGACACCTGCGGCAGCCACTGATCGACCGTGCCCTGCCAGCCGCGCTCCGCCTCGCGCGGCCCGCCATCGTCCGGACCTTCGCCGCCGTCGGGTCCGTAGAACATGACCCAGGTCGCGAAATGCCCGGTGAAGTCCGTAAAGCGATGCGTCATGCCCGCGGGCGCGAAGAGCGCGTCGCCGGCGGAAAATTTCACCCGCTCCTCGCCCATCGCGAACTGACCCGAGCCGGCGGCGACGATGTAGATCTCGTCGCGCGGATGCGGCTGCTGCTTGTCTTCCCCCTTGGGCGCGTAGAGCTCGACCTCGAGCTGGCCCCGCGCGAAGGCCGTTACGAAGCGCATCCGCCCGTCTGCCGGCAGCTTCGCCAGCCAGTCTTCCACCGTCCCGCGCCATCCCTGCATGCCGCCCGTTCCTTAACAGAATCGCCGATTCCATAAACCATACCTGCGCCGATCCGGCCGCGCCAGCGCGCCGAAATTAACCACCATCGGGACCGCCGGACCAAACCGCGCTCCGAGGCCGCGCCGGCGCCCGTCGGCGGGGGGTAGGGAAATGCTTGAGAAGAAACAAATAAACCAAGTATCTAAATCATTAATAAAAATTAACTAAAATTAAAAACAAATTAATTTGACATTTGACTCGTTGTTACCAAATATTAGGAAAGTCTTTACATGTTATTAACCTTACTCATTGATTAATTTTTACTTGAAAGGAGCATTCCATGACCAACCGCATTCGAAAGGTGTTTGCACCTCGATCGCGCGTCTGGCTGGACGCCAATCATTGTTGGCGGGATGAACGGGGCCGCTTCTGTCAAGCACCCACGGGGATCGATTACGCAGGGCTCGCGCGTCTGGGCGTATTGTTCGTGGCGCTGGGCACCATGTTTTTTGCCATGCATCTCTGGTCGTCACGCGGGCCGGCAAAGGCCAGCGTCATCCGGCCGCATGCCAACCTCACCATTCACGAGCGTTACGGGCTGACCGCGGCCGCCTTCAAGACGGTGAAGGTCAAGCCGGTGAAGTTCACCCGCAAGGTGAAGCCGGCGCGCGAGCGCTGGTGCCTCATCCAGCTCGCCTATCACGAGGCGCGCAGCGAATCGGATGACAGCATCGTCAAGCGGATCTGGACGGCGGTCTGGCGTTCGCGCCGCGACGACTTCAAGGCCAACACGATCTGCGAGGCCGTGTTCCAGTACGGCGCCTTCTCGGCCTTCCTGAAGGGTATTCCGGCGATGCGCGACAAGGCGGCGCTGGCGCGGGTCACCCGGATCGTCGACGAGCAGATGCCGGCGATCCTGCCGGACAGCTATGGCGGCCGCAAATGTATGGAGCGCGACCTCTATACCGACCGCTGCGTCTTCACGCTCGCGGACACGGTGCCGGTGCAGCCGGTGATGACGCACCACGCCGAGGCCGACTGCCGCTATCTGGGCGTGAAGGGCTACAACTACGTGCGCCGCAACGGCCGCTGCGAGCCGCGCTGGGCCAGCAAGATGGTCGAGGTCGCGAGCGTCCGGTGTCAGATGATCAAGAACCGCTCCTGCCGCACCGTTTTCTGGGTGAAGGATAGCGACGGGTAAAGACTGGCTTACGCTCAAGAGAGGGGCAAAAAGGGACCGGGGCCTACACGAACGTCCCTGACAGACCTCGACAACGTCAAACGAGGCACCTCGTCACAGCTCTGAAACCTGCTCTCCGGGGCCGTCCAATGGACGGCCCCTTTTTTTGCGCCTCGCGTCCTCCCTTCACCAGGGCTCGGCGTATGGCCTGAGCTCGACGTTGAACGACCAGGCGGTCTTGGGCTGGTGCGCGGTCTGATAGACGACCTCGGCGATGTCGGCCGGCTTGCAGAAGCGCTCCTCGGGCGTGTCGGGGAACTGGCGGCGGGTCCAGCGGATATCGATGATCGCGTCGATCACCACATAGGCAACGTGGATGCCCTTGGGCCCGAGCTCGCGCGCCATCGCCTCGGCGAGGATGCGCTGGGCCGCCTTGGTCGGCGCGAAGCCGGAGAAGTTGGACTTGCCGCGCCAGGCCGAAGTGTTGCCGGTGACGATGATCGCCCCCGAGCCGCGCTCGATCATTGCGGGGGAGACGGCGCGGGCGAGATGCAGCAGGCTCATCGTGTTGACCCGGAAATTCGCCTCCATGTCGGCCGGGTCGATCTCCAAGAAGCTCCCCCAGACGCCCCGCGCGGCGTTGTGGATCACGACGTCGGGCTCGCCCAGCTCGGCCCGGCAGCGCGCCAGCATGGCGGCGACGGCAGCCGGATCGGTGATATCGCAGGGCAGCGCCAAACTGCCCGGCAGCTTCGCCTCGTACTCCTTCAGGCGCGGCTCGGAGCGTGCGACCAGCCCGACCCGGTAATCCGCCTCGGCGAAGCGCTCCGCCACCGCGCCGCCAGTGCCGCGCCCGACTCCCGCCACCAACGCCACTTTCTCAGCCATCGTCGCCTCCCATTGCCCGCCGACGCCGCCCACACTAGGCGAAACCGCCCTCATGGAAACGCACAATTGGCCGCCGCCGGGCGCCCGCGGCTCTGCGGCCCAGGTGACGCCGGTCACTGCGTGGACCGGCCCCGGAGACTAGCCTCCGCTCCAACCAATGAGGCAAGCCGCCTCGCTCCAACACCCTGAGGCAGATATGAAAGTGCTCTCCACCAGTCTGGTCGCCGCCGCGATACTTGCGGCTGCCGCCTCGTCTCCGGCCCTGGCCAACGGCGTACAATCGACCGTGCAGCTGGGATCGTATTCCTGCGCCCCGAACGCCATCCGCTGCGTGCGGCCGGGCAGGCCCATCCACCCGCGCTGCTATGTCGTGTCGGTGCCCGACGGCAACGGCGGCGTTCGCAAGCAGCGCGTCTGCAGGCGATACGAATAAGACCGAGTGCCGACCGTGATCCGGCGGCGGAGCGCATGCGCTCCGCCGCCACCGGTTGCGGGCCCGGCACCCGGACTTCAAAAAACCGCAACCTGAAACACGGACCACGCTTCTCCATTGCGTCCCGGCGGCGATCCGGGCACGCTGCACGCCTTCAAGAACGATGGCCTGATCGAACGGGTCTATCGCTTCCTAGGGAGGAGAACCGTGAGAAAACTCATTCTGACCGGCATGGGCGCGGCGTTCGGCGTGGCCGCGCTCGTCGGCACCCAGGTATCCGCCGCCGAGGTCAAGCTGAAGGCGGCCAGCTTCCTGCCCGCGCGGGCGACCGTGGCCAAGCCGTTCCACCGCTGGGTGGGCGAGGTCAACAAGCGCTGCGCCGGCAAGGTGAAGATTTCCGTGGTCGGCCCCGCCGCCATCGGCTCGCTGCAGCAGTGGAGCGCGCTGAAGTCGGGCGTGGTCGACATGCACTACGGCCCCGCCAACTACTACAAGGGCACCATGCCCGAGGGCGCCGTCATGGATCTCGCCAGCA
>CAZBRE010000105.1:0-5782 GCA_964494065.1 uncultured Alphaproteobacteria bacterium
ATGTAGCCGAGATAGCGCCCGCAGCCGGCGGCGCAGCGGTCGTTCATCTGGAAGTTCTCCACGATGCCGCGGTCATCGACCTGGATGCCCTTGGTGTCCTGGCCGCCGATATCGAGCACCGTGCGGGTGTCGGGATACATCATATGTGCGCCCAGGCCGTGGCAGAGGATCTCCGAGCGGATGTGCTCCTTGGAGAACGGCAGGGTGACGCGGCCGTAGCCGGTGCCGACCGTATAGGTCTCCTCCAGCTCGATGCCGAGCGCGTCCTTGACCGGCGTTTCGACCAAACCCTTGGCGGCGCCGAACTCGGGCAACTCATTCAGCACCCGGTTGAGGGCGCGCAGGAACTTGGCGCTCATATCGCCCGACGGCGGCCGGTTCTCCACGTCGATGATCGACTTGTCGTAGACGTTGAGCACGAGATCGAAGGGCAGCTTCGCTTCCTTCGCCACGTCCTCGCCGACATGGAGGTAACGCGAGCCGGCGATGTCGCGGAAGAAGTCGGATTTGCGCTGCGCGCCCGGTGCGAACAGCTCCGGTGCCTCGTCGTGCAGCCGCTTGAAGATCTCCTCGACCACCGCGCGGACCTCGTCCTCGACGCCCTTCAGGCGATCGCCACCGATATTCTCGATGCAGGTCTTCTCCAGATCGCCGAGCTGCTCGACGAACTGCTCGAGCCGGAAATTGCGGTTCATGTGTTCCAGGAACTCGTCGAGCTTGTCCTTGACGCCGTCGACGTCCTTGAGCGCGCGGCGCAGCAGGGTGAGCCGCGCATCGACGGTTGCCTCCTGCTTGGCGACCTGGGTCGCCGTCGCGTAGTTCGAGCGCGAGTTGGTGATGCCGCGGCCGAGCACGTCCAGGTTCTCGTCCATCAGGACGGCCTTGGTCGTGGTCGAGCCGAGATCGATACCGATGAAGGTCTTCATGCCGCTGCTCCCGTGACGCGCGCGCCGGTGCGCTTCTGGTCGACCATCTGGAAGTAGCTCTCCAGGCGGTTCTTGACGTTGGAAGGCGAGAAGTAGCGCGGATCGACGAGATCGGTCTCGACGAAGGCGGCCGGCTTGCCGGTGCGCTTCTCGACTTCGCGCATGATCATGAGCTCGCCCGCGGCGAACGAGTTGCAGCTCTTGATCGAGTTGATCAGCAGCCCGTCCGCCTCGAACTCGTTGATGTAGTTCGTTAGCATCTCGATGCGCTGCGGCAGGCTGCGGTTGGTGTAGACGCCCATGCAATAGTCGGCGAGCGTCTCCAGCGGATTGTCCGGATCGTGGCGGAAGCCGAGATCGTAGACGCCGCCCACCTTGGTGTAGGCGCTGGCGACCACGACGGCGCCGTCCTCGTAGAACATCTTCCAGAAGTCGCGGAAGCTCGTGTAGTTGGGCGGGCCTTCGGTGACGAGGCGGTACTTCTCCTCGCCCATCGGGCCGTCCGGCGTGATCGGCCCGAGGCCCTGGCGCACCCGCTCCTCGACCTCGGCGCGCAGCATGCCGTAATACTCGGTCGCGTCGGGGGTGCCGCGGAAGGCGCCGAAGATCGGGCCGATGTAATAGATGCCGCCGAAATAGGCGTCGATCGGCGAGGGCTTGTTCTTCGCCGAGTTCAGCACCGCGACCAGATCGTCCTCGGCTTTGGCCGACTCGCGGAGATATTCGCGCAGGCGGTCGATGTCGAACTTGACGCCGCTCACCTTCTCCAGCTTCGGGATCACGCCTTCCTTCAGCTGCTTGACCATGTAGTCGCGCATGTTTTGCGTGATCTTGCCCGTCGCGTCGTAGGGCGTGTGGAGCATGATGGTCTCGCAGCCATACTGCTCGCGCAGCAGCTCGAACCACTTCATGAAGGTGAAGCAGCCGGTGTAGGAGAGCAGCAGCACGTCGGGCTCGGGGAAGGGCTTGCCGTTGGGCGCGATATTGCCCTTGGCCATCATGCCGATGTCCGACTTCACGTATGTGCAGACGTCTTCGGAATGGCCCATCTTCTCCGCTTCGAGCACGTTCTGGCCGCTCTTCTTGCGGAGGCCCATCTGGATCGCATTCGTCTCGGGCAGGTTGTTCACGAGATCGAAGCACATGATGAGCTCGTTGAGGTTGCCCGGCACGAAGGTCGAGCAGACCTTCTTGCCGTTCTCCTTGGCGCTCGTGAGCCGGTCGTAATGCGCCGCCATCATCTCCTTCTGCATGATCATGGAGGCGTCTTTGGCGACGTCCTTGGAGACGGTGCCGGAGGTGGACGGTGGGGCTGCGCTCATCATTCGCTCCATAGCTTGATCGAGTCGGCAAAGGTGCCGGCCTGTTCACGGATGGGCTGCATCTGCCCGGAGTTCTCGGCGTATTTGAAGGCGATGTAGGGGATGTTCTCGTCCTTGAGGACGTGCTGCAGCATCGGCCGGTCGAGAAGGGCAGGATCGCAGAAGCTGGGTGAGGCGAAGATCACGCCTTCGGCCCCGGTCCGGCGCACCGAGCGCACCAGGAACTGGCCCTTTTCCTTCTGATCCGGCTCGTACTTGGCGGCCGTCGCGGCCGAATGATGTAGGAAGGCATCGGCGAGGTTCCGCAACGGGTCGCCCTCGGTCGCCACGTCCTCGAGCAGCCAGCGCGTCACCAGCATGCAGTCGTCGTCGACCACGTAACAGCCGGCAAGCTCCAGCGACTTGATCAGGTTGAGCGGCGGCTGCTCGCAGAACAGCCCGGTCACGACGACGCGGGTGTTGTCCTTCATCGGACGGTCTTCATGCTCGACCGCGCCGATATAGTCCTGGATCATCTGCGAGTGCTCTTCGACCGGCAGCACCATGCCGGCGCGGATCACGAGATAGACCTCCGAGGCCGGCACCTTCCACGGCTCGGCCGCGCGCAGATCGTAGAGCTTGCGCACCAGCCGGCGGTTCTCGTTGTAGACCGCGATCGAGCGGCGCAGATCGTCGTCGGTGATCTCGCGGCCGGCGAGCTTTTCCAGGCCCTCGCGCAGCTCCTGCAACTCGTTGACGTAGAAATTGCCGCCGATGTCGTCGATGTAGTTCTGCGGCACGTCGAAATACTTGACGTAGAGCTCGGGGAACATGAGCTGCCACATGCCCGAGAGATTGCGGATCACGTCGCAGATGCTGGGGAACATCATGCCGTCGACGAAGTCGAGCCGGCCCGAGACCCCGAGCTCGACCGTGGAGCGCGGGATACGACAAATGTAGCTTTGATAGTAAGCGTCGCCGTGGATCACCTCGAGCTGGTCGCCGCCGCCGAGCACGCCCATGGGCAGCATGCCCGCCGCATGGATGATCTCGCGCGGCACGTAGATCGGCATGTAGCCGATGACCTTGCGGCTCTTGTCCGCCGCCTTCCAGTCGCGCGCCGCGGTGAAGTGCAAGTCCTCGAACAGAGCCTCCGCGCGGCCGATGATTTCTTCTGTCTTGACCATCGCTATTTGTTCTCCCATTTGGCCGAGCGCTTGCTTATGAAGGCTTCCAGGCCCTCGACCGCGTCCTTGGTTTTCATCAGGTCGTCGAGATAAATCCTTTCAACGGCAGCGAATTTCGGTTTCAAACGTTCTATGAGACCGAGCCGCGCGGCTTTGACGGCGTGACGCAGCGAACTCGCGCTCAAGGGCGCCAGGTGCGTCTCGTAATAGGTGAAGGCGGCGTCGAGCGGGTCCTTGTCGAGCCCGGTCACGAGGCCGATCTCGTACGCTTCCTGGCCCGACAATGTGCGGCCGCTGAACAGCAGGTCCTCGGCCGCTGCCCGGCCGATGCGTTCGGGCAGCAGGCACGAGGCGGCCGGTGCGAAGACGCCGATCTTGATCTCGGGCTGGCCCAGATGCGCATTCGGCGCGGCGAAGATGAAGTTGCCCGCCAGCGCCAGCTCGAGCCCGCCGCCCAAACACTGGCCCTTCACCGCGACCAGGATCGGCACCGGGCTCTCCAGCATGCGGAAGAGCATCTTGTGGAGGCCCTTCAGCATCTTCGCGCACTGCTTGGGCAGGTGCTCCTCGACGCTCGCGCCGAAGCTGAAGTTGGGGCCCTCGGCGTCGATGATGACCGCGTGCAGATCGGCGTGGTCGAGGTGATGCGCGAAGGCGGCGTCGAGGGCTGCGATCATCTCGGCGTCGACGATATTCGCCTTCGGCCGGTGCAGCTGCACCCGCAGGACGCTCGCGTCCTCCTCGAGCCAGACCTTCAAGGGGGCGGACATTACTCGGCGGCCTCCCGCGCCACGGGCATCAGGCTCTCGATCAGGTCTTCTGACCACGGCGTGCCCTTGGCGAGCGCCTGGCGGAGCGCCACGAAGTCGATCTCGCGGCCGCTCGCCTTGGTGCCCTCGTTGAAGGCGCGGAAACCGGTGCGCGCCTCGTTCATCATGTTGAGCGCGAGCCAGTCGCGGGCGTCTTCCTTGTTGCGGTTCCAGGCTTCGAGCTTGGGCTTGCGCAGCTCCTCGAGGCTCTTGGTCATGCATTCGGGGAAGGTCTCGATCAGCTTGGCGCACAGCGCCTCGACCTTCTCGTCGAGCAGGCTCAAGTCGATCTCGCCCTCTTTCATCAGCGCGCGGCCCTTCGCGAAGTCCTCGCCGGTCTTGAACTCGCCGTGGACGACGCGGCCGTACTCGTCGAGCATGGTGTCGGTGATCACGGTCGGGTTGGCGACGAACTTGCCGTCGATCTTGAGCGCCGGCGCAATGTCGGCGCAGATGCCGAGCCGGTAGGCCTTGTGCGCGGAAAAGGGCTCGCAGAGCGTGCCCGAGACCATCGCCTGCTCGGCGCCGATCATCAGCGGCAGGAAGTCGGTCGCCCCGCCGATGGCGGCGCTGCCGTGCTTGGGTCCGGCTTGGCCGAAATTCGCAAGGTCCTGCGCGATGGTGAAGTCGCAGGCCATGCCGATCTCCTGGCCGCCGCCGATACGCATGCCGTTCACCCGGCAGATCACCGGCTTGTCGCAGCCGAGGATGGCTGAGACCATGTCGTTGAAGAGCCGCATATACTGCCGGTATTCCTGCGGATTGCCGGCGTAGTACTCGGCGTATTCCTTGGTGTTGCCGCCTGTGCAGAAGGCCTTGTCGCCGGCCCCGGTAAACACGACGGCGCTGACCTCGCGGTCGCACGAGGCGCGGCGGAAGGCCAGGATCGCCGCCTTCACCATCTGTGTCGTGTAGGAATTGTACTGGCCAGGATTGTTGAGGATGATCCAGGCGTTGGAGAGGCCCGCCGCCTCGCTGCCGTCGAGGCGTTTGGCCGGCCGCTTCTCATAGAGCACCATGCCGTCGGAGAGCTCTTCGACGCTCGCCTCGACAAGGTTGTGGTCGATCAGCGCCTTCGGTGCGCTCCGTTCCATGATCTGATGTGTGGTCGCGGTCATCGCTGCCTCACTGTTCCAAAAGTTTTCTGTTCACTGACCATTCGGGACGAGGACGGCGCGCCGCGTCAGCTCATGCGCGTGCGCCGCCTCGAAAACCTTGTTGATGTCGTCGAGCGGATGGCGCTCGACGAAGGGCCCGACCTTGACCTTGCCGTCGAGCACCAGGTCGAGCGCGCCCGGATAGAGCTCCGGCGGGCAGCCCCAATTGCCGAGCGCCCGCGCATGGAAGGCCATCAGGTTGGAGAGCCGCACCTCGACCTTGTCCATGGTGAAGCCGACGACGCAGAGCGTGGCGCCGCGGTTCAGGAGCCCGTAGGCCGTGGTCTGCCCGGCGCCCGAGCCGGAGCATTCCATGATGATCCACTCGGTCGTCTTGCAGCCCTTTTCGCGCGCGAAGTCCTGGCACGCCTTCTTGAGCGCGCGGCCGTCATGCTCGCGGGC
>CAZBRE010000105.1:5882-16400 GCA_964494065.1 uncultured Alphaproteobacteria bacterium
CCCACCTTGGCGAGCCGGTCCTCATCGACCGCGCACAGCCCGTGCGACGGCACCACGACATGGCTCGCGAAGCCGCCCTGGATGTCGTTGCCGGGCATCTTCTGGTTCGGGCAGATGGTGCCGCGGCCGCGCTTGCAGGCATCGCATTCGCCGCAGGGGATCACCGCCGGGACGATCACGGTCTTGTCCGCCCAGGTCTCGGCGCCCGGCCCGGTGGCCACCACATGCCCGCTGATCTCGTGGCCGAGCGTCAGCGGCAGCTCGTGGTTGGGCCGCACCCCGTCATAATAATAGCCAAGGTCCGTGTGGCAGACGCCGCAGCCGGAAACCGCGACGACGACCTCGCCCGGTCCCGGTGGGAAGGGGTTGAAATCGACCCGCGCCAGCGGCGCGTCGGGGCTGGTCATCTGCCAGCAGAAAGCGTCTGCACTCATCGTCCCGCACTCGCGTAAAGCCATACTCGGCCACGAGGATGCGGATGCGCCCCGGCGCCCTCCATGATCTATGTCAATCACGCTAGGCTGCGATTTCCATAGTCTTTGCTGCGCTGCGAAAAATCGTGGCAAACGGACGACCAATCGAAGGTTAACGGGATGACGACCTCCGCGACGGAAAGAACGAGCGTTGCCCTGGCCATCAATGGCAGCGGCGGCGCTGGCGCCATCACAGCCGGCAGTATGCTTTTGAAGGCCGCGGCCCGGGCTGGGCTTTATGGTCTCTTGACCCGCGCCGTCGGCCCGCAGATCCGCGGCGGCGAAGCGGTGGCGATCCTGCGTCTGGCAACCGCGCCCGTCGAGTGCGCGGCCGACCGGTGCGATCTTCAGATCGCCATCGACTGGATGAATGCCGACCGCTTCGCGGCCGAACTCAACCTGGGGCCCGAGAGCCTCGTCATCG
This sequence comes from uncultured Alphaproteobacteria bacterium, assembly GCA_964494065.1. Lineage (GTDB taxonomy): Bacteria > Pseudomonadota > Alphaproteobacteria > JAPULJ01 > JAPULJ01 > DATKZM01. Next base: position 6,780 of record CAZBRE010000105.1, read on the forward strand.
GCGATGCCGCGGCGGAGGAGGTTCCCGAGGCCATCGCCGAGTCCGGCGCGCGCATCGAGGCGCTGCCGATCGCCGAGCTCGCCAAGTCGGTGAAGGGCGGCCGGCCCAACATGGTGGCGCTCGGCATCGCCGCCGCCGCCATCGGCCTGCCGCGCGAGGCGTTGGAGGCGGAGATCGTGGAGACGCTCTCTAGCAAGGGCGAGGCGGCCATCGAGGCCAGCAAGGCGGCGCTCGCCGCCGGCGTGGAGGCCGCGAGCGGGATCGACTTCGCCGCCAAGCTGACGCCGCCCGACAAGAAAGAAAAACGTTGGATCATCAGCGGCAACGAGGCGGCGGGCCTCGGCGCCATTCGGGGCGGCGTGCGCTTCGTCGCCGCCTATCCGATCACGCCCGCGACGGAGATCCTGGAATGGATGTCGCCGGCGCTGGTCAAGGCCGGCGGCTCGCTGGTCCAGGCCGAGGACGAGCTCGCCTCGATCAACATGATCATCGGCGCGTCCTATGGCGGCGTGCCGGCATTGACGGCGACCTCCGGGCCGGGTCTCGCGCTCATGCTGGAGTCGGTCGGTCTCGCCATCGCCTCGGAAGTTCCGGTCGTGATCGTCGACGTGATGCGCGGCGGCCCCTCGACCGGCATCCCGACCAAGTCCGAGCAGTCCGACCTCAACATGGCGCTCAACGGCTGCCACGGCGATGCGCCGCATATCGTGGTCGCGCCGACGTCGGTCGCCGACTGCCTCTTCACCACGCAATGGGCGGTGCATCTGGCCGAGGCCATGCAGGTGCCCACGATCGTCCTCTCCGACCAGTTCCTGGGCCAGGCCAAGGCGGTGATCGACCGCCCGGCCGACATCGCCTTCATCGCCAACCGCAAGGTCGAGACCAAGCCGCAGGAAGGCTATCGCCGCTACGCCATCACCGCCGACGGCGTCTCGCCGATGACGGTGCCGGGGATCGCCGGCGGCCAGTACACCGCCGACGGCTTGGAGCACAATCCTCGCGGCACGCCCTCGAGCGCCGCCGGCGACCATGCGAGCCAGCTCGACAAGCGCTCGGACAAGCTCACCAACTTCGACTACGGCCAGCACTGGGCCGAGATCGACGGCGACGGCCCGCTGGCCGTCATCACCTGGGGCTCGAGCACCGCGCCCGCGCGCGAGGCGATCGAGATCGCCCGGCGCGAGGGGATCGACGTCAAGCTGGTCGCGCTGCGCCTGCTGGCGCCCAGCCGGCCCGAGGCGTTCGCGCAAGCGCTCAATGGCGTGGAACGCGCGCTCGTCGTCGAGCAGACCCATTCGGGCCAGTTCCTCCGCCATCTCCGCGCCGAATACGATCTGCCCGGCAAGATCGCGCATCTTTGCCGTCCGGGCCCGCTCAACTTCCGGGCCCAGGACGTGCTCGCCGCCATCAAGGAGGCCAAATGACCATGGACGCCACACCGATGAGCGAGGCCCTGACGCCCCGCGACTACAAGTCCGACATCAAGCCGGTCTGGTGCCCGGGCTGCGGCGACTATTCCGTGCTGGGCTCGATCACCACGGCGCTCGCCGAGCTGCAGCTACCGCCCGAGGACGTGGCGGTGGTCTCGGGCATCGGCTGCTCCTCGCGCATCCCGGCCTACGCCAACACCTACGGCTTCCACGGCGTGCATGGCCGCTCGCTCGCCCTCGGCACGGGGCTTAAGGTCGCGCGCCCCGAGCTCACCGTCCTGGTCGCCAGCGGCGACGGCGACGGGTTTTCGATCGGCGGCAACCATTTCCTGCATGCCTGTCGGCGCAATATCGACCTCACCTATATCGTCATGGACAACCGCGTCTATGGCATGACCAAGGGCCAGCCTTCGCCGACCACCGAGCCCGACTGGGCCGAAAGCGCGCTGGCGCCCGGCGGCACCGGGCTCAGGCCCTTCCATCCGCTGGTGATCGCGCTCGCCTCGGGGGCGAGCTTCGTTGCCCGCGCTTTCTCCGGCGATCTCATGGGCACGGCGGCGCTGATCGCCGAGGCGATCCGCCATGAGGGCTTCTCCTTCGTCGAGATCCTCAGCCCCTGCGTCACCTTTCGCCCCGACGAGCGCGAGTGGCGCAAGCAGGTCCACCCGTCCCCGGTCGAGCCGACCGACGATCCGGCACGTGCGGCCCGGCGGATCATGACCGACGATGGGTTCAACACCGGAATTCTCTTCAGCGGCGAGCGCTCGGCCTATGCGCCGGCGAGGCCGGAGGGGCCCGTGGTCGAGCCGGCATATTTCGAGGCGGAATTCGAAGTATAGAGATTGAGACTTAGATGGATCGGGCCAGGACGGCCGGAGCTGGGAGGGTCAGGATATGAACGAACCCAAGAAAATCACCGTCGAGCAGATGCTGGCGCGCGCCTTCGCGATCGAGCGCGAGGCCCAGGCGCGCTACGCCGATCTCGCCGACCAGATGCTGGTGCACAACAACCAGGAGCTCGCCGAGCTGTTCGGCAAGCTGGCCGAGATCGAGGGCAAGCACGCGACCAAGATCAAGCAGCGCGCTGCCGGGGCGGAGCTCCCCTACATCTCGCCGCTCGCCTATCGCTGGCCGGGCACCGAGGCGCCGGAGAATGTCGATATCTCGGTCGCGCACTACCTGATGACCCCGCACCACGCGCTGAAGATGGCGCTGGCGGGCGAGCAGCGCGCCGTCGACTATTTCGAGGACATGGCCAAGGTGGCCGCCGACGGCGACGCCAAGGTGCTGGCCGAGGAATTCGTTGAGGAAGAGCGCGAGCATGTCGCGCTGGTCAAGGCCTGGCTCGCAAAATACCCCGAGCCCCCGGCGGGATGGGACGAGGACGACGACCCACCGATGCTTCAGGAATAGCGGCAAGACAACACGACACCAAAATACAAGGCGCCCTGCCCATGAACGCGATTCTCCCCGAAGGCTGGAAACGCCCGATCGGCTATTCGAACGCCATCGAGAGCAAGCCCGGCAGGCTGCTCTTCGTCGCCGGCCAGGTCGGCTGGACCGAGGAGGAGGTCTTCGAGAGCGAAGAGATCGCCCCGCAGTTCGAGCAGGCGCTCAAGAACATCCTCAAGATCGTCGAGACCGCCGGCGGCAAGCCCGAGCATATCTGCCGCATCACCGCCTTCTGCATCGACAAGCCGGCTTACCTGAAAGCGAGGCCCGAGCTCGGCGCGATCTGGCGCAAGCTCATGGGCAAGCATTTCCCGGCGATGAGCATGATCTTCGTCGCGGATCTGCTCGACACGCCCGGCAAGATCGAGCTCGAGGCGACCGCCGTCATCCCGCAAGACTGAGGGGCGTCTCCTCCTCCGGCTCCAGCGTGATCGCCGCGTCGGTATAGTCGCGGTCCCGCAGTTCGCGCTCGATGCGGTGGCGCATCCGGTGCAGCTTCACGGCATAGCGGAGATGCCTGGCGTTGGTGCCGACGAACTCCACCAGCCGGTTGGCGTTGAATTTCAGAAAACTGTCGCGCGGATAGCCGGGCCGTCGGTCGGAACGGCGCTTGCGCCGGATCAGCCCGCCCTGCAGCGGGTGCACGCCCTCGTAGCGCGGGATGCCGCTATAGGCCCAGACCTGCTGGACCAGCCGCACCGGCTTCATGCCGCAGGCGATCGCCCGCCGTATCAACGTTTCTATATGCGCGTCGGTGTAATAGAGCTCCCAGGCCTCGTGATAGATCGCCTGCCATTCCTCGCGTGACATGCGCGGATGGCCGGTTACCACATGCTCGGCATCGCCCTTGTTGAGGTCGGGGTCGATCCAGGTTCCGCCCTCATACATGCGCTTGTGGTCGGCCGAGCCGGGGGCGGGGGAGAGCACGAAGAACTCCAGCAGATCGATCGGGATCTCGCGCTGGACCATGGCGATGTCGCGGCGGATCGAGTCCGGCGTGTCGGCGGGAAACCCGAGGATGTAGCCGGCAATCGTCACCACGCCCGCGCGCTTCCAGGCGATCAGCATCCGCCGGTATTCGGCGATCTGGTTCTGGCGCTTGTTGGCGGCGGCGAGGTTCTCGGGATTGACGCTTTCGAGGCCGAGGAAGACATAGCGGCAGCCGGCGGCGACCGCCTTCTCGATGAAGCCGGGCACTTTGTGCGCCAGCATGTCGGCCTGGATGATGAAGGTGATGGCGAGCCCCTCGCGTTCCCGCAGCTCGATCAGCCGGTCGAGGATCGGCTCCCAGTTGCGGTTGCGCGCGAAGTTGTCGTCGGTGATGAAGTACTTCGTCACGCCCTGCGCCGCGTTGGCGCGCACCACCGCCTCGACCTTGTCGGCCTCGCGGAACCGCGACACCCGTCCCTGCACGTTGATGATGCAGCAGAAGCTGCAGTTGAAGGGACAGCCCCGCCCGGCATCGAAGCTGGTGAAGCAGCCCGAGGCCTTGCGCAGCATATGAAGCGGCAGGAAGGGCGTCGGCTGTTGCCGGAGATCGGGCATATCGGCGAGATGGTCGTAGATCGGCTTCATTTCGCCCTTGTATGCGTCGACCAGCAGCTCGTCGAGCCGGCCTTCCGCCTCGCCGCCGAAGAGCGTGATGCCGCGCTTCACCGCGACGCCGAGCTCGAGCGTCAGCTTGTCCAGCATGGCGAGGCAGCCGCTCACATGGAAGCCGCCGATCGCGACCTGGATGCCTTCGGCCCTGAATTTCTGCGCCAGATGCATGGCGCGGAGGAACTGGTTCGACTGCACGCCGACCATGCAGACGATCCCTTTGCCGCCGCCCCGCTTGATGCGGGCGATGATGCGGGCGACGGGCACGACCGTGTTGGTCTCGTCATGCGCGTTGACGACGATCCGCGTGTCGGGCCCGAGCACCTGCCGCTCCGCTGCATCGAGCACGAGCCCGTAGAGGCAGGCGAGCGAGTTCGACGACGGAAGCCAGCCGCGCCGCCACTGGATGACGTAACCGTCATCGTCGTAATGCGAGGGCTTGATCAGCTCCACGAAGAATGGGGAGAATTGGGAGGAGGGAAGCTTCCGGCCGATGGCGTCCGCCTTTCACCGCTCGCGCGGATATCATTGAGGGCGCCGCCGTCTGTCCAGGCGATCACGACCTCGGATCGATGCTCCGTCCTGCGGCTGGAAATGTGGCTATGCGCCGGCGGCGCGGCCTTGATCTTCGTCAACAGGCTGGGTCTATCGGGGCGCCCGCGACGATTTGTCGTCATCGTCGTCATGCAGGATGCGCTCGGCGGCGCCGTCCATGTCGTCGAACTGCCCCGATTTGAGCGCCCACAGGAAGGCGGCGAGGCCGACCCCGCCGAGGAAGATCGCAATGGGGATCAGATAGACGAGGACGTCCATCAGTCGCGCGCTCCCCGCTGTCGCCCTACACGGGCGAGCCGCAACGCATTGCTGATCACCGCGATCGAGGACGCCGACATGGCGAGCGCGGCGATCAGCGGCGTCACCAGCCCGGCCACGGCGACCGGGATCGCAACCAGGTTGTAGCCGAACGCCAAGGCGAAATTCTGATGCACCAGCGCGCCAGCGCGCCGCGCGGTGGCGAGCGTCTCGACAACGGGGGCCAGGCTCGCGCCCTGAAACACGGCATCCGCCGCGGTCTGGCTCAAATCCGCCGCGCTCGACGGCGACAGCGAGACATGCGCGGCGGCCAGCGCCGGCGCGTCGTTGAGCCCGTCGCCCACCATCAACACCTTCCGCCCTTCGTCTGCCAACTCGGCTAGCCGTGCGCATTTGTCGGCCGGGCTCTGCGCCGCCCGCCACTCGACGATGCCGAGCCGCTCGGCGAGTGCGGCGACCGTCGCCGGCCGGTCGCCGGACAGCAGCTCGATGGTCAGGCCCCGTGACTTGAGCGCCGCCACGACCGCCTCGGCATCCTCGCGCAAGGATTCGGAGAAGCCGAAGCGGACGGGATCGTGATCGGGCCGGGCGAGCCACAGCTCGGGTCCGCTCTCTCCCGTCTCCTCGACGCCGCACCAGACCCGGCTGCCGAGCCGCACCTCGCCGGCTTCGGTCCGCAGGCTGAGGCCGCGGCCGGGCTCCTCGGACACGTTGGCCGCGACGGGCACGTTGGGCACCGCGCGGGCCAGCGCGCGCGCCAGCGGATGGCGGCTCGCTCCGGCGAGCGATGCGGCGAGGCGCAGCGTCTCGTCGTCGATGGCAGGCTCGGGCGTGAGGGCCGGCGTGCCGGTCGTCAGCGTTCCGGTCTTGTCGAAAACGACGGTGTCGACCTCGGCAAGGCGTTCGAGCGCCGTCGCCGACTTCAGCAGCACGCCCTGGCGCAAGAGACGGCCGCTCGCGATCACCTGCACCGCCGGCACGGCAAGGCCGAGCGCGCAGGGGCACGTGATCACCAGGACGGCGACGGCAATAAGCAGCGCCGGCTGCCAGGCGAGCCCACCTATGAGCCACCAGCCGAGGAAGGCCGCGAGTGCCAGCCCATGCACCACCGGCGCGTAGAGCCGCGCCACCCGGTCGGCGAGCGCGACGTAGCGCGCGCGCCGTTGCTCGGCCGCTTCCATCAGCCGCGCGATCTCGGCCAGAAGCGTATCCTCGCCGGCTTCGCTCACGTCGATGGTGAGCGCGCCCGAGCCGTTGAGCGTGCCCGCGAAGACGCCGTCGCCCGGGCCGACCGCCTGCGGCAGCGCCTCGCCGGTGATCAGGCTCTGATCGATCTCCGAGGCGCCGTCGATCACCCGTCCGTCGGCGCCGATGCGCTCGCCCGGCGCAACCAGCACGGTCATGCCCGGGACGATCTGTTCGGGCGGTAGCGGACGGCTGACCCCATCGGCGCCTAGCACACTCACCGCCTTGGCCCGCAACGCCAGCAGCCGCGTCCCCGCCTCGCGCGCCCGCCCGCGCGCTCGCCGGTCGAGATAGCGGCCGACCAGCAGGAAGAAGAGCAAGGTGATCGCGCTGTCGAAATAGGCGTGCGCGCCGCCGGTGATGGTCTCGTGCAGGCTGACCCCGCCGGCGAGCAGCACGGCGAGCGAGATCGGCACGTCCATGTTGGTGCGCAAGGCCTTGAGCGCCTGCCAGGCGGAGCGGAAGAAGGGCCGGCCCGCATAGAGAATGGCCGGCAGGGCGATCAGCGCCGAGAACCAGTGCATCAGCGCGCGGGTCGCGACACCCATGTCCTGGAACTGCCCGGCCCAGACCGAGACCGAGAGCAGCATCACATTGGCCGCGGCAAAGCCCGCCACCGCCATGGCGCGCAGCAGGTCCTTTTCCTCATTGGCATCGGCCTGCGCCTGGCGTTCGGGATCGAAGGGCACGAGGCCGAAGCCGAGCTTCGCCACGCTCGCGGCCAAGGTATTGCCGCGTTCCGTTGCGCCCGACCATTCGAGCGCGAGGCGCCGCGTCGAGAGGTTGACCCGCGCTTTCGTCACGTCGGGCTCGGCGGCGAGCGCGCGCTCGATCTTGGCGACGCAGCCGCCGCAATGCACGCCCTCGACCATGAAGTCGAGGGCATGGCCGTTCGATGACGTGTCACGGACATAGGGCTCCAGCGCGAAGGTGCTGCCTTCGTCCGGCGCGGCAGTCGTGGTGCTGACGCCGTCGGGGCTCATTTGAGTTCGAGGTGCTGGTTGAGCCGGTGCCGCGCCGTGCCGCGCCGGGCCAGGATCTCGGCCCGCCACTGCCCCCGGAGCGGGAAGGCGAGGTCGGCCGCGTAGCGCCCGTCGCCGAGGGGCTTGAGGGGTGCTGTAAAATCGTCACCGGCATTGGTCGGGCGCACGATGCGCGCGACGACGTCGAGCGACAGCAGCTGCTCGCCCTTGCGGTCCTTGAAGGCGACCACGAGGCGGCCGTTGCGCGGCCCCGTCTGATCGAAGCGGACGTTGGTCTGCCAGCCGCGCGCGCGTTGCGCGGCCTCGGCTTCGAGCGCCTTGTTGTAGGTGACGCCGCGCCGGTAGTGGTTGGCGGTGGAAAGGCCGGTGAAGGTGCTGAAGGCCGCGGTCATCATGCCGGCATTGACCGCGACCACGACGACGAAGAAGCCGACGAAGCTCCACGGGATCCACCAACCCGGTTTCCTGGGTTTTCTGGGCTTTCTGGGTTTACCGCCTTGCATGGCCTCAGCGCTCCGGTCCGTAGAAGAAGCTGGTGCGGCGCGCCACCGCGCCGGTCTTGGAATCGGTGAGCAGGAACTGGATCTCGGTGCGCGCTGCCGTGAGCACCCGCCCGGACGCCTTCAGATAGATCTTGTACTCGGCGACCTGATCGGGTTTCGCTTCCAGTACGACCGCGGCACGTGCCTCGCCCGACTGACCGACCACCCGCATTGTCGCCCCCGGCACGCCGGAGACGGTCAGGCTGAAGAAACGCGGCACTGCCTGCTTGTTGAGGATCTTGATCGCGTAGCCGTTGCGGACGCCGCCATCGGACAGGCGCACGAAGAGCGGGTTGCGGTCGTGCAGCGCGTTGATCTCGAGATCGGTGCGCGAGAAGAGCGCCACCACCATCACGATCGCCACCGCCGTCATCAGCATCGCATAGAGCACGGTGCGCGGCCGCAGGATGCGGTAGCCGAGCGGCTTGCCGGCGGCCCGGGCCTCGGCGCGTCGCTCGGTGTCGTAGCCGATCAGGTTCGCCGGCCGCCCGACCTTGGTCATCACCGCGTTGCAGGCGTCGATGCAGAGCGCGCAGGAGATGCATTCCAGCTGCTGGCCGTCGCGGATATCGATGCCCGTCGGGCAGACCGCGACGCAGGCGTTGCAGTCGACGCAGTCGCCGCGGCTCGACCAGTCGGGCTTGGGCGTCATCTTGCCGCGCGGCTCGCCGCGCCAGCCCTGATAGGTGACGATCAGCGTGTCGGTGTCGAACATCGCCGCCTGGAAGCGCGGCCAGGGGCACATGTATGTGCAGACCTGCTCGCGCGCCCAGCCGGCCAGCATATAGGTCGTGAAGGTGAGGAGGCCGATGAAGAAGCCGGTCGTGAGACTGATCTCGCCCTTGAAAAGATTGCTGACCAGCGTCGGCGCGTCCTGGAAATAGATCACCCATGCGCCGCCGGTCAGCGCCGCGATCACGATCCAGGCGGCATGTTTCGTGACCTTCTTCACGGCCTTGGAGACGGTCAGCGGCGCGCGGTCGAGCATGATGCGCCGGTTGCGGTCGCCCTCGATCAGCCGCTCGACCCACATGAAGAGATCGGTCCAGACGGTCTGCGGGCAGGCATAGCCGCACCAGACGCGCCCGACGAGGCTGGTCGCCAGGAAGATGCCGAGCGCGGCCAGGACCAGCAGGCCGACGGCGTAGTAGATCTCCTGGGGCCAGATCTCGATCCAGAAGAAATAGAAGCGCCGCCCGTCGAGATCGACCAGCACCGCCTGGTCGGGGGCATTCAGCCCGCGGTCCCAGCGGATCCACGGCGTGCCGTAATAGATCGCGAGCAGCACGAAGAGCGCCGCCCATTTCATCTTGCGGAACGCGCCCTTGACCTTGCGCGGATAGACGCGCACGCGGTTGGCGTAGAAGGGCATGTCGTCGGCCGGGATCTTGGCCGCGCCCTTGCCTTCCCGCGCCTCGGCCTGAGCCCGGACCGAAACGGCGTTCTCAACTTTGACGGCGTCGTTCATGTCGTCCTCTTCGCCGCGCTGCGGATCATGCGGCGCGGGCGATCTCCCGTAGACGTCGAACGCTTCCTTCCCGCTTTCCTCTTCTTATT
>CAZBRE010000106.1:0-15062 GCA_964494065.1 uncultured Alphaproteobacteria bacterium
CCTTGCGAAACATGTTGAGCCCTTTGCGGGCATCGAGGAGGGCGATGTCCTGCGGTGTGGAGACGATCACGGCACCCGCCAGCGGCACCCGTTGCGCCATCGTCAATTGCGCATCACCGGTGCCGGGCGGCATGTCGACCACCATGACATCGAGCTCGCCCCAATCGACGTCACGCAGCATCTGCTCGAGCGCGCCCATCACCATGGGCCCGCGCCAGATCATCGGCGTTTCCTCGTCGACCAGGAAGCCCATCGACATCGCCTTGATGCCGTGGCCGGTCATCGGCGACAGAACTTCGTTATGGACGGTTGGCTGTCCCTCGATGCCCAGCATGCGCGGCATCGACGGCCCGTAGACGTCGGCATCCAACAGGCCCACGCTGTGCCCGTCCGCGTGCAGTGCCAGTGCCAGATTGACCGCGGTCGTCGATTTGCCGACGCCGCCCTTGCCCGAGGCCACGGCGATGATCGACTTGACGCCTGGCGCCAGCGCCTTGCGGGGCTGCGGGGCAGCCTGAGCGCCCGGAGGCGGTCCGGGTTGGGGCGCCGGCCCGCCGGCGGGCGATCCGGCCGCACGCTCGGCGGTCAGCACGGCCGTCACCGAAATGACGCCTTTGATGCCCAGTACCGCATCTTCCGCCGCCTTGCGCACTGGCTCGAAACCGGGCCCGCGCTCGGGGTCGACCTCGATCGAGAAACCGATATTTCCGTCTCGGATCACCAGGCCCTGAACCATGCCCAGCGAAACGATATCCTTGCCGCGGTCCGGGTCGCGCACCTGCCCAAGCGCGGCCATGACCGCATTTTCTGAAAGCCCCGTCATCCTTGACAACTCCGTCCCTCTGCCAATATCCGAGTGAGGCCAATCGGCACCCACCGCCGCCGTCGCGGACCTGCACCCGACCATCGGGGGCAGAACGGTCCACGCAGACAGACATATAAGGCGGGCGGTGCTATAGGAAAGGGCGACGCGCTTGTTCGACACTCGCCGCAGCGCCATCCAATCAGCATTTCGACAGGGAAGGTGACCCGAATGCCGGTGACCAATCAAGGAAACGGAGGCGGCGGCCGCGGCGGCCCATGGGGCGGCAATGGCGGCGGCGGCGGCCAGGGCCCCTGGGGTGGCCGCGGCTCCGGGGGCGGCGGACAGCCGCCCAATTTCGAGGACATGCTGAAACGCGGACAGGATCGCTTTCGCAGCGTCTTGCCCGGCGGCATGGGCAGCAAGCGGGCGCTCCTCCTGATCGGTCTTGGCGTGGTTGTGATCTGGCTGGTCAGCGGCTTCTACCGCGTGCAGCCGGACGAGCAGGGCGTGGAGCTGGTCTTCGGCAAGTGGGTAGCGACCACGAATCCGGGCCTCAATTACAACTGGCCTGCGCCTATCGGCCAGATCATGCGGCCTACGGTCACCAAGATCGAGCGGTTGCCTGTCGGCTTCCGTTCCGATACGCGCTCCGACATCAAAGCTGAGAGCCAGATGCTTACCGGCGATGAGAACATCATCGAGGTTCAGTTCGTGGTGCACTGGAAGATCGATACCCGTCCGGGCAGAAAGGGCGTGCGGAACTATCTGTTCAATATTCGCAATCCGGACGAGACGATCAAGAACGCGGCCGAAGCCGCGATGCGCGAGATTATCGGCAAGTCCGAGTTCGAGTTCGCCCGCACCCAAGGCCGCGTACAGATCGCGGCGGAGACAAAGAAGCTTCTGCAAGAAATTCTCGACGACTATGGCGCCGGCATCGAAGTACGTGCGGTCCAGATTCAGAAAGTCGACCCGCCCACCAGCGTGCTCAATGCGTTCCGTGATGTTCAGGCTGCCCGCGCCGACAAGGAGCGCATGGTCAATGAGGCCACCGCCTATCTCAATGAGAACGTCCAGAAGTCCGAAGGCGAGGCGGAGCGCATCGTGAAGGCCGGCGAGGCTTATCGCGCTGAGCAGATCGCCAAAGCGGCCGGTGAGGCGAGCCGTTTTCTTGCAGTCTTTAAGCAGTACCTCCTGAACAAGGACGTCACGAAGCGCCGCATATACATGGAAGCGCTAAGCGAGGTCCTGGGCAGCATCGACAAAGTCTTCATTGACAACACACGCCGCGGCGGTACGGGTGTGGTGCCCTACCTGCCTCTCGACAGCCTACAGAAGCGGCCGAGCGGCGGCGCGAGTAACGCCGGCCCACGACGGCCGCAGACGGGAGAACGGTGATGAAGTTCATACGCTGGTTCGTGGCCGGCGGCATCGTCGTCGTCGGCATTGTACTCTTTTCCTCGCTGTTCACCGTGAACGAGCGCGAGCAGGCGCTTGTGCTGCAGTTTGGCCAGGTCAAGCGCCTGGTGAGCGCCCCGGGGCTCAGCTTCAAGTGGCCGTGGCAGAGCATCGCGCGGTTCGACAAACGTGTCCTCGATTACGACGCGATTGCCGTCGAAGTGCCGACACGCGACCAGAAGCAAATCGTGGTTGATTCGTTCACGCGCTATCGCATCATTGATCCGCTAAAGTTCTTTCAGACGGCGCGCAACGAGCAGGGCATGCGCGAGCGGATTGAGTCGATCGTCGGCGCGGAGCTGCGCGCGGAGTTCGGTAAAGTCGAAATGGCGACCATCCTCACGCCGCAGCGCGCGGTGTTGATGGCGCGGGTCGCCAAGCGTGTTGCTGAGCAGGGCGACAATTTCGGCATCACGGTGCTCGACGTGCGGATCAAGCGTGTCGACCTGCCGCAGGAGAACTCCGAGGCGATCTTCCGCCGTATGAAAACGCAGCGCGAGCAGGAAGCGCGACGCATCCGTGCAGAGGGGCAGAAGGAGGCCCAGCGGATTCGCGCCGACGCCGACAAACAGGTCCGTGTCATCAAGGCCGAGGCCAACAAACGCTCGCAGATCCTGCGCGGCGAGGGCGACGCCGAGGCCCAGCGGCTCTACAACGAGGCTTTCGGCAAGGATAAGGATTTTTACGACTTCTGGGTACGGATGCGCACCGCGCGGGAAAGCCTGACCGGCGACAAGACCCGCTATGTTGGGCCGCCACAGGTCGATCTCTACCGGATGTTTCCGGATGTGACCAGCGCCGGTCGTACCCGCCTGCCGCAGCGAAAGAAAGAGTAGGCGGCGCCGAGCGGTAAGTTGGAGCTATTGATTGCGGCTTTTGCGCTCTTCCTGGTGCTCGAAGGGGCGCTCTATGCGCTCTTTCCGGCAGCCATGAAGCGCATGATCGCAGAGGTTCTGCGGATGCCGAATGACGTCATCCGGAATTTCGGCATGGTCGCAGCGGCGATCGGCCTCGGCGCACTGTGGCTCATATATCGCTAGGTAACGATGAGCGTCGCTCACGAGCAGTTTACGGTTCCGCCATCAATTGACCATATTGTCTGATCAGGTTCGGCCTTATGCTGAACAAGTAATGAACTGTGGATCTGACGCAGCACATGCTTGAAGAGCGAATGGGCAAGCCCCAATTCGCTATCAATGACCAACGGGCAGCTGGCTCCGCCTATCATCGGCTCATAGGCGTCCGCGAACGGCCGCGTTTCCAGCCTCGGCGGACCGGCGCCCTCTCGAAACGGAGTGCTCTTGTGTCAAGAATGATCTCTTCCGGTAACTCCTTTGGCAGTAGCTCCTTTGGCCGGATGGCAAGCCACGGCCTTGCGGTTTGGATGGTATTGATCTTCGCCGCCGTGCTCACGGCTGGTGGTCAGCCTGCCCGGGCGCGCGGTACGCCCGAAGGCTTTGCTGATCTTGCGGAGCGGCTGCTTCCCGCGGTGGTCAACATTTCGACGACGTCGATTCGCAAAGCGGCGAGCCCGGGGCCGCAGCGCCGCATGCCGAACCTGCCGCCGGGATCGCCCTTTGAGGAGTTCTTCAAGGACTTCATGGAGCGTAACCGCCCGCCGGGAGGCGCCCGCCGCGCAACCTCGCTGGGCTCGGGCTTCATCATCGACAAGTCCGGCATCGTCATCACGAACAACCACGTCATCGCCAATGCCGAGAAGATCAAGGTGATCCTGAAAGACGGCACGCGGCTGGACGCCAAGCTCATCGGCCGCGACGCCAAGACCGATATCGCGGTGCTCAAGGTCAACTCCAAGACCGAACTGCCGACCGTGCCCCTCGGGGACTCCGATACGGCCCGGGTCGGTGACTGGGTGGTCGCGATCGGCAATCCCTTCGGCCTCGGCGGCTCGGTCACGGCCGGTATCATTTCGGCCCGCCACCGCGACATCAACGCGGGGCCGTATGACGACTTCATCCAGACCGATGCCTCGATCAACCGCGGCAATTCCGGCGGCCCGCTCTTCAACATGAAGGGCGAGGTGGTCGGCATCAACACGGCGATCATCTCGCCGCGCGGCGGCTCGGTCGGTATCGGCTTCTCCATCCCCGCCAATCTCGCCAAGCCGGTGATCGCCCAGCTTCGCGAATTCGGCCGCACCAAGCGCGGCTGGCTCGGCGTGCGTATTCAGACCGTCGATCCCGAGATTGCCGAGAGCGTCGGGCTGAAGACGGTTCGCGGCGCTTTGGTGGTGAACGTTACCAAGGACGGACCGGCGGAAAAGGCCGGCATTCGGGCGCGTGACATCATCCTCAAGTTCAACAACCGGGACGTCACGGCCATGCGCAAGCTGCCGCGCATTGTCGCCGACACCAAGGTCGGCGCCGATGTCGATGTCCTCGTTTGGCGCAACGGCAAGGAGATGAAGTTCACGGTCCGGCTCGGCGAGCTTGAGAAGGCCGAGAAGGCCATCCAGGCGAGCGTCAAGCGCGACCGTCCTTCGGGCACCGGCAACGACACGGCCAATGCGCTGGGGCTCACCTTGTCCAAGCTGACGCCGGCCTTACGCCGGCAGTACCGCCTCAAGAACGACGTCGAGGGCGTGCTGGTGACCAAGGTCGAAGGCACGTCGATCGCCTTCACGAAGGGTATCCGGCCGGGCGACGTCGTCGTCGAGGCTGGCCAGGACAAGGTCGCCAATCCGGATGAGGTCCTGGAGAAGGTTGCGAAGGCGAGGAAAGCGGGACGGAAATCGCTTCTCCTGCTGGTCAACCGAAAGGGCGAGCCGCGCTTCGTGGCACTGAGGCTCGACAAGAGCTGACGGCCCCCGGTTCCAGCGACGAATGCGAAAAGGGCGTCCCGGTGGGGCGCCCTTTCACTTTGGCGTAAATCGCGAATCGTGGACAACCGATCGCCGGGTCACCGGTGATGGTATGGTGCCGCCGCTGAGCCACGAACGTGACCCTATCGATGCACTGTCGCTACATATGAAACGAGAGAGGCCAAGTGAGCCGCCCGTGATCGTGGTCGGCGGACCGACGGCGAGCGGCAAGTCGGCGCTGGCCGTGGCACTTGCCGAGGAGCTCGGCGGGGTCGTCATCAACGCCGATGCCATGCAGGTCTACCGCGCGCTGCCCATCCTGACCGCGCGGCCAGCCGACGCGGACCTCGCCCGCGCACCGCACCGACTGTTCGGCGTGCTCGATGCCGACGATCCGTGCTCGGCCGGCCGCTGGCGCGAGATGGCCTTGGCGGCCATCGGCGAGGCGAGGGAGGCTGGCAAGCGGCCAATCGTCGTTGGCGGCACGGGGCTCTATCTGAAGGCGTTGCGCGATGGCATCGATGATATTCCGGCCGTGCCGGCATCGGTGCGCGCCGCGCTCGAGGCGCGTTACGACGCCGAGGGGGGCGAGGCCTTCAAGACCAAGCTCGCGCAGGATGATCCCCGGACCGCCGAGCGGCTGCCTCCGGGCGATCGTCAACGCCTGGTGCGCGCAGCGGCGGTTCTCGAGGTTACCGGCAAACCCCTCAGTGCCTGGCACGAGGGGACGTCCGCTGAGCCGGAAATACAGACCCAAGCATTCGTGCTGTTGCCACCGCGTGATGCTCTCTATGCCGCTTGTGACGCCCGCTTTGCGGCGATGATCGAGCATGGGGCCGTTGACGAAGCACGGGCGTTTCTCGCGCGCGGCCTCGACCCCGATCTGCCTCTGATGAAGGCCGTCGGCTTGCGCGAGCTGGGCCGCACCATTGCGGGCGAAACCACGCTTGAAGAAGCGATCGAGGCGGGGAGCCGCGCGACACGGCACTATGCGAAGCGCCAATACACCTGGTTTCGCCACCAGATGCCGGACGCCACGATCCTAAACGCGCAACATTCGGAAAGATTATTGATAGAAATCTTTAAGATAATTCGTCAATCTTATTGACCCGGGCGTTTTGAGGCGTTAGGACTGCGCCTTCGCGCATGCACATGTCGACCGCCGGGGATCGCCGATTCCCGGCGGCTTGCGGTCGGATGCAGTGCGATATTCTAGCGACGTATACGCGGCCTGGACCAGGCTGGCCGCAGCAGGCGGAGTTTAGGGCAATGGCAAGCGAGCAGATGACCGGTTCGGAAATCGTCCTGAAGGCATTGGTTGATCAGGGCGTCGAGGTCATTTTCGGCTATCCGGGCGGGGCGGTCCTGCCGATCTACGATGCGATGTTCAAGCAGAACTCGCTGCGCCACATCCTCGTGCGCCAGGAGGGCGGAGCCGTCCATGCCGCCGAGGGCTATGCGCGCTCGACGGGCAAGGTCGGCGTCGTGCTGGTGACCTCGGGGCCGGGCGCGACCAATGCGGTGACCGGCCTGACCGATGCGCTGATGGATTCGATTCCGATCGTCTGCCTCACCGGCCAGGTGCCGACGCATCTGATCGGCAACGACGCCTTCCAGGAAGCCGATACCACAGGCATCACCCGTCCGTGCACCAAGCACAACTATCTGGTCAAGGACATCGCCGACCTGGCGCGGGTGGTCCATGAGGCGTTTCAGGTCGCGCGCTCGGGTCGGCCGGGGCCTGTCGTGGTCGATCTGCCCAAGGATATCATGCAGGGCATGGGCTCATACATGCCGCCGGGCCAGGTTAAACGCCGGAGCTACAATCCGCAGGTGAAGGGCGACCTCGCCAAGATCGAGGCGGCGTGCGAGGTGATCTCCAAGGCCAAGAAGCCGCTCTTCTATTGCGGTGGTGGGGTCATCAATTCGGGCCCCAAGGCCTCGCAGCTTCTGACCGAGCTGATCCGCGCGACGGGCGCGCCCTGCACCCTGACCCTGATGGGGCTCGGCGCCTATCCGGCGAGCGACAAACAGTTCCTCGGGATGCTCGGCATGCACGGCACCTACGAGGCCAACCTCGCCATGCATGACTGCGACGTCATGATCAATATCGGCGCGCGGTTCGACGACCGGGTGACGGGGCGCCTGGCCGATTTCTCGCCGGGCTCGAAGAAGATTCATGTCGATGTCGATCCGTCTTCGATCAACAAGAACGTCGCCGTCGACCTGCCGATCGTCGGCGATGCGGCCCACGTGCTCGAGGACATGCTGAAGATCTGGAAGGCGCGCCAGTACCGGATCGACCGCAAGGCGCTTGCCGAATGGTGGGAGCAGATCGAGGAGTGGAAGGCCGTTGATTGCCTGAAATACAAGGCGAGCGACAAGATCATAAAGCCGCAATACGCGCTGGAGCGTCTGCGCGAGCATCTGATCGGCAAGGACGTCTACATCACCACCGAGGTCGGCCAGCACCAGATGTGGGCCGCCCAGTTCCTCAAATTCGACGAGCCCAAGCGCTGGATGACCTCCGGCGGGCTGGGGACGATGGGCTACGGTCTGCCGGCCGCGATGGGCGTGCAGGTAGCGCACCCCGATTCGCTGGTGATCGACGTGGCGGGCGAGGCGTCGTTCCTCATGAACATCCAGGAGATGTCGACCATCGCCCAGTACCGGCTGCCGGTGAAGTCCTTCATCCTCAACAACCAGTATATGGGCATGGTGCGCCAGTGGCAGGAGCTGCTCCATGGCGGGCGCTACTCGGAAAGCTACATGGAGTCGCTGCCCGATTTCGTGAAGCTCGCCGAGGCGTTCGGGGCGGTTGGCTTGCGTGCGACCAAGCCGTCGGAGGTCGACGATCTGATCGAGGAAATGCTCAAGGTCGACAAGCCGGTAATCGCCGACGTGCTGGTCGACAAGGCAGAGAACTGCTTCCCGATGATCCCCTCCGGCTCGGCGCATAACGAGATGCTGCTAGGGCCGGCCGATCAGAGCGAGAAGCCGATCTCCGAGGAAGGCATGGTCCTCGTATGACCGCGGGTCTATAGCGGCCCAGTACCGCGCGGCTCCGGGTGATTGCCCGGCAAGGCGCGCAGGAATAGATCTAGGCACGAAAATCTGAACGGTTGTGGACGCCGCACCGGGCGCCGGATGGGCCGATAACGGTGGAGTGGCGGGGAGGCGAAGGTGGAGCAGGTGGCAACGGAGACCCATACGATCTCGGTCCTGGTGGACAACGAGCCGGGTGTCCTCGCGCGCGTCATCGGCCTGTTTTCCGGGCGCGGCTACAACATCGAGAGCCTGACCGTCGCCGAGGTCCAGCACACCGACAACCTCTCGCGCATCACCATCGTGACGTCGGGCACGCCGATGGTGATCGAGCAGATCAAGGCCCAGCTCTACCGGCTGGTTCCGGTCCATGCGGTCCACGATCTGACCATCGAGGGTCCGCATGTGGAACGTGAGCTGGCGCTTGTAAAAGTCGCGGGTACAGGTGAAAAGCGGGTTGAGGCCTTGCGTATTGCCGATATCTTCGAGGCCCGCGTGGCGGACACGACGCTGGAGAGCTTCGTCTTCGAGGTCACGGGCACCAGCAATCATCTCAACCGCTTCATCGACCTCATGGGGCCCCTCGGTCTGATCGAGGTCGCGCGCACTGGCGTCGCCGCTATCAGCCGCGGCAAGGAAGGGTTCTAGAAAACGGGAGGTCCCAGACCGGGGCCGGTAGGAAATGGTTCCGCGTCTGCGCGCTCTGCGCCGCCGCGGAAAGTCGTCGATCCAGGGAGTGAATTCCATGCGTGTCTACTACGACCGCGACGCTGATGTCGCGCTGATCAAGGGCAAGAAGGTGGCGATCGTGGGCTATGGCAGCCAGGGCCATGCCCATGCCATGAACCTGCGCGATTCGGGCGTGAAGGACGTCGCCGTGGCGCTGCGCGAGGGCTCGGCCACGCGCAAGAAGGCCGAGGCGGCCGACTTCAAGGTCATGAACCCGTCGGAGGCCGCCAAATGGGCCGACGTCGTGATGATGCTGACGCCGGACGAACTGCAAGCCGATATCTACCGCGACGAGCTCGCGGAGAATATGAAGAAGGGGGCGGCACTCGCCTTCGCCCACGGCTTCAACGTCCATTTCAATTTGATCGAAGCGCGCCCCGATCTCGACGTCTTCATGGTTGCGCCGAAAGGTCCCGGCCACACCGTGCGATCGGAATACGAGCGCGGCGCCGGCGTGCCGTGCCTGATCGCGGTTGCCCAGGATCCGTCGGGCAATGCCCACGAGATCGGGCTCTCCTACGCCTCGGCGATCGGCGGCGGCCGGGCCGGGGTGATCGAGACCAATTTCCGCGAGGAATGCGAGACCGACCTGTTCGGCGAGCAGGTCGTTCTGTGCGGCGGGCTGGTCGAGCTTATCCGGGGCGGTTACGAGACTTTGGTCGAAGCGGGCTACGCACCGGAAATGGCGTATTTTGAATGCCTTCACGAGGTGAAGTTAATCGTCGATCTCATCTATGAGGGCGGCATCGCCAACATGAACTACTCGATCTCCAACACAGCCGAGTATGGCGAGTACCGGTCGGGTCCCCGCATCATCACCGACGAGACCAAGGCCGAGATGCGCCGGGTACTGGCCGACATCCAGTCAGGCCGCTTTGCCCGCGACTGGGTGCTGGAGAACAAGGCCGGCCAGACGAGCTTCAAGGCGACGCGTGCCCACAATTCCGCCCATCCGATCGAGGAGGTGGGGGCCAAGCTCCGTGCCATGATGCCCTGGATCCAGGAACGCGCCCTGGTCGACAAGTCGAGGAACTAGGCCGGCCCTTCCCGTACCACGGGCAACAAGGCGGACTTGCCCGCCGGTCCCGCCCGGGACCGGCGGATGAGTGTTGCCCAAGCGCAAATTTCTGACTCTAAAGCGGAAATCCTCATTTTTGGGGGTTGCGGTCGTGACTCGATTGCGCGTAAACAAGATGTTGTGGATGGTGCTTGGGTTAACCGCACTTTAACGGCGGATTCGCAATAATGGGGCCGAGTTGTTCTTGCGGCCTCAGTGGTCGGAAGGACTTCGCGGCAGCGAGGCTGATGGCGAGCAGGGCAGAAAAGCCAAACCTAGACCACCGCGTTCGGCGCGGAATTAGTGCGATCTGCAATGTTTTTCATGGCTTGAATGATGCTGCCGCTGGCTTCGCGGGCGGTGCTGACGCATGCCCGCAAGCCGGGAAGTCCGGCCGGTGGTGCAGAACGGTGTTTGAAACCCGAGGATAGGTTTAACGCGATGTTTTCTGGTCTTCTCGGCATGCTCTCGGCCGATATGGCGATCGACCTGGGTACAGCCAATACGCTCATTTACGTCAAGGGCCGCGGCATCGTGTTGAACGAGCCCTCGGTCGTCGTCCTCGCCGAAATCAAGGGCAAGAAGCAGGTCCTCGCCGTTGGCGACGAGGCCAAGATGATGCTGGGCCGAACGCCCGGCAACATCCAGGCGATCCGGCCCTTGCGGGACGGCGTCATCGCCGACTTCCAGGTTTCGGAAGAAATGATCAAGCATTTCATCCGCAAGGTTCACAACTCGCGCAGCTTCGCGAGCCCGCAGGTGATCATCTGCGTGCCGTCCGGCTCGACCGCGGTCGAGCGCCGCGCGATCCAGGAATCGGCGGAGAGCGCCGGCGCGCGCCGGGTTTACCTGGTCGAGGAGCCGATGGCGGCCGCGATCGGCGCCGGCTTGCCCGTCACCGAGCCCACCGGCTCGATGGTCGTCGATATTGGCGGCGGCACCACCGAGGTTGCGGTTCTCTCGCTGGGCGGCATCGTCTATTCGCGCTCCGTGCGCGTCGGTGGCGACAAGCTCGATGAGGCGATCATCGCCTATATCCGCCGCAAGCATAACGTCCTGATCGGCGAATCGAGCGCTGAGCGGGTGAAGAAGGAAATCGGCTCGGCGCTGCTGCCCGAGCGCGGCGACGGCCGCCTGATGGCGATCAAGGGCCGCGACCTGATGAACGGCGTGCCCAAGGAACTCCTGATTACCGAGCGCGAAATCTCCGATTCGCTCGCCGAGCCGGTCGGACAGATCGTCGAGGCGGTGAAGGTGGCGCTCGAGCACTCCGCGCCGGAGCTTGCCGCCGACATCGTCGACCGCGGCATCGTGCTCACCGGCGGTGGCGCGCTGCTCGCCAATCTCGACCGCACCCTGCGGGAACACACCGGCCTGCCGGTTTCGATCGCCGATGACCCGCTCTCCTGCGTGGCGCTCGGCACGGGCCGGTGTCTGGAAGAACTGAAGGCGTTGAAGGACGTACTGATCACGACCTACTGATCGAACATAGTCTGGACGCCGACCGAGTGA
The DNA here is from genome assembly GCA_964494065.1 of uncultured Alphaproteobacteria bacterium. GTDB lineage: Bacteria > Pseudomonadota > Alphaproteobacteria > JAPULJ01 > JAPULJ01 > DATKZM01. The sequence continues at coordinate 11,428 of CAZBRE010000106.1, forward strand.
GGGGGCTGGGGGGCCCGGGGGCTTGCGGTCCGGCAGGTTGACGCTGAAAGCCTGAAAGCGACGACGTGATAAACCGCGGCTCCGCACTCCGAGTAGCAAAACCCGTAAAGCTTTGGTCGCAGCGCTTTGCATTTTTGGCGCTGTCGATGACGGCGGTTGCGCTGATCGCGATGAGCGAGGCGAACTCTCCCTTCGCCAGCCGCATGCGCGTTCAGGTCGTCGACGCCTTCACACCGATCCTCTCCGCCATATCCCGCCCGGTTGAGTCCGTTTCGGGCTGGTTCAGCGCGATGTCGACCGCATCGACCTTGCGCGAAGAAAATGCGCGCCTGCGGGCCGAGATCACGGCGCTGCGCGCCGGCCGGGTGCGCGCCGCCCAGATCGAATCGGAAAACCGCTCGCTCCGCGCGCTGCTCGGTGCACCCCGCATGCACGAAGGCCGGCCGATCGCCGCGCGCATCATCGCCGATGCCGGGCGCGGCTTCGTGCGCAGCTTCCTGATCGCCTCGGGCTCGGCGCACGGCGTTCGGCGTGGCCTTGCGGTCGTCACAGCGGAAGGGTTGGTCGGCCGGGTGACGGAGGTCGGCGAGCGCTCGGCGCGCGTCCTTCTCCTGGTGGATCTCAATTCGCGGATCTCCGTGCGCATCCAGCGCACCCGCGCTCGGGCGATCATGGCCGGAGACAATACGAGCGCGCCGCGCCTGCTCTACCTGCCCCAGGAAACGCAGGTGCGCCCGGGCGACCGGGTCGTGACGTCGGGCCATGACGGCGTTCTGCCGCCTGGAATTCCGGTCGGGATCGTCACGGCGTCGGAGGGCGGATATCTGCGCGTCCGCCCCTACGTATCCTGGTCGCAGATCGAATTCGTCCGGGTCATCGACTATGAGGCGAAGGGGTTGGTCCCGGCCTCGCCCAGCGCCGCGCGGCAGCTCAAATGAAGGCGCCGCTTACGCATATCCTCGACGATCTGGTGCGCAAGATGGTGCCGCTCGCGGCAACCCTGTTGCTGGTGATGGTCGCTTTGATGCATTTGCCGCTCCCGGGTTTTGCGGAGCTGGCGCCGATGCTGCCGGTGATGGCGGTCTATTATTGGTCGGTACACCGGCCTGAGTTGCTGCCGTTTTGGGCGATCTTCCTGATCGGTCTGGTGGTCGATACGCTGAGCGGCGGAACACTCGGCTTCAACGCGCTGATGCTTCTTTTGATCTCCGCCTTCATGCGGCCGCAACGCCGCTATCTTTTCGAGAAGGGCTTCGCGATCCATTGGATCGTCTTCATGATCGTGGTGGCGGTGTTCGAGCTCCTGCGCTGGGCACTGATGGCCGCGATCACGCAGGAGTTCCTGTCGCTCGGCGATCCGGCCTTGCGGGTGCTCCTCGCCATCGCGCTCTATCCCGGCTTGTCCTGGCTTCTCCTGCGGGTGGACCATGCCGTTCTCAGGCAGGCCTGAGGCGCGCTGATGCATCCGGATATTGAACGCCACAGGCTGTTCTCGCGGCGCGCAACGATTCTGGTCGGTGGCCAGGCGTTTATGTTCGCGGTGCTGACCTGGCGGCTCTACGATCTCCAGGTGGTGCGCGGCAAGCGGTTCAAGACGCTGGCCGAGGAAAACCGCATCAGCCTGCGCCTGACGATCCCGCCGCGCGGGTTGATTGTCGACCGCACCGGCCGCGAGATCGCGGCCAATCAGCAGGAGTTCCGCGCCGTCATCGTCGCCGAGCGGATCAAGGATATCCGCCGCACTCTCAACGTTCTGCAGGACATCATCCAGTTCGATCGCGCGGAGCGTCTGCGGATTCTAAAAGAGATCCGGCGGCGGCCGCGCTTCGTGCCGGTGGCGATCCGCCGCAGCCTGACCTGGGAGCAAGTGGCCCAGGTCGAGGTGAATTCGCCGGACCTTCCAGGTGTTTACATCGAGCAGGGACTGGCGCGGCGCTATCCCTACGGCCAGGCGACCGCCCACGTAGTCGGCTACGTGGCGGCGGTGGAGGAAAAAGAACAGAAGGGCGATCCGCTCCTTCAGCTCCCGGAGTTCCGCATCGGCAAGAACGGGATCGAGAGGACTTACGACCTGGCGCTGCGCGGCCATGCCGGCGCGCGCCAGGTGGAGATCAATGCCCATGGCCGGGTGATCCGCGAGTTGTCACGCAAGCGCGGTACACCGGGCAAGAAGGTCGTGCTGACCCTCGACGCCGAGCTGCAGAAATTCACGGTCGAGCGCTTGAAGGACGTGAGCGGCGCTGCTGTCATCTTGGACGTGCATACCGGCGATGTGCTCGCGCTCGCCTCGACCCCGGCTTTCGATCCTGAGGTGTTCGGCGAAGGCATCGATCGCAAGCTCTGGCGGAAATACCTCACCAATCCCAAGGCGCCGATGACCAACAAGGTGATCGCCGGCCAGTATGCGCCGGGATCGACGTTCAAATTGGTCGTTGCCCTCGCCGCGCTCGAAGCGGGCGTGATCACGCCTCATACCGGTTTCGTGTGCCCGGGTTTCAAGCAGCTGGGCAACGCGCGCTTTCATTGCTGGAAGCGCGGCGGGCACGGCTTCGTCAGCCTGCATAACGGGATCAAGCAGAGCTGCGACGTCTATTTCTACAACGTCGCGCTCAAGGTCGGCGTCGACAAGATCGCGGCGATGGCACACAAGCTCGGCCTCGGCAAGATCGTCGGCATCGATTTGCCCGGCGAGCGCAAAGGATCGATCCCGTCGACCGCCTGGAAGATGAAGATGATGAAGCAGCCCTGGTATCCCGGTGAGACGCTCGTCGCCGGGATCGGTCAGGGCTACGTGCTGGCCACGCCCTTGCAGCTGGCCGTCATGACGGCGCGGATCGCCAATGGGGGTTTTGCGGTGAAGCCCCACCTGGCGCGCGATGATATCGAGGGCCGCGAGGTCGGTCCTCGCACGACGCGGACCTTCAAGCCGCTCGGCATCTCGAAGAAGTCGCTCGAACTCGTCCGAAGCGGGATGAACGGTGTCACCAACGAGCCGGGTGGAACGGCTTTTTGGACCCGGATCACCGAGAAGGGCAAATGGATGGCCGGCAAGACCGGCACCTCACAGGTCCGCCGGATCACCAAGGCCGAACGTGCCCGCGGCGTCCGCAAGAACAAGGACCTGCCCTGGGAGCTGCGCGATCACGCGCTCTTCGTGGCCTTCGCACCCCATGATGCGCCGCGTTTTGCCTGCGCCGTCATCGTCGAGCATGGCGGGGGCGGTTCGGCCGCAGCGGCGCCTGTCGCTAAGGACATTCTGACCGAGGCCCAAAAGCGGCTCAATCCGACGGTCGAAAAGAAACCCAAGGAGAAGACCGCGGCGGCGGTTGCGAAGCCCAAGGCAAAGCTCAAGACAAAGCTCAAGCCAAAAAAATCCGCCAAGCGCGAGGCGTCGGCCGACGGAACTCGTGGTGCTGGCGGCGCTGTGGGCGGAGGAGGCTGAGCCATGATGGTGGAGCCCGGCCGCTACCGCGAACACATCTCGGTCCTCGCCCGTTTGCGCGAGGTGACCTGGGGATTTGTGCTGCTGATCGCGATAACGGCGGCGATTGGTTTCGCCACGCTCTACTCAGCGGGCGGCGGCAAGTTCGATCCGTGGGCAACCCGGCAGATCGTGCGGTTTTCCTTTGGCCTTC
>CAZBRE010000106.1:15162-16383 GCA_964494065.1 uncultured Alphaproteobacteria bacterium
GGCAAGTTCGATCCGTGGGCAACCCGGCAGATCGTGCGGTTTTCCTTTGGCCTTCTGGTGATGTTCGGCGCCGCCATGGTGGATCTCCGCTTTTGGCTCCGTCATGCGTACCTGATTTACGGCGTAGCGCTGTTGCTCCTGGTTTCGGTGGAGGTTATCGGGCTCGTGAAGGGCGGCTCGCAGCGCTGGGTCGATTTCGGCTTTCTGCGCGTGCAGCCCTCCGAGGTGATGAAGATTGCGCTGGTCGTCGCGCTCGCGCGCTACTTCCACAAATCGGCGCTGGAGGACATCGCGCGTCCGACGCGCCTGCTCGTTCCCCTGATCATGATCGCGATGCCGATCGGCCTGGTCCTGAAGCAGCCCGATCTCGGTACCGCGGCGCTTTTGGGCGCGGTGGGCCTGGCCGTGATGTTCGTGGGCGGGGTCAAGGCATGGAAGTTCGCCGTGGCCGGCGCAATCGGCCTGGCCGCCATGCCGATCGCCTGGAGCGTGCTGCACAGCTATCAGCGAAAACGCATTCTGAGCTTCCTCAACCCATCGAGCGATCCATTGGGCTCGGGTTATCACAGCACCCAATCGCAGATTGCACTTGGCTCCGGCGGCGTCTGGGGCAAGGGCTTTCTGCAGGGCAGCCAGAGCCATCTCTCATTCATTCCGGAGTCCCAAACGGACTTTGCCTTCGCCGTTCTGGCCGAGGAATTCGGCTTGATGGGGGGGCTTGTGCTGTTGGCGTTGTTCTCAGCGATCATCGGCTACGGCATCATGATCGCCCTGCGCAGCCGCAATCAGTTCGGCCGTTTGCTGGCGCTGGGGCTTTCGGTCAATTTCTTCCTCTATGTGTTCATCAACATCGCCATGGTGACCGGGATATTCCCGGTCGTGGGCGTGCCCCTACCGCTCATCTCCTATGGCGGCACGGCGATGCTGACGTTGATGTTCGGCTTCGGGCTGGTGCTGTCGGTCTATATCAACCGCGACGCCCGTATCGGCCGCTTCGACGACGAGATCTGATATATCACAGCGTGATGGCGCCGAATTGGGCGCCCGACTTGTGCCCCTTGTGCTGCCAGCGGCCGACTCCCATATCCAGTCCGCTCGACAAGGCCGCAACCCTTTGTTATATCCGCGGCACTACGCGTTTGCGGGCGATTAGCTCAGTCGGTAGAGCAGCTGACTCTTAATCAGCGGGTCCGGGGTTCGAGTCCCCGATCGCCCTCCAAT